>NZ_JAJJPG010000023.1:0-30904 GCF_032907665.1 Intrasporangium sp.
TCAACAACCCGAAGAACGAGTGGATGTTCGACGAGTCGTGGGGGGTCGACGTCGCCGTGTCCACGCCGCGGCTCATGACCGCCCTCATCGAGGAGGCGGTGAGCATCGGCGAGCTCGTGCGAATCTTCGAGTTCCAGCAGGGCCGCGCGTCGATGGTCGAGATCACCCTTCCGGAGGGCAGCCCGTTCGCCGCTCAGCGGGTGGGCGACATCGCCTGGCCGACCGACACCGTGCTCGTCGCCATCATCCGCGACGAACGGCCGATCGCACCGACGCGTGACGACGCCATGGAGGTCGGTGACGAGCTGCTCTTCATCACGACCTCCGAGCAGGAGCCCGAGCTGCAGCAGCTCGTCGCACCGGGCTCACGCCTCCGGGACGTCGCGGTCGACCAGTGACCCGTTCGGGTCGATGGGCGTCTGCCCGCGCACGAGGATCGCGCCCATCGCGCTGATCGCGACGATGTAGGCGGGCCAGCCGAGGACCACCTTGGCCACGCCGAGGGCGGCGACCTGCTCGGCGAGGTAGAGCGGCACCATGATCGACAGCCGGACGACGTTGAGGGCGATGAGCACCCAGCCGAGACGGAGCGCCACGGTGACGATTCCCCGGTGCTTGTGCCACCAGGTGGGGTCCTCCGCGAAGGCCTCCGGCTCGGCCACGGCCACGACGAACCCGAAGAGGGGCCACCGGGCGAGGTTGGTCGCGAGGAGGATGACGAGCAGGCCGGCATTCTGGAGCATGCCGGGCAGGAAGGCGTCCTCGGCCTGTCCCGACCGGAGGGCGAAGAACGCCGAGATGCCGACACCCACGGCGGCGTAGGCGATGAACCGGGGATCCTGGCGTTGGAGGACCCGGACGACGAGCAGTCCGACGACGCAGGCCCCTGCCGCCACGAGGGACAGCTTGAGGTCCTTCGTGAGCACCCATGTCACGGCGAACACGAGCGTGGGGATGGCCGACTCGAGGGCCCCGCGCCACCCGCCGATCGCCTCGGCGAGCTTGGCGCGGAGCAGCTCCTCGACGGTCGTGTAGCGGCGCAGGTCGGCCTCGGAGCGCTCGACGCCCCGGCCCACGCTGGCACCGTCGATGTGTTCACTCATGGGACGGCCCCAGACTCCCGACGATCTCATAGGCGGGGTTGAAGATGGTCAGTGTGCGGCGTTGGACGGTGACCCGGCCGGTCGCGCGCAGTCGGATCCCCGGCGAGATCCCCGGGATGCTGCGGCGGCCCAGCCAGACGAGGTGGATGGCGTCGACGCCGTCCCAGAGCTCGACGTCCAGGGCAGGCACGTCGACCCGCGGGCGCAGCGCCACGGTGCGGACCTCGCCCGCGACGGTGACTCGGGCGCGCGGCCGGGCCTCCCGGATCGGGACGAGGCCTGCGTCGGTCTGACGCGGTGGCGTCTCTGCCGTCTCGTGCGCCGATGCGGGTTCGCGGCGGAGCCGGTCGGCGAGGCGACGGATCCGGCTCCCGGTTCCAGACGTCATGGACGGAGCTGCTTCGGGACGGCCAGCGGCCGTCACCGGACCTCGGTGATCTCGGGGCCGCGCTCGAACGGCTTGAGGTCGTCGAGCTGCTCGTCAGCGGACTGATGGGACTGGTCGGGCTGCTCCGACGTCGCGGCCGGAGCCTTGGTCTCGGGCAACCGCAAGGTGAGCAGCTCCCGGGGCGGACGCGCCTCGTCACCCCGGTCGATGACCGTCGTGCGAATGAGGTCGTGGACGCCGGTCGCTGCGTCGCCGTCGATGGCCGCGCGGCCGCTGACGACGGCGCGCAGGAACCAGCGGGGCCCGTCGAAGCCGATGAACCGCGCGGGCACGAAGACGGTCCGGCCGTCGGGCCCGTTCTGCGGCATCCGCGTGAGCAGCTCCTCGCCGAACTCCCCGGACCGCACCTCGGCCGTGCCGCCCGCGTCGGTGATGCTCTTGGAGATCTCGTTGCGGATGTCGACCCAGACGCCCTCGGTCTTCGGTGCGGCGAAGGCCTGCAGCTGGACGGCCGACTCGCCGAGCACGGCGGTCACCCCGGTGATCTGCTGCTCCTGCTCGTTCACCTCGAGCCGCAGCTCGAGGCCCTGCTGCCCCTTGAGCCAGATCGCCCCGAGGTTGAGGTAGTCGCTGTCGTCCGCGACGGCCGACCGGTCGAAGGGCCCGGTGGTCCCGTCCCCCACGCCTGTGCCCACCTGGACGGACTGGGCCGGGTCGCTGTCGGAGCCTGCGCCGGAACCATCCCGCGGGTCATCCCAGACGTCATCCACGGAGTCGGACCCCGGGTCGGTGCCCCGGTCGTCGAACTCGCCCTCGTGAGCGACCCGCTCGTCCTTGGTCGGCTTGCGGCGGCTGAAGAGTCCCACGTGAATCCGTCCTTCTGTTACGACTGTCGAGGGCCGGGCCGGCCGATGTCCGGGAGGCCGGCCGAACGGCGACGGTGGCCGGGAGCTCACGCCCGGGGGCCGCGGCCCGGTGTATCTTGTCAGGTCCTTCAGGTGGTCGGTGCCGGGACTGCCCCGAAACCGCCGGTCGACCCGTGTCCAGTGTCCCCCCGGACCGTCTCGTCAAGCGAATCGACGGCCACGAAGGAGGGTCGCGCCACGCGCTGGACCACCAGCTGCGCGATGCGGTCCCCCCGGTGCACGACGAACGTCTCGGTCCGGTCGAGGTTGACGAGGTTGACGAGGATCTCGCCGCGGTAGCCCTCGTCGACGGTGCCCGGTGCGTTGACGACGGAGATGCCGTGGCGGGACGCGAGGCCCGAGCGCGGGTGCACGAAGCCGGCGTGACCAGCCGGCAGCGCGATCGCGACCCCGGTGGGCACGAGGACCCGTTCGCCCGGCGCGATCGCCACGTCGATGCGGGACACGAGATCGGCACCGGCGTCGCCGGGATGGGCGTAGGCCGGCAGCGGGAGGTCCGGGTCGAGCCGGCGCACTCGGACCGCCGGGGAGTAGTGCGGGTCACTGGCCGGGGTAGCACGAGGGTCGGTCACGTGGACCGACCCTATCTGCTCGACCTGCGACCCGGATCGCTCAGGCAGCACACTCCGTGCAGATCATCATCCCGTTGGTCTCCTTGGCCAGCTGGCTGCGGTGGTGCACGAGGAAGCAGCGCGAGCAGGTGAACTCGTCGGCCTGCTTGGGCAGCACCCGGACGGAGAGCTCCTCACCGGAGAGGTCCGCCCCGGGCAGCTCGAAGCCCTCGGCCTGCTCGGTTTCGTCGACGTCCACACTGGACGAGCTCTTGTCGACCCGGCGCGACTTCAGCTCCTCGATCGAGTCCTCGCTCAGCTCGTCGTCCGTCTTGCGTGGCGCGTCGTAGTCGGTTGCCATCTGTGCCCTCTCCGTGCTGCTCATGCTCCGCCGATGACGGAGACCCACCCCATGTTGTGACGCGAGAACGTCCCCACGCGCCCACTTGTTCCCGCACGTCCGGAGAGGTGTCGACCTCACCAAACATGCTGCGTGCGCGGATTGTGCCCCATCCGGCACGCGGTGTCACCTCGTTTCGCGGCGAGTTCCGCCCTCCTCTACCCCGAAACCCGACAGATCTGTCGTTTCCGGACCAACACTTCACCAACTCTTTGCCAAACCCGAACCCGGACCGATGCACTCTGGAGGCGCTACTTCGCGGTAGGGTCTGCGAACCCGACCGACCTTCCACCGGCCAGGAGGCGCCCATGACCGAATTCGTCGACCAGATCCGCGTCCGCGTCTTGGGCGCGCTCGACGACCTCGCCCAGGCGCGTGCCGCCGGCGACGACTACCGCATCCAGATCCACACCGGCGAGCTGGAGTCCTTCGCCCGCCTCGCCGCCGAGAACGACCTGCGCGTGCCCGAGCTCGAGCCCTTTCGAGCCGCCTGACTGAGCGCGCCACCCCATTGAGCGTCCGTATGCCGCTGACCCGGCTCAGCGGCATACGACCCCTTGGGTGCCCCGTGGGCGGCGGTCACTGACCGAGGGGCTCGAAGAGCGCCCGCACGGCCTCGACCAGTGCGGCCCCGGCAGCGACGGTCAGGGCCTTGCCGGGGTGCCTCGCGGCGCCGACGACGACCCCACCGGCTTCCTCGACGATGAGCCACCCGGCAGCGAGGTCCCACGGGTTGAGTCCCGACTCCGCGTAGGCGTCGACCGATCCCTCGGCCACGCGGACGAGGTCGAGGGCGGCGCTGCCGATCCGCCGGATGTCCCGGACCTGAGGAAGCACGCGCCGCAGCACCTCCGCCTGACGCGCCCGGACCTCGGGGTCGTAACCGAAGCCGGTGGCGAGGAGCGAGCGTCCGAGCCGCTCCTCGGTGGACACGGCAAGGCGGCGCGGTGCCGCCTCGCCGCCGTCACCGTCGGTGGGTTCGCGCCGCGTCCAGGCCCCACCTCCCCGACGCGCGTGGTGCACCACCCTCCGACAGGGGTCACCCACCGCGCCGGCAACGGGTCGCCAGGCACCGTCGGTGCGCGCGTCCCCGGTGACCACGGCGACGGAGACCGCGTAGGCGGGGATGTCGTAGAGGTAGTTGACCGTGCCGTCGATCGGGTCGACGATCCAGGTCAGCCCCGACGTGCCGACGACGTCCACCCCCTCCTCCCCCAGGATCCCGTCGTCGGGGCGGGCCGCCCGGATGAGCCGGTGGAGCAGGTCCTCGGCACGCTGGTCCATGACGGTGACGACGTCGGTCTCCGTGGACTTCGTCGCGGCGACACCCACGGTTGCCGGTCGTTCGTCGCGGATGAGGCGACCGGCCTCGGCGGCCAGGGCGATGCACAGGCCTTCCAGTGACTCGAGTGACCCATGAGACTCGTGCGATTCGTCGGACTCGGAGCCCAGGGACTGGCCGGAGGGAGGCGGGATGGCGGTCACCGTGCTCAGTCCCTTCCGCACAGGGCAGGACGCGCCTCGCGGAGGTTGGGACAGCATCCGGCGGCGCACACCGACGGCATGCGTCCCTCGAAGGCCGGGACCGGCGCCCCACGCGCTTCTGCAGCGCGCTCGGCGACGGCGTCGACCAGATCGGCGACGAAGCCCCGGTCCGTCCCCACGGTCGAGGCACGCACGAACCGGAGACCGAGACGCGAAGCCGTCGCCGCCGCCTCCGTGTCGAGGTCATAGACGACCTCCATGTGGTCCGAGACGAAGCCGATCGGGGCGGCGACAACGGCAGTGCGCCCCTCGGCGGCCAGCTCCTCGAGCCGGTCGTTGACGTCCGGCTCGAGCCAGGGCTGGGTCGGCGGTCCGGACCGGGAGCAGAAGACGAGCTCTCCGACGAGGTGGCGTCCGAGCGCCCGGTTCGCCTCGTCGGTGAGGGCCGAGACGAGCGCGAGATGCTGCCGCTGGTAGAGGTGCCCCTCCCCGTCCCCCGGGCCCGAGGTCTCGTCCATGGCGACGGGTATCGAGTGGGTGACGAAGAGCAGGCCGATCTCGCCGTCCGGGGTGCCGTCCAGCGCTCGCAGCGCGTCGACGACGTGACCGAGGTTGGCGCGCAGGAACCCCGGCCGGGGCGCGTAGGGCCCGATCTTGTCGACCGTGACGGCCAGTCCGTCGTCCCGGAGCGCGGCGACCGCGTCGGCGAGGTTCTCACGGTACTGACGACAGGAGGAGTACGAGCTGTAGGCGCTCGTCGTGACCGCCACGAGCCGCCGATGTCCAGCGCGATGGGCCTCGCGCAGCGTGTCGACGAGGAACGGCTCGCTGTTGCGGTTGCCCCAGAGCACCGGCGTGTCGACACCTCGGGAGTCGAGCTCGCTGCGGAGGGCTGCGATGAGGGCGCGGTTCTGGTCGTTGATCGGGCTGCGCCCGCCGAAGAGGAAGTAGTGCTCGCCGACCTGTTCCAGCCGCTCGTCGGGGATTCCGCGCCCCGCTGTGACCCGGCGGAGGAAGGGGAGAACCTCCTCGGGCGCCTCCGGGCCCCCGAAGCCGAGCAGGAGAATGGCGTCATAGGGCTGCATGCCGGTCACTTTCATCTCGGGTCTCCTCCGGTGCGAAGGGGCCTGGGGGCGTTGAGGTCGAGTCGGACGGCGAGGATGCGCAGGCCGAAGACGAGGGCGACCGAACCCCAGAGGACCCAGTCGCTCAGGGGGCCGAGCTCGCCGGCCACGACGACGACGATCGACCCGAGCATGGCCGGCAGGGCATAGAGCTCTCGGCGGAGCACCTCGGGCACCTGTCCGGCGAGGAGATCACGGATCACTCCCCCACCGACGGCGGTGGTCACCCCCACGAGGACCGAGGCGATCGGTTCCACGCCGAGGGTGACGGCCTTGAGGCTCCCCGCCACGGCGAAGGCCGCCAGACCCATCGCGTCGAGGACCCGCACGAACCTCGAGATGCGCTCGACGCCGGGGTGGTGGACGAAGGTGACGAGGCCGCCGAGGCCGGCTGCGGTGAGGAGCCGCCAGTCGCTGATCCCGACGGGTGGCACGTCCCCGATGAGGACGTCACGCAGGATCCCCCCGCCCAGCGCTGCCGCCACCGCGAGGACGAGGACGCCGAAGAGGTCGAAGCCTTTCTTCACCGCGACCAGCCCTCCAGAGAGGGCGAAGACGAAGACGCCCACGAGGTCGAGCGTGAGCTGGGCGGAGTGGTAGGACGTCTGCATGCCAAGGCAAACGGTACCTGCGCGGCGTGGTCCCTTTTGCCGCACTCCATGCGGTGGCATGCTCGACACGCAGGCAGTCGGGTGATCTCCGGCTGACGACCGACCGGGAGACCCCACCCATGCACGACCTCACCCTCATCGGCGTCCACGAGGACGGTGTGCACCTCCTGCTCGCCGACGACGAGGGCAACCGCTACCGGGTCCCGTTGGACGAGTCGCTGCGCGCCGCCGCCCGGCGGGACCGACCTCGACTCGGGCAGCTCCAGATCGAGATCGAGGGCGGGCTGCGCCCCAAGGACGTCCAGTCGATGATCCGTGCCGGCCTCACCGCCGAGGAGGTCGCGGAGCGCGCGGGCTGGTCCGTGGAGAAGGTGCATCGCTACGAGGTGCCGATCCTCGCCGAGCGCGAGCACGTGGCCGGACTGGCACGGCAGGTCCGCCTGAGGGGTCGGGGTGCTCACGGTGGAGCCGCCACCCTCGGAGCGCGGGTCGCCGAGCGACTCCGGTCCCGCGAGCTCGACCCCGAGGCCACGCGCTGGGACTCCCGGCGCACCGACAAGGGCGTCTGGACGGTGGTCCTGCTCTTCAACGCCGGCGGCCGCCAGCGCGAGGCGTCGTGGGACTTCGATCCCCTGGCCCGCACCGTCGTGGCGCGCGACGACGAGGCGCGGTGGCTCAGCGAGGACGAGGACACGCAGTCACCCGGCCCCCTGCCGGCCCCGCACCTCGGGGGGCTCAGCCCCGGCCGCGTCTACGACGTGGAGGCGGAGGGCGGCATCTCCACCGGCACCGGCGGTCGAGCTGCTGAGCCGGTGGACCTCGTGCAGGCGATGCGTGACCGCAGCGCCCAGCGTGGCCGGCGACGGCGCGGGCGCGGCTCAGACGTGCCGGGCATCGAGGACGCGCCCGAGGACGCCCTGCCCCTCGAGGACCTCGCCCGCACCCCCGCCCCCGACGAGGACCCGCCGGCCGCCCACGGTCACCCCGAGGACGATCCCCGCGCGGTCCGGACCACGGCACGCGCCGCGTCGGCCGCGCCGGACACCCCCGGGGCGCGACGGCGCCGCCGCACCGCGTCCCCCCGACCCTCCTCCACCGAGAGCGCCGGCAGCGGCTCCGGTGGTCGGGACGCAGAGACCCAGCCCCTGCCCCAGACCGGGAATCGGACGCGCGGACCGCGCGCGGGCGAAGGTCATCGGGACGGCCCGGCTGCGGCGCGCAAGGGTGCCTCGGCACGGAGCAGGCATCGCCCGGACCCCACAGATGACCACCCGGAGCAGGACGACCCGCCGGCCGACGAGGTGACCTCCCCACGGGAATCGAAGAGCCCGAGCCCACGAGCGGCGCCGCGTCGGCCGTCGACCCGCAAATCGGGTCGTCCCAGCGTGCCGAGCTGGGACGACATCATGTTCGGCCGCAAGGGAGAATGATCCGCACAGGCGGAGCGTGCCGCCCGGACACGGACGGACGGCTCAGCCACGCGACTCAGTCGGCCTGGGTGATCGGCCGGGCAGGCAGGGCGCAGACGTCGAGGTCGAACGGCAGCACCTCGGGCGACAACGAGGCCGCCCGCGCAGCCTGCGCGGTCATGCGCCGCATGTAGTGCCGGCGGCACAGGACCTCGTACTCGACGACGCCGGCCCCGCCGGTCTGGGTGTCACCCACGACGACCTGCTCGCCCTCGACCACCATGACGCCGTCCACGACGCGAGCGTTGGTCGTCGCCCGCCGGCCGCACCAGCACAGCGCCTCCACCTGGAGCACCTGCACCCGGTCAGCGAGCTCGATGAGGCGCTTGCTGCCGGGGAAGAGCTCGGTCCGGAAGTCCGCGGTGATGCCGAAGGCGAAGACGTCGACGTCCATCTCGTCGACGATCCGGGCCAGCTGCTCGACCTGACGTGGTGAGTAGAACTGCGCCTCGTCGCAGACGAGGTAGTCGATCCGCTGCCCCGCTGTCGCGCGCCCGACCACCGCGTCCCAGAGGTCGAGCTCGTCGGAGACCTCGAGGGCACCTGTCGACAGTCCCAGCCGCGAGGACAGGACGTTGCTGCCGGCGCGGTCCATCTTCGTGAAGATCAGGCCGACCCGACCTCGGGCCGAGTGGTTGTGGTCCATCTGGAGCGCCAGGGTGGACTTGCCACAGTCCATGGTTCCGGAGAAGAAGACGAGCTCAGCCACGGACGACCACCCTAGACGCCCCGGCGCGGCGGGACGACGATGACGGGCACCGCAAGCTCCGCGTCGCTCGTGGACCCGTGCAGGCCGAGCAGGCGCACCAGCTCGGCCCGCATGAGGCCGCTGTGCACCATCGCGAAGGAGTCGTCCATGACCACGACGAGGTCTCCGATCCGTCCCGCGACGCGCTCCTCCACCTGTCCGAACCAGCCCTCGTCGACGACCTGTTCACGCCGGAGGATCCTCGCCCGTCCACCGACGCGCTGCCGCCAGGCGTGCGCGACCTCGTCGGTCGCGCCCTCCAAGGTGTAGAGCTGGAGGCAGCGGGGCTCACCGCCAAGGTGCCGCACCCCGGCCATGAGGTCCGGCTCGTCGATGAGGTCCAGGCGGTTCGCATGGGGGATGTCGACCATGCCGTGGTCGGCCGTCACGACGATGAGGGTGTCGTCCGGCACCTGGTCCGCCAGCGACGCGAGCGCCCGGTCGACGGACTCGAGCTCCTCTCCCCACTGCCACGACTGGCAGCCGTGGACGTGACCGATCTTGTCCACCTCGCCCCAGTAGAGGTAGACGAGGGCGCGTGGCGCGGCCCGAAGGGCGGCGACCGCTGCGGCCACTCTCTCGTCGAGCGACCGGGCCGCCGTGAACCGCGCTCCCCGCAGGGCCGCGGTCGTGAGGCCGGACCCCTCGAAGTAGTGAGGGCCGACCATGGTCACCTCCACCCCGGCGGCGGCGGCCGCCTCGAAGACGGTCCCGTGCGGCTGCCACAGCCGAGGGTCCGGACCGTCCTCCCAGGAGAGCTCGTTGACGAGCCGGTCCGTCTGCGGGTCGAGGACCTGCATCCCGACGAGCCCGTGCGCACCCGGCGGCAGACCGGTGCCGAAGCTGCCCATCGAGGTGGCGGTCGTCGTGGGGAAGCCGCACGGCACGCGGTGGGAGCCAGGGAGTCGCTCCCGGAGGAAGGGGGCGTGGCCGCTGCGCTGTCGAAGCAGGTCGAAGCCGAGCCCATCGACGAGGACGACCACGGCGCGTCGAGCCTCCGGCATCGCGAAGACGTCCGCACCCGCATAGCGCGGGACGCCGAGCCGGTCGGCCACGGAGGGCAGCACAGAGGCAAGGCTGCCGCGCGACCAGTCTAAAGGGCGGGCCGAGTCGGGAGTGGTCATCGGCTCCTCACGCCCGGGAGGACCCGCCGATGGCACGAGAGAGGTGACGCGCGAAGCTGAGGGCGTGGCTCACCGCGTTCTCGCCGTCGGCGGCCGCGCTGATCCGGAGGGAGATGTCGTCCGAGGCGACGGTTCCCTCGAAACCATGGTCGGCCGTGCAGTCCGGATCGCCGCACTGCGCGGGCAGCAGGTCGAGCCGGCTCACCGCTCCCCAGCCGAGAGTGAGGGTGATGTCGCGGGAGGGACTCCCCTGCACGAACGCCTCGGGCTCGGTGACGACATGCGTCACCATGACACCGCGGACCGCGTCGAGTGGCACCGTCTCGGTCGTCGCCGTGGCGGTGGGCTGGGCCCCCGGCTCTGCATGGTCGTCGGCGTGCGCGATGACGAGACGCCTGTCGGTGACCGCGAGCACCGTCACGTGGCGTCGGACCGTGTCGTGGTCGAAGGTCGTCTCCTGGTGAACCAGGTGCGACACCACCTCCTCTCCGGCGAGGGCCGACTCGACGACATCGCAGACGAGCGCCGGGTAGTAGCCCGCATGGGTGATCGCCGCCGTGAGGTCCTCCGGAAGGGCCCGCTCTGGGTCCTGTGTGACGCGTCGCATGGGTGACATCCTTGCACTCACCGGCTGGGTTCCGGGCCTGGTGTGCCCCGACCGGGGCCATCGACCCGGGTCTCCCGCGCCGGCTCCAGGGGCTCAGCCGAGGCTGCGGCGACCGGTGTCCTTGCGCACCAGGGCGGGACGGATGACGACGTCGGCGCCGAGGACGTCGACCCCACCCGTCCAGGCGTTGACCGGGTTCAGCTCGACCGAAGCGAGCTCCGGAAGGTCGTCCTTGAGCACCGACAGCCGCGCGACGAGGTCGGCGAGCGCGGCGCGATGCACCGGGGCAGCGCCGCGATGTCCGGACAGCAGCGGTGCCGCGCGGACCCCGTCGATGAGGTCGGTGACGTCGACGTCGGTCAGCGGGGGGATGCGGTGTGCGATGTCTCCGAGCAGCTCGGTCGGCGGGCCGGCGACGGAGAAGCTGACGACCGGCCCGAAGAGGGGGTCCTCGGTCGCCTTGAGGACACAGGACACGCCGGGGACAGCCATCCGCTGGACGACGAAGCGGTCCGCGCCGAGCGGCCCGAGCCGCTCGGTGAGGGACGCATGGGCGTCCCTGACGGCGTCGGCGTCCCCGAGGTCGCCCCGGACTCCCGCCAGGCCGGGCTGGTGCCGCACGACGGGTGAGGTCGACTTGAGGATGACGGGATAGGTCAGCTGCTCGGCAGCGGCCACGGCCTCCTCGACGTCTCCGACCTCGACGGCCCGCCAGGGCCTGATGCCATAGGCGCCGAGCAGCTCCTCTGTCTCGTGCCTGGTCAGGGCGCGCCCTGCGGGATGTGCCGCCAGCCAGCCGTCGACCAGGCCGTCCGCGCGAGCGCGGTCGATGCCCACCGGCACCACGGGGTGGCCTCGGTCGCGAGCGCGCCACTGGGCGTAGCGGGTCACGGAGCGGAGCGCGCGGATCCCGTCCTCCGGCATCGCGTAGGAGGGCACGGATCGCTCCTGCCCGTCGACAGCGGTGTAACGCAGACCGCCATCGACACCACGCATGCCGAGGAAGGTTGCGACACAGGGCTTGTCATGCTTTGCGACGACGTTGCGCACGGCCAGGGAGACCTCCTCGTCCGGAGTCACGAGGGGCGGGATGAAGGCCGCCACGACGCTGTCGACGTTGGGGTCGGCGAACGCCGCGTCGAGGGCGGACGCGAACTCCTCCGCGGAGGCCTGGGGCAGCAGGGACACCGGCCCGTGCGTCACCTGCAGGCCCCAGCTCTCGGCCGCGGAAGCGCTCAGGGAACCGAGCGCGTCGGAGTTGCCGACGATGGCGACGCGGTCCCCGGTCGGCATCGGCTGGTGCAGGGTCAGCTGCGCGACGTCGAAGAGCTGGTGGACGTTCTCGACCCGGATGACACCAGCCTGCCGGAGCAGGGCGTCGAAGGCCTGGGGCGGCACGGTGGGAGTGCGGGTGCGATGCCCCGGTGGGGCGGCGTACTGGGAGACGCCCGACGACACGACGATGACGGGTTTGACCGACGCGAGATGGCGCGCGATGCGGGAGAACTTGCGCGGGTTCCCCATCGACTCGAGGTAGAGACCGACCGTGGACGTGTCCTGGTCGTCGATCCAGTACTGCATGAGGTCGTTTCCGGAGACGTCGACCCGGTTGCCCGCCGATGCGAAGACCGAGATGCCCAGGCCGCGGCGGGCGGCCGAGGCAAGGACGGCGACGCCGAGCGCGCCACTCTGCGCGAACAGGCCCAGCCGACCGCGCTCAGGGATGATCGACGCCAGCGTCGCGTTGAGACGGACGCCGGGGTCGTTGTTGATCAGCCCGAAGCTGTTGGGACCGACGATGCGCATCCCGGCCCCTCGAGCGGTCGCGCGCAGGCGGTCCTGCAGTCGGGCCCCCTCCTCGCCGGCCTCGGCGAACCCGGACGAGAGAACGAGCAACGCCTTGACGCCCGCCCGGCCGCAGTCCTCCACGACGTCGATCGAATCGGCGGCCGGCACGACGACGATGGCCAGGTCGATGGGGCCCGGCGCCTCGGTGATCGTCCGGTAGGCCCGCAGCCCGTGGACCTCGTCGGCCTCCCGGTGGATCGGGTAGAGCTCGCCCTCGAAGCCCGCCTCGATGAGGTTGCTCAGGACGAGGGCTCCGCTCGACTCCTTGCGGCGGCTGGCGCCGATGATGGCGACCCTTTCCGGGAAGAGGATGGTGTGCATGCTGCGCGACTCGGCGCGATGCTCGCGCGAGAGCTGGACCGCCTTCGACTGCTCGGTCGGCAGGATGTCGAAGGACAAGCCGACGACACCGTCCTCGATGTGGCTCGACACCTCGTAGCCGGCGTCCTTGAACACCATGAGCATCTTGCGGTTCTGGGGCAGGACCTCGGCCGTGAAGCGGGTGATGCCGACCTCCGGCGCGACGGCGGCGAGGTGCTCGAGCAGGACCGAGCCGATCCCCTTGCCCTGCATGTGGTCCGAGATGTTGAACGCCACCTCTGCGGTCGTGGGGTCGACCCGGTCGAACCGTCCGACGCCGACGATGTCCTCGTTGAGGACGGCGACGAGCGCCACCCGGTCGTGGTGGTCCACGTGCGTGAAGCGGTACACGTCACGGTCGCTCAGCTCACGCAGGGGGGCGAAGAACCGCAGGTAGATGGACTCGGCCGACTGCTTGCCGTGGAACGCCCTCAGCCGGTCCCCGTCCGCGGGATCGATGGGGCGGATGTGAGCGACCGTGCCGTCACGCAGGACGACATCCGCCTCCCACTCGACGGGCGCCTTGGGCCAGGAGTCGTCGTCCACGGCGTCGGCCTGCGGACCGACGTCAGCCGGCTGGCTCGCCGACGAGAGATCGCTGCCTCCGACCATGGGCACATCGTGTCATGCCCGGCGCCGACGGAACGCGGATGCGAGGGTGTCGGACATGGAGTTCTCCGATGTCGTCCGCCGCCGCCGCATGGTCCGCCGCTACGACCCCGGGCGGCCGGTCCCCCTGGAGGTCGTGGAGCGCTGCCTGGCCAATGCCGTCCGGGCCCCGAGCGCCGGCTTCAGCCAGGGCTGGGACTTCCTCGTCCTCTCGGAGGGCGACGAGCGAGAGTCGTTCTGGAGTGCCACGACGGACACGGCGGCACCGCGCGACAGCTGGCTCAGCGGCATACGAGATGCTCCGGTGCTCATCCTGTGCCTGTCCGACAAGGACGCCTACCTCGACCGTTACGCGGAGCCGGACAAGGGCTGGACCGACCGCGACGAGGCCCGCTGGCCGGTGCCCTACTGGGACGTGGACACCGGAATGGCCTCCCTGCTCATCCTGCTCACGGCCGTGGACGAGGGGCTGGGCGGGCTCTTCTTCGGAGTGCCACCCGCCCACCACGATGCGGTGCGGACGGCGTTCGGCATCCCCGCTGGACGCGGCATCGTCGGGGTCGTGTCGATCGGTCACGCGCTGCCGGGGCCGAAGAGCCCCAGCCTGCGTCGCCCCCGCCGCAGCGGAAGGGACGTCGCGCACTGGGGCCGCTTCGGACGGCAGCGCCCTACTGGCTGATCCGCTGGACGACGTCCCCGGTCTGCTGCTCCGGCAGGTGCCGGGCGATGTCGGCCTGCGACACGATCCCGACGAGCTCCTCCCCGTCGACGACCGGCACGCGCCGGATCTGGTTCTCGCCGAGGACCGATGCCACCGTGTCGGCGTCGTCATCGACCATCACGGTGACGACGGAGCCAGTGCAGACGTCGGACACGGCCGTCGTGGCCGGGTTCTTGCCCTCGGCGAGGCCGCGGACGACGAGATCACGGTCCGTGACGACGCCGACGAGGCGACCGCTGGCGTCCCGGACCGGCATCGAGCCGACGTTTGCCTCCCGGAGCGCCTGGGCGGCGACGACGAGCGTGTCCTCGTCGTTGAGGTACTCGGCGGGGGTGGTCATGAGATCACGGGCAGTGGCCATGTCTCCTCCTTCTGGCTTGGCGGAGCGGCGTGGGCACCGCATTGGCGAAGCCGCCTCCTGTCGCCTACCCACCAGCCGGCCGCTCACCCAGCCGGGTCGTCCCACACCCAGCCCCACACCCGATCGCCACACCCGTTCCGGGTGCCCCGGCGTGGCAGGTGACGGCCCGGCGACGCCGTGGGCGAAGATGGGGTGTTCATCCACCGCAGCAAGGAGCCTGACCAGGCAATGGCCCGACGCACGACCACCACGCCTCCGCCCGAGGACTTCGAGGAGAAGATCGTCGGGATCGACGTCGAGGAGGAGATGCAGAACGCCTTCCTCGAGTACTCCTACTCCGTCATCTACTCCCGAGCGCTGCCGGACGCCCGTGACGGGCTGAAGCCGGTCCAACGGCGCATCCTCTACGGCGCGAACGAGCTCGGTCTGCGCCCCGACCGGGGGCATGTCAAGAGCCAGCGCATCGTCGGCGAGGTCATGGGCAAGTACCACCCCCACGGCGACCAGGCCATCTACGACGCACTGGTGCGCATGGCCCAGCCGTTCACGCTGCGGTTGCCGCTGATCGACGGGCACGGCAACTTCGGTTCGCTCGACGACGGGCCTGCCGCGGCGCGCTACACCGAGGCGCGGCTGGCCGACGCGGCGCTGCTCATGGTGTCCGGGCTGGACGAGGACACCGTCGACTTCGTGCCGAACTACGACGACACGCAGTACCAGCCCGAGGTGCTCCCGGCCGCCTACCCCAACCTGCTCGTCAACGGCGCCTCCGGCATCGCCGTCGGCATGGCGACGAACATGGCCCCGCACAACCTCGTCGAGGTCATCGGCGCCGCGCGGCACCTCATCGCCAACCCGTCCTGCTCCCTCGACGAGCTGATGAAGTTCGTGCCCGGGCCCGACCTGCCCGGCGGCGGTCGGATCATCGGGCTCGAGGGCATCCGGGACGCCTACCTCACCGGCCGCGGCAGCTTCCGCACCCGGGCCACCGCCCGGATCGAGAACGTCACCCCCCGGCGCAAGGGCATCGTCGTCACCGAGCTGCCCTACCTCGTCGGCCCGGAGAAGGTGATCGAGAAGATCCGCGACCTGGTCCAGAGCAAGAAGCTCCAGGGCATCAGCGACCTCAAGGACCTCTCCGACCGCGCCCACGGACTGCGCCTGATCATCGAGGTCAAGAACGGCTTCAACCCCGACGCCGTGCTCGAGCAGCTCTACCGGCTCACGCCGATGGAGGAGAACTTCGGCATCAACAACGTCGCCCTCGTCGAGGGCCAGCCCCGCACGATGGGCCTCAAGGAGCTCCTCCAGGTCTACGTCGACTTCCGCACGGACGTCGTGCGTCGCCGCTCGGCGTTCCGGCTGCGCAAGCGGGAGGAGCGCCTCCACCTCGTCGAGGGCCTGCTCATCGCCATCCTCGACATCGACGAGGTCATCCAGGTCATCCGCGGGTCCGACGACGCCGGCACCGCGAAGACCCGCCTCATGGACATCTTCGACCTGTCCGACCCGCAGGCCACCTACATCCTCGACCTCCAGCTGCGCCGCCTGACCAAGTTCTCCCGCATCGAGCTCGAGACCGAGAAGTCGGAGCTCGAGCGACAGATCGAGGAGCTCCGTGCGCTGCTCGACAACGAGAAGCTCCTGCTCAAGCTCGTCTCCACGGAGCTGGCCGACGTCGCCAAGAAGCACGGCACCCCCCGCCGCACCGTCCTGCTCGAGAGCTCCGGGGAGGCCCGGCCCTCGAGCGCCACGCCTCTGGAGATCGCCGACGACCCCTGCTGGGTGCTCCTCTCCACCACGGGACTCCTCGCCCGGACGGCGACCGCCGACCCGGTGACGTCCGAGGGAGCGCGGTCCCGGCACGACGCCGTCGTGGGTGCCGTCCGCACGACCGCACGCGGCGAGTTCGGCCTCGTCACGACGGCCGGGCGGCTGGTGCGACTCTCCGCGCTCGAGCTGCCCACCCTGCCCCCGACCAACGGAGCGCCGAGCCTGGGCGGCGGCGCACCGCTGGCAGCCTACGTCGACCTCGCGAAGGGCGAGGAACCGCTCACCATCGTGCCCATCGGGGCCGATGCGCCCGTCCTCGCGCTGGGCACCGCCTCCGGAGTCGTCAAGCGCGTCACCCCCGATGCGCCGAAGAGCAACGAGTGGGACGTCATCAGCCTCAAGGACGGTGACCGCGTCGTCGGTGCAGCCGTGGCCGACCGGGACGGCCTCGACCTCGTCTTCATCACCAGCGACGCGCAGCTGCTCCGATTCCCTGCCAAGTCCGTTCGACCGCAAGGGCGTTCGGCGGCGGGCATGGCAGGCATCAAGCTCGGGGCCGGGGCCAGGGCCGTCTTCTTCGCCGCCGTCGACCCGGGTCGAGAGGGAGTCGTCGTCACGTCGGCCGGCTCGTCGGGCGCGCTTCCGGGAACGGAGGGCGGATCGCTCAAGGTGACCCCGTATGCCGAGTACCCGTCCAAGGGGCGGGCCACCGGAGGCGTCCGGTGTCACCGCTTCCTCAAGGGTGAGGACACCCTCGTCGTCGCCTTCGCCGGCAACACGCCTGCTCGTGCGGCAGCCGCCAATGGCGTCGCGATCGAGCTTCCCCCGGCAGACGGACGCCGGGACGGCTCGGGTGCCCCCACCAACGCCGTCATCGCCGCCGTCGTGGCCCCACCCCCGGTCGGATGACCCGCCGCCGACGGCCGGCGGTCGATCCGCCCGCCGAGGGCCCCGACGTCGGCCAGCACCCCTACACCGCGGGTCACGGGAGACCGGCCGACAACGCCTGCTCCGTGCTCTGGGACCGCGATGCCACGAGCGCCTTCGGCACGTCGGCCCGCGCCGCGTTCCTCGTCGTCGTCGAGCAGCCCGGCCCCTGGGGCAGGGTCGCGGCCCGCGAGTCGCACCTCGGCGCCGAGCTCGGCGCCGAGCTCGACAGCCGCTGCGGGGATGCCGGTGGACGCTTCATGCTCATCCGCCGACCCGGCGGGCACCCGGACCACGAGGGACCTCGACGGGTCCTCGTCGCCCATGCCGGGATTCGGCCCGATGAGGCATGGCTCCTGTCGGCGGAGGTCGCCCGGCCGGGCGACCTGCTCGCGCTCGACTGGTCGGCGCTCGCGAGAGGTCATCGCGAGCTGGTTCGGGCATCCCTTCCCGGGGCCCGAGATGCCCCACCCCACCTGCTCATCTGCACCAACGGACGCCGCGACGTCTGCTGCGCCGTGCGCGGACGTCCCCTGGCGGCGGCGCTCGCCCAGGGCCACACCGAACGCGTCTGGGAGGTGTCACACACAGGGGGCCACCGCTTCGCCCCCACCGCCGTGCTGCTCCCCTGGGGCCAGGGCTTCGCCCGACTCGACGAGGCAACTGCCGGGTGGATCCTCAGCGCGAGCGACACCGGGCACGTGCCTCGGGAGCTGCTCGGCCGGCTTCACGACCGGGGCCGCTCACCGCTGTCGGCACCGGAGCAGGCTGCTGAGTCCGAGGTGCGCGAACTCATCGAGGAGACCCGGATCGGCGCCCTCTGGGCAGTGCCCGGCGTCGTCGACGAGCACGAGCCCGTCATCGCCGTCGCCCACGAGGACGGCCGCTCCTGGCGTGTCCGGGTGCGGCGCCATCGGGTGGGACGGCAGCGGCCCGAGTCCTGCGGCAAGGCCCCGGTCGACGTCGTCGAGTACGCCGCCGAGGTCGTCGCCGGGCCGGACGACCCGGTCTAGCGGAATCCGGCACGCTGGCGCCGGGCAGGTCACCAGCGCCCTGGCAGATGGGACGGACTGTCCACCGAGTGTCCGGCGAGCCGGGTCACCATGGTCTGGGATAGGTGCCCACGCCGCCCTCGGGCTCGACCCGGTCGTCGCTGCCGCGCCGCTGGTTGCGCTCGATGGTGCTCTGCCGCTGCTGCTCGCGGAGCGCGTCCTGCTGCTCCTGGCTCGGCGCCTTGTCCGGGTCCGGCGTCGGTGTCGGCTGCGGCGTCGGCTGGGGCTGCTCGGGCTGAGGTTGGCCCCCTTCGGGGGCTGGCTGCACCTCGTTCTTCTCCTCCATCCGTTGCTCCGCGTCGGCGAGCTGCTGCCCTGTCTCGCCCCCTTCCGGCGCGTCACACAAGGGGGGCCGCTCGCGGGTGATCGTCAGCCCCTTCTCGTAGAACTGACGCCACTCCTCCGTGCGCTCCTTCGCCCTGGCCTCGTCGCCGAGCGCCTCGTAGGTCAGGCCCAGGTTGACCCGCACCCTGCATTCCTCGACGCCGCCCTTGGGCACGAGCTCGAAGGCCTGCTCGAACCACGGCCGGGCCAGACCGAAGTGTCCGCTGAGGACGTGGGCGTCCCCGACCGCGAACGGGGCCCGGAAGCGCTCGACGACGTTGACCCACCCCTGACGCTCACCCCAGGTCAGGGTGCGGGCCTTGTCGCCCGCCTCGTAGCCCGCGAGCGTCTGGGTGTGGACCGCGTTGAGCGTGAGCAGGCGCAGCGCCACGAGGATCAGGAGCAGCACGACGGGCGCGGACCCGAGCAGGAGGCGCCTGCGTCGCTCCCGGCGGGCCGGCGTGCGACGTGGGGCTCGGCTGTCGGGCGCTGAAGAGGCCGCCGACGGCAGAGCCCCTGAGGGTCTGGTGCTCGGCATGTCTCGCGCAGCCGGGCTCGGCGGCGTGAGGGTGCTCATGACGTCCCCGGCCTGCGCCGGCGGGTCTGGGAGAGACCGGCGAGGCCCGCGCCGAGCTCCCACGCGGCGATTCCGGCCACGCCGAGCAGGAGCGGCCAGTAGAGCTCACGGCGCGCGCGGACCCGCTCCCTCTCCAGCTCCTCCGTGGAGCCATAGCGCGCGAGGTCGATGCCGTCGACGACCGGCAGGACCGACTCGCCGGCGACGCGGTGGTGATAGGGCAGGCCGAGCTGCCCGGCGAGCTGGCGCAGGCGGTCCTCGTCGATGACAGAGACCGCGTCCGCACCCGTCGTCGGGTCCTGGAGATAGGACGCGGACTCGTCATAGCGCGCCCGGGTCGACTTCATCCGACCACCCTCGCTCGTGCCGTAACCGAGGACCGCGCCGCCGTGGATGAGCTCCGAGGGGATCGTGAACGGAGGCGGTTCCCCCTCCGCCGTCTGCTCACCGTCACCGAGGTAGAAGACGATCCGGCCGCGCTCCGGATGGCGCTCCGCGGCCTGCTGGAGCAGCGTGCCGAGACGCTCATCGGCCACCGTCACGGACGAGCCCCGGGAGTACTCGGCCGGCTCCGGCAGCAATGTCGCGAGGGCGGCATCGAGGGCTGTCGTGTCGGTGGTGAGGGGAAGGCGGACCCGGGCCACCTGGTCGAAGGTCACGATGGAGTACCGCGCGCCCGACAGGGCCAGGGCCAGGTCGGCGACGTCGCCGCGGACGCCCGCCACCCTGGGGTTCTCGCCACCCCAGTCCTCCGCGATGATGCTGCTCGTCGTGTCGACGACGAAGTAGACGTTGAGGTTCGTCGCCGTCGCCTCCACCTCGTCGCCGGGAACACCGGGGCGCAGGGCGGCGACGCCGAGCAGGACGACGGCCGCGGTGAGGCGCCAGTGGCCCCCCGCGGACTCGCCCGAGCCGCTCGGTCTCGGGTGCCACCAGATGGCGACGACGGCACTGACGCCGAGGACGGCGAGGACCCATGCCGGCGCGATGGGAAGAAGGGTCACCGGCCCCACCTCCGGCTGGCGACGACGACCCCGCCCAGACCCAGGCCTGCGAGGGCGATGGGGACCCCGGGATTGTCCGTGAGGAGTCTGCGGGCGGCGGCGTCGATGACGGTCGCTTCCTGCGCCTCCACCGCCGCGACGATGCGGTCGGCGGCCGCCCGGTCGTCCATCGCGTAGTACTCCCCCGCCGTCGACCTGACCAGCTCACGCATGGCGACGGCCTGCTCGTCCGCTCCGGCCTCCTCGGGATTGATCCCGTAGACCCGTACGGCACGCAGCTTGGCCAGCTCGATGGCCTCGTCGAGCTCGAGGAGGGGCCGCCCGGCGAGATGGTTGTCCGTCGCGAAGACCACCGAACGCGCTCGCCTCGTATCGACCCTGTCAAAGCTCGACACGCACGTCGCGAGGCCGTCACCGATGAGGGACGTGCCGAGACCGTTGAACGTGCCGGCGAAGAAGTACTCGAACTCCCGATCGCCTGTCAGGGCTCGCAGGGCGATGTCCAGCTCGCCCTGGATGAAGTCGTAGTCGTCGGTGAGGGGGAACACCGTCGCGGCTGAGGCGTTGAAGATGACCAGCCCGATCCGCTCCCCTTCGAACTGGGTGACGAGCTCCATGAACGTGCGGACGAGCTCGGCGTCGTAAGCCGCCATCGACCCCGATATGTCGAGGCACAGCATGATGTCGCGGTTGCGGGTCTCCGGGCGCTCGACCGTGACGTCGACCGGCCGCGCGGCCCCCGTGAGGGCGGCACCGGCGAGCAGGGCGGCACTGGCGGTGAGCACGAGCATGCGCAGGCGATGGCGGAGCACGGCTCGCCGATACTCCGGCAGACGGGTCAGGACCACCGAGTTGGCGACGGCCGCAGCCGATCGGCGTGAACGCTGCGACACGAGTCGGTAGGCCACGAAGGCGCCGACAAGGGCGATCAGGACGCCGACGCCCACGACGGTCGGGTACCTCAGCTCCACCTGGCCACCACCTCCTTGGCCACGCGTGCCGCCCCTCCGATGGTCCGCGTCTCCCTCGGGGCGAACTCACCCGGGTAGAGGACGCCAACCACCCTGGAGACCGGGGTGAGCCGCTCGCCCGAGCTGGTGAGGTCGGTCAGGGTCATGGTGGGGGCGTGGATCCCCGACACCTCCTGGACGAAGTGGCGCACGAGGACGCTCACCTGCTGGTGGGCGCGTCGCTGGGTGATGGCACCCTCGTCGGCCTGGGCGACGACGAGGTCGATCTGCCGGGCGTAGTCGGCCCGGAGCCGGGTGAGCCGGTCGGGAGCGATTCGCGGCGGGACGACGACCCGTCGCGAGCGGGTGGTCCACCAGACCCACGCATACCAGGCAGCGACCGCCGCGAGGATCGCGACCGCGAGCCAGAGCCACCGGTCCGAGTAGGGATCGGGCGCGTAGAAGCCGGGAGGCGGGGAGTCAGCGGCTTGCACGGCGCTGCCTCTCCAGGAGGGTGAAGACGGCCAGGAGCACGTCGTCGGAGGAGCCGACCCGGATGTGGTTGATCCCGGCGCCGTCGAGGACGGCGTTCGTCGCACGAGTCCGCTCGGCGACTGCCTGGGCGTAGGCCGCCTTCACAGCCGCGTTCGTCCGGACGAACGTCGGGATCGTGTAGTGGTCCGCCACGTCGACCGCCGTCCGGTCGGGGTCGACCGAGGTCGGATCCGCATCCTCGACGGTGAGCCAGAGGATCTCGTGCTGGACATGGAGCCGGCGCAGGAGGTCGGAGAGGGCGGTGTCGAGCTCCACGTCGTCGGCGACGACGAGCAGGAGCAGGCGACGGCGGACGTTGCGCACGATCCACTGGAGCTGGGCCGCGAGGTTGCTCGCCTCGCCGTCCAGGGTCGTCGCCGCGTCGATGGCCCGTAGGAGACGCTCGAGATGAGCCTCGCTCCCCCGCAGCTCATGCGCGACCGTCGAGGTCGCGTCGCCCCGGACGAGACCGACGAGGTCGCCGTGCCGCTGGGCGAGGTAGCCGACGAGACCGGCCGCAGTGATCGCGACCGACTTCTTCGGCTCGCCCCCACGGGCGGCTGCCGCCATCCCGCGCCCGGTGTCGATGACGAGCATGACGTTCTGCTTGCGAGTCGCCACGTAGCGACGGACCAGGGGCGACGTGTGCCGGGCCGTCGCCTTCCAGTCGATGTCCCGGACCTCGTCGCCCGGCACGTAGTCGCGCAGGTCGTCGTAGTCGAGGCTGCGCCCGTGGAACACCGAGGCGAACTCGCCCTCGAGCACGTTGCGCGAGCGTCGGCGTGAGTGAACGAAGAGCTTGCTCTTCACCCGGGTCAGCAGCCTCGTCGTCATGAGTGCCTCGCCCCATCAGGGGGTGCGGATCCCGCCCACCATGGCGTCGATGACGCGCTCGACGGGCAGGTCGTCCGCGGCCGCCTCGAAGCCGAGGATGACCCGGTGCCGCAGGACCCGGTGGACCAGGGCCTTGACGTCGTCGGGGACGACGTGGTTGCGCCCGTCGATGAGCGCTCGGGCCCTGGAAGCGCTCGTGAACGCGATGCTCGCCCGCGGACTGGCGCCGAACTGGACGTAGGACGCCAGGTCGGGGCTGATGTAGTCAGCGGGATGCCGGGTGACGTAGCCGATGCCGACGATGTAGTTGACGATCGCCGGGTCGACATAGACCCTCCCGACGAGGGCCTGGAGGCGCTTGACGTCGGCAATGCTCACGACCGGGTCCGACGCATGCGTGAAGATGCCGGAGTCGATGCGACGCAGCACCTCCGCCTCCTCGGCCGGGGAGGGGTAGTCGAGGACGTCCTTGAGCATGAACCGGTCCATCTGCGCCTCGGGCAGTGGATAGGTGCCCTCCTGCTCGATGGGGTTCTGCGTGGCGAGCACGAGAAACGGGTCGGGCAGCGGGTAGCTCCGGTCGCCGATCGACGTCTGCCGTTCCTGCATCGCCTCGAGCATCGCCGACTGCGTCTTTGCGCTGCTTCGGTTGATCTCGTCGAGGAGCACGAAGTTGGCATGGACCGGCCCGAGCTGCGTCTGGAAGGCGCCCGTCTGCTGGTTGTACACCTGCGTGCCGACGATGTCGCTCGGCAGGAGGTCAGGCGTGCACTGGATGCGGTGGAAGGTCCCGCCGACCGCCTGCGCGATCGTCTGGGCCGCCGTCGTCTTGGCCAACCCCGGCACGCTCTCCAGGAGCACGTGGCCACCGGTGAGCAGGGCGATGAGCAGCGTCTCCTGGAGCCGCCCCTGTCCGACGACCCGCGACGCGAAGGTCGAGGCGATCTCGCCGATGGTCCTGCGAGCCCAGTCGAGCTCGCCCGGGTCGAGGTAGCGCATCGGTGCCGGCGCAGCTGAGGTCCCGAAGCCGTCTCGATGGGTCCCACCCGCCGCGCCGCCGGCCCCGCGATGGGGCGGGGCGACGTCACGCGGGGACAGGCCGAACGCGCCGGCCGCACCACCCGCGCGGTGAGCCTCGTCAGTTCTCCTGTGGTCCTCCACCATCGATCCCCTTCTCGATGCGTGCCGAGTCGTGCTCAGTGCCAGTCCAGCCTCGGCGCCTTGTCCTTACCCGACGCCGTGCGGCGTGTCTCCGTTCACTCCGGCTACGGTCCGGCCCGCGCATCGGCAAGGTCATCGTAAGCACGACCGCCGTCCGACAGCCCGCCATCCGCCATCCTGTGGACAGCTCCGCCACCGAGCGACTGGTCAGGCGTCGATGCGCTCGCGGTCGACGTCGGCGGCGGAGACGATGATGAAGTCCTTCCGGGGGGCGACGTCGTTGCCCATGAGCAGCTCGAAGGTCCGCTCGGCGGCTTCGAGGTCGCGCATCGTCACCCTGCGGAGGGTGCGGTGGCGGGGGTCCATCGTCGTGTCCGCGAGCTGGTCGGCGTTCATCTCTCCGAGGCCCTTGTAGCGTTGCATCGGCTGCTTGATCCTCTTGCCACCCTTCTCCAGCCGGGCCACGGTGCGCCGCATCTCCGGCTCGTTGTAGGTGTAGATGAACTCGTTCTTCTTGCCGCCGGCGTTGATCACCTCGATCCGGTGCAGGGGCGGCATCGCGGCGTAGACCCGCCCCGCCTCGACGAGCGGTCGCATGTAGCGGAAGAAGAGGGTGAGCAGCAGCGTGCGGATGTGGGCGCCGTCGACGTCGGCGTCGGTCATGATGATGACCTTGCCGTAGCGCGCCGAGGCCAGGTCGAAGCTGCGCCCCGAGCCGGCCCCGATCACCTGGATGATCGAGGCGCACTCGGCGTTCTTGAGCATGTCCGAGACGGAAGCCTTCTGGACGTTGAGGATCTTGCCCCGGATCGGCAGGAGCGCCTGGAACTCGGAGTTGCGCGCCTCCTTGGCCGTTCCCATCGCCGAGTCGCCCTCGACGATGAACAGCTCGGACCGGTCGACGTCGGTCGTGCGGCAGTCGCGCAGCTTGGTCGGCAGGGTGGAGCTCTCGAGCGCGTTCTTGCGCCGCTGCGTCTCCTTGTGCAGCCGGGCGCTGATCCGCGACTTCATCTCGGAGACGACCTTCTCCAGCAGCAGCGCCGCCTGGGCCTTGTCGCCGCGCTTGGTGGAGGTCAGTCGAGCGGTCAGCTCCTTCTCGACGACCTTGGCGACGATCGCGCGCACGGCGTTGGTCCCCAGGACCTCCTTGGTCTGGCCCTCGAACTGCGGCTCGGCGAGCCGCACCGTGACCACCGCGGTCATGCCGGCGAGGACGTCGTCCTTCTCCGGCTTGTCGTTGCCGACCTTGAGGCGGCGGGCGTTGACCTCGAGCTGGCGGCGGAAGACCTTGAGCAGGGCCTGCTCGAAGCCGGTGACGTGAGTGCCGCCCTTCGGGGTCGTGATGATGTTGACGAAGGACTGCATCCGTGCGTCGTAGCCCTGCCCCCAGCGGAGCGCGACGTCGACGACGCACTCGCGCTCGAGCTCGGTCGGGGTCATGTGGCCCTCGGTGTCGAGGATCGGCACGGTCTCCTTGAAGGTGCCCGAGCCCTGCAGGCGCCACACGTCGGTGACCGCGGTGTCCGGCGCGAGGAACTCGACGAACTCGGTGATGCCGCCGTCGTGGTGGAACTCCTCCTCCACGGGCCCGTCGGCCGCGGGCGTGCCCGGCAGCCCGCGGTGGTCCCGGATGACGAGCCGGAGGCCGGGAACGAGGAACGAGGTCTGTCGGGCCCGGGCGACGAGGGCGTCGTAGTCGAGCTCGGCGTCCTTGAGGAAGATCTGCCGGTCCGGCCAGAACCGCACCCGTGAGCCGGTCACTCCGCGCTTGGCCTTGCCGACGACCGGCAGCGCGCTCTTGCGCTGGAAGGGGGTGAACGGCGCCTCCGGCGAGTGCGGCGCCCCCTTGGCGTCCGTGAACGTGCCGGGCTCCCCCCTCCGGAAGCTCATGCCGTAGGTCTTGCCGGCGCGATCGACCTCGACGTCGAGCCGGGACGATAGCGCGTTGACGACCGAGGCGCCCACCCCGTGGAGGCCACCGGTGGCGGCATACGACACGCCACCGAACTTGCCGCCGGCATGCAGCTTGGTGAAGACGACCTCGACCCCGGACAGGCCCGTCCGCGGCTCGATGTCGACGGGGATGCCGCGGCCGTTGTCGCGGACCTCGATGGAGCCGTCCTCGCCGAGGATGACCTCGATGTGGTCACAGACCCCGGCGAGCGCCTCGTCGACGGCGTTGTCGATGATCTCCCAGAGGCAGTGCATGAGGCCCCGCTGGTCGGTGGACCCGATGTACATGCCGGGCCGCTTGCGCACGGCCTCGAGACCCTCGAGAACCTGCAGGTGGCGTGCGGTGTAGTCACCGTTGCCGTGGGGAGCGGGGCGGGAGGCGGAGGCCAAGGTGGTCGATCACTCTCTTCGTCGTGGCGGCGAGCCGCTCGTCGGCCCGGCACGGGAAGCCTAACGAGCCGCGCCGACGATCGTCAGGAGGCTCGCGGTGGGCGCCGCACCTGGTCCGGGCGACGTAACGATCCGGGCATGACGCAGGTCTCGAAAGCCCCGCCTCACGGTCGGGAAGGAATCCACGTGCTTCACTGTTGGAACGTGCAGGACGCACGGCTAGAGGGTGAAGGAGCCCCGGGCGGGGCAACACAACTCGTTGGTCGAGCGTCTTGGTATATGAGAGGGTTCAGTCTCGGCTGGACCCCCGAGGGTGGAGAGAAGGCGAGCACGATGACCACAGCACTGGCACCCGAACTGACCGCATCCGACCGTTGCGACCGCTGCGGCGCCCAGGCCTACATTCGCGCCCGTCTCATCACCGGCGGGGAGCTCCTCTTCTGCGCCCACCACGGCCGTCAGCACCTCCCCGCGCTCATGGACCGGGCCGTCGACATCCGCGACGAGACGGATCGCCTCAACGAGTCCTCCACCTCTGCCTCGGTGGAGGGGCTCTGACAGGACCTCACCGGGCTGATGCCGCGAGCGTGATCATCCCGACGTGATCACCGCCACCAATGTCCTGGTCCTGCTCGCGATGCTCGTGGGCACTGTCGGCATCGTCGTACCCGTCCTCCCAGGCCTCCTGCTGGTGTGGGGTGCGACCCTCGTCTGGGCCTTCGAGACCCAGTCCGGTGCAGGGTGGGCCGTCTTCTGGACCGCATCGGCGATCTATGCCGTGGGGCTCGTGGCTCAGTACCTCATCCCCGGCCGCCGCATGCGGGCCACGGGGGTGGACTCGAAGATCATCGGTCTGGCCCTCGTTGCCGCCGTCGTGGGCCTCTTCGTCATCCCGGTGCTCGGCGCACCCATCGCGTTCGTGGGGACCGTCTACCTGCTCGAGCGGCTCAAGCACCGGGACCGTGCGCGCGCCTGGGTGGCCACGCGCCACGCGGTGCGTGCGGTGATCCTCAACATGGGGATCGAGCTGCTCACGGCGCTCGCGATCATCGCGACGTGGGCGGTGGGGGTCTTCCTGACCCGGCCGTAGGCTTTTGTCGGTCGAGCGAGCGGGTCGATGGTGCCAGTGACACGGCCGTATGCCGCTGGGCTGGGTTCTCGGCAGGACGCGCGGCGCAGGGACGTCCCCCAACTGCACCGTCCTCAGCTCGGGCTGGTCACCACTGGTCGTGACGTCGCTTGTCCCAGCGCTCCTCGAGTCGGTCCATGAAACTGCCCTGCTTGGCGCTCGAGGGGCCGCTCCTGCCCCCCTTGTGCGGGGTGACGGCGCCGTCCTCGGCTACGGAGCCCAGGGCCTGCTTGGCGGGCGTGATGGCCCACACGATGCCGGCGACCATCGCGGCGAAGCCGACGGCTCCGAGCCAGATGCTCGAGCTCATCGCCGCGAAGATGATCAGGGCCAGGCCGATGATCCCTGCGGCAACACCAACGACGATTCGTCCCCGACCGAGCGCGCGTGACTTCGTCTTCTCGATCCGCGATGCGAATCGCGGGTCCTCGGCGTAGAGGGCCTCCTCCATCTGCTGGAGCAGTGCCTCCTCGTGTTCCGAGAGTGCCACCTGGCACCTCCCTGTCATGCGGTGTTGTCGACTCGACCCGGCTACGACCGAGGGTCGTAGTGGGTTCTCTCCATCAGGATAAGTCTCGCGACGCGTCCTGTGAACCCGAACGTTCGGGGGTGGCGGGCGGTTCCGGCATGAGGCTGGCTGGTCTCACGGCACCGGCGCCGAAACGGGCACTGGCGCGGTCCACCGCCCGGTCGGCCTCCCGCCAGCCGTGCTCAGGCTCGTCGAGGGCGGACTGGATCGGTGCTGCGGTGGCCGGGACGAGGCCCTCGAGCCGGACACCGACCAGCCGGATCCGGGCCCGTTGGAGCCCGAGCCGGTCGAACAGCTCCTTGGCCGTGGCGAAGATCTCACGCGACACATCCGTGTGGTGGCGGAGGGTCTTGGCGCGCGTGATGGTCGTGAAGTCGGAGAAGCGCACCTTGATCGAGATGGTCCGCCCGGCCATTCCTGCCGACCGGGCACGCGCGGCGGTGCGGTCGGCGAGGCGGAGCAGCTCTCGGTGGATGCGGACCGGGTCGTCGACGTCGTGGGCGAACGTCTCGTCCGCCCCGATCGACTTCTCGCGACGCTCGGGGACCACCGCCCGGGGGTCCCGACCCCAGGCCAGGTCGTGCAGGTTGCGCCCGGCGACCTCGCCCAGCGCGCGTTGCAGGGTCTCGAGGGGAGTGTGGGCGAGGTCTGCGACGGTGCGCAGGCCGAGGCGGTGGAGGTGCTCCTCCGTCTTGTCCCCGACCCCCCAGATGGCGCCGACGGGCAGCTGGTGGAGGAACGAGACCGTCTCGTCGCGCGGGACCACGATGAGGCCATCGGGCTTGGCGAGCGCCGAAGCGAGCTTGGCCACGAACTTCGTCGAGGCGACGCCGACCGAGCAGGTGATGCCCTGCTCGTCGGCGATGGTGTCGCGCAGCTGCTCGGCGATCCGGGTCGGTGGCCCCAGTCGACGCACGGCACCCGACACGTCGAGGAAGGCCTCGTCGAGGGACAGCGGCTCGACGTGCTCGGTGATCGCCGCGAAGGTGGCCATCACCGCATCCGAGATCGCCGCATAACGCCGGTGGTCCGGTGCGATGACGACAGCCTGCGGACACAACCGGCGGGCCCGGGCCATCGGCATCGCCGACGTGACGCCGAAGGCCCGGGCCTCGTAGGTCGCGGAGAGCACGACCGACCGTCCGCCCGCGCCGCCGATGATGACCGGTCTGCCTCTCAGGTCGGGACGGGAGAGCAGGGACGCAGAGGCGTAGAAGGCGTCCATGTCGACGTGCAGGATGGTGCAGCCGGTGTCGTCGGGCGGCCCCTCCTCGGTGCGGCTCGGCGCGGTGAACTGGCGCCTACTCATCGGAGGACCGCCTCGGGAGCGGTCCCCGGAGCTGTCCCGGGAGCAGGGTCAGTCCCGGCGGGCAATGAGGTGCAGCCCATTTCCGAGGGTCCGCAGGAAGTCGCGTCCCGGACCGGCCACGAGGAGCTCGTCGAGCTCGGCCAGTGCGGCGCGGTCCGCGTCGGAGTCGACGAGGGACGCGGGGACGAGGTGTCCGAGGATGTTGGCCCCCCGGACCTGGACCACGGTGAGACCGGCGCCGGAGAGGAGGTCCTCGAGCCGGTCGAGGTCGAAGCGCCTCGGGAGCGGGTCACTGCGGCCCCACCGCCCGTCTGGGTCGACGAGGGCGGCCCTGGCCTGCGCGAACTCACCGGCGATGGCCTTGGCGAAGACCACCGCCAGACGCCCCGCCACGTGCAGCGACAGGGTGCCTCCGGGACGCAGCGCGTCGGAGATGGCGCGAAGGGTCTCCGCGGGGTCGTCGACGAACTCGAGGGCACCGTGGCAGCAGACGAGGTCGAACCGGCCGCCCGACAGGACGCTGTCGAGCGAGTCGCCGTCCCCTTGGACCGAGGTGAGGTTGTCGTGGATGCCTGCCTCGCGAGCCCTCCTGGACAGGGCCGCGAGTGCGTCGGGGCTGGGGTCGACGACAGTGACGCGGTGCCCGTCCTCGGCGAGGGGGACAGCGACGCCTCCGGTGCCGCCACCGAGGTCGAGCACGTCGAGCTGGCGACCGATGATGCGGGCCGCCTCGTCGGCGTGGGCGCGGACGGAGGAGACGACGGCGGACGGGCGCGCACCGACGCGGTGCTGCGGATGCTGCTCGTCTGGCACGACGTCCTCCGGATCTGGCGGTAGGTGGCTGGCAGATTCACCCTAGTGCCCTGCGCTTCCCGGACTCGCGTGCCACAGCTTGCGTGGCGGGCCGTGGGGGACGTCCGCGGGCACGAGCGCTGCGGCGCTCCGGGAGTCCCGGACGTCACCCCCCGCGGGACGGATGTCGGCGTAGGGCGACTGCTTGAAGCCGGAGGCGTGGACGAGCACGCGGCGCCCATCGGGGGTCTCACCGACTCCGAGCGGCCGAGCGGAGGCGTCGGCGGGCTGCCCCTCACCTCCGGGCATGGCCACCGCCCGCTCCCAGGCGAGCCGGTCGGCAGCCTCGATGGCATCGCGCACGGCGGGGATCCCTCCGGCGGTCCAGGCGTCCTGGAGTGCGCTCAGCTCCCAGGCGCCCGTGGCGCGGATCGACAGGCCGCGGCGGCCGGTGCGGCGCACGATGCCGCGGCAGAGGAGCAGCCATGAGTGGAAGACCGCCGAGGCATAGGGCCCTTGCACGTCCTCGAAGAAGGTGAGGTCGACCGGTCCGGTCGCGTCGTCGAGGGTGAGGAAGACGACACGGTGGCCGGAGCGGATCGGCGGGGTCTGGGTCGCGACCTTGACCCCCGCCACCCAGACCTCACGACCATTGCGCCCGGCCAGCAGCCCTTCGGCCCGGGTCACCCCCAGCGCATCGAGCATGGGTCCGTAGAAGTCGACGACGTGTCCGCTGGCATCGAGGCCGAGCACCTCGAGCTCGGCACGCACGCGCTCCGGACCCGTCATCTCCGGCAGGCCGCTCGTCGCGGTGAGCCGGGGCGTGTCCCCGAGGTCGAGCGCGAGCTGCACCGGGACCCGGGAGGGCACCGGAGCCGGCCCCTGGGACTGCGCCGCAGCGAGGGCCCGGATGTCGCCCGACTCCGACACCGAGGTGATCCGGCCCCGGTGCGATGCCGTGCGGGTGCCTCGTCCGGTGGGGCTGCGGCGAGCCGTGGCCGAGGCCCTCGTCGCCCGGCGCTGGGACGCGGACCAGCGGTCGAGCTCGGCGACGTGCAGGAGCAGGTCGCGCCGGGTCACCCGACCGCGTCGTCCCAAGCCGCTGCGGGACCCGGTCACCACTCGACGCCGGCCCGGCCCTCCTGTCCCGGGCTGGCCCGTGATCCCTCCTGTCCCGGGCTGGCCCGAGACCCCTCCAGTCATGCTCTCGTCCCTGCCGATCCCACCCGTG
>NZ_JAJJPG010000023.1:31004-35023 GCF_032907665.1 Intrasporangium sp.
CGATCCCACCCGTGCCGATCCCACCCGTGACGATCCCACCCGTGACGATGTCGTGGATCGCGTCGAAACCGCCGGCGAGGACGAGACGCTCGGCCACCGGCCGGGACACGTGAGCACGTTGCCAGAAGTCGGAGAGGCTGGAGTACGGCTGTCCCGCGACGATGCTCGCGACCTCGAGGTCGGTGATGCCATGGACGTCGGCGAGGGAGAGCCGGATCGCCTCACCGCCGTCCTCGGTGCGCTCGAAGCGGTACTCCCCCGTCGAGACGTTGACGTCGAGCCCGAGGATCGTGATGCCGAAGGCCCGGGCGTCGTCGAGGATCAACCGCTTGGGATACATTCCCGGGTCGTGGGTGAGGACCCCGGCGAGGAAGGCAGCCGGATGGTGGGTCTTGAGCCACGCCGACTGGTAGGTCGGCAGGGCGAAGGCCGCGGCATGGGCCTTGCAGAACCCGAAGGACGCGAAGGCCTTGAGCACGCTCCAGATCCGGTCGACGTCCTCCGGGGAGTACCCGCGGGCCCGGGCCGCGGGTCGCCACCACTTCTCGACCTCGTCCTGGCCTGCCGGTGACCCGAGCGCCCGTCGCACCTCGTCGGCCTCGGCGAGGGTCACCCCGGTCGTCTCGGCGACGAGCCCCAGGACCTGCTCGTGGAAGACGACGACCCCCTCCGTCTCCCGGAGCACCGGCACGAGCGTGGGATGGAGGTAGGACGGCTCCTTCCACCCCTGCCTCGCATTGAGGAAGGGGACGATCATGTCGCTCTTGACCGGACCGGGCCGGAAGAGGGAGATGTCGATGACGAGGTCCTCGAAGGTCTGCGGCCCGAACTTGCCGATGAGCTCGCGCTGCCCCGGGCTCTCGATCTGGAAGCACCCCAGCGTCCGGGTCGACTGGATCAGCTCGAAGGTCTCCTCGTCGTCGAGGGGCACCTGGGACTCGTCGTCGAGGTCGATTCCGGTCCGGTCGACCCGCTCCACCTCGGTCACTGCATGGGCCATCGCGGACTGCATCCGGATGCCGAGGACGTCGAGCTTGAGCAGGCCCATCGCCTCGACGTCGTCCTTGTCGAACTGGCTCATCGGGAAGCCGAGCCAGCTCGCCTCGACCGGGGTCCGATCCAGGAGCGCGGAGTCGGAGAGAACCACTCCGCACGGGTGCAGGGCGATGTGTCGCGGCAACCCGTCGAGCCGCTCGACGATGTCGTACATCAGCTGGAGCCGTGGCACGTCGAGCCCGCTCGCGCGCAGCTCGGGCAGCTCGGCGAGGGCGTTGCGGACGTTGCGGGCCGCGATGTGGGGAAAGGCCTTCGCCATCGCATCGATCTCCTGCGGCGGTAAGCCGAGCGCGGCACCGGCGTCACGGATCGCGTGGCGCACGCGGTAGGTGTCCATCATCGAGACGCACGTGACCCGCTCGCCACCGAAGTGGTCGAGGATTCGCTCGTAGACCTCGGTGCGCCGCGCGGACTCGACGTCGATGTCGATGTCGGGCAGCTCGGCTCGCAACGGCGAGCAGAAGCGTTCCATGAGCAGGCCGTAACGCATCGGGTCGACCCCGGAGATGCCGAGCAGGTAGTTGACCAGCGAGCCCGCCCCCGACCCTCGGGCCGCGACCCGGACCCCCATCTCGCGGATGAGGTCGCAGACCTGCGCCACGGTGAGGAAGTACGTCGCGTAGCCCAGCGTCTCGATGACGTGCAGCTCGTCCTCGAGGCGCTCGCTGACCGCTGCGAGCTGCGTCGCCGAGTGGCCGGGATAGTGGGATCCGATCGACTCGCGGCACCGCCTCGCGAGGACGGCCTGCGGACTGACTCCTTCACGGAGGCCGAGCACGCCGGGCTCGGGGAGGTGGACGGAGCCGATTCCGAGATCGGCACGGGGGTCCTGGATGCACTCGGTGGCCATCGTGGTCGTCCGGGCGATGAGCTCGGCAGCCCGTTGCCGGGCGAGCGCTCCCCCGCCGACGAGACCCGGTCCCGAGACCTGGACGACGTCCCGCGCCAGCGCGTGCATGACCGGGGTGGGCGAGAGATGCCCGGCCGTCGTCACCCGGTCGAGGTGGCGCTCGTCGAGAGCGACCAGCCGGCGTGCCGCGTCGAGGACGTCGACGATGGCGGCGTCCTGGGGGTCGGCGTGCCGGACCGACGCGGTGATCACCGTCGGCACGCCGACCTCGGCGGCGAGGGCAAGCATCCGACCGGCCTGTCCGAGGCTGCCGGGCAGGTGCTCGGGACCCCCGTGGCAGACGATCTCGACTGCGAGCCCGTCCCTCGGCAGGACCTCGCGCCACCGCTCGAGGATGGCCCGGGCGAGGGACTGCTTCCTGGCGAGCACCGCGCGACCGACGTCCGAGTCGGGCCCGAGGAGCACGACGAGCCGGGACGACGACGACTCGGACCGGGCGCTCTCATCGGGAGCCGGACGGCCCGGCCCCCTCTCACCGGAACCGTCCGCGGGGCGCTCCACCTCGGCGACAGGTCTGGCGTGCTCGGCGAGCAGGCGTGCCGTGGCCACCGGGTTGCCGCGCTCCCCACTCAGGTGGGTGTCGGTGACGAGCCGGCAGAGCGCGGCCCAGCCCGCCCCGGGAGGCAGGCCGGTCCGACTCCCCCTGGCCAGGACGGTCACCCGGGGCAGGCGCGGGTCGACGAGGGCGCCGCCTCGCACCGGGGTCCGTGCTCGCGTCGCGCCTCGCTGCCCACCGCTCACCGCCCCCGGGTAGCGGCGCGGCTCGATCGGGTCCGGGCCCAGGGCGAGGTCCACCCCCAGGATCGGGTCGATCCCCCGCGCCATGCATGCGGTGACGAACTTGACTGCGCCGTAGAGTCCGTCGCGGTCGGTGAGAGCGAGCGCAGGCTGCCCGAAGGCAGCGGCCCGCTCGACGAGCTGCTCTGGCTTGGCTGTGCCGTATCGCATCGAGTACCCCGACGCGACGTGCAGGTGGACGAAGCTGTCGGTCATCGGACGAGTCGAGCTCCGGGGCTGGGCGAGGACGGTGCCGTGGTCGAGACGAGGAGCGGGGTCGTCAGCTCGGGCAGGGGCACGGTGATCGGGACCCCGAGGATGCCCTGGACGATCTCGAGGAACATCTCCGCCTGCCGGAGCAGGTCGTCCGCCTCGCGGGCCGGGATCCGCCCGCCCCGGTCGATGATCGACCGGTGGGCGGAGCAGGCGGCGAAGAAGGCCGCCCACTCCGCCAGCTCGGGAGCGAGGCCGGGCAGGATCTGCCAGACGCTCCGTGGGCGGGATCGCGGCGACGGCGTGGTGCGCGCGGCCACGAGGGCGGCGGCAGCGCGAAGCGCCCCGAGGTGGGCGTCCCGGTAGCGCTCGGAGGCGTCGGCCGTGCGGCAGGCCTCCTCGAGAGTGCTCCTGGCCCGGTCGAGCAGGTCGTGCACCGCTGCGGGCATCGGCGGCCGGGGGAATGTCACCGCTCCTCCGGCCGGCCGGCCCCGTGGAGTCGTGCTCGACCCTGGACGTGAGGTCGATCGTGAAGCGGGCGACGTTGGACCTGAGGTCGAACGTGAGTGCGTGGACGCTGCGGTCCCGTCGGGCACGAAGGTCATCATGGAGCTCCTTGTCAGTCAGCGACCCGGACGAGTGACCACCGGTCGCCCTGAGCCGACTCGTCGTGGGCGAGGTCGTAGACCCCCGGTGCGAACGACCACCCCGGGCTCGCCTCGACGCGCCACACCCGGTGCTCGCTCGCCGCCGCGGCGATCGAGCTCCCGGGCACGACGTCCGCCTCCTCGGCGTCGAGCGCGTCCCGCCACCAGGCGCGTCGCTCCCGCCACTGCGAGAGGACGTCACGCACGACATAGAGTCGTCCGCGCCAGATGAAGGCCTCCGGACGCTCCGGCTCCCCCACGCGGACCTCGACTGGATCACTGAACCTGCGCACCACGACACGTCTCCTTCGGGACACACGTCGAGGCGGGAGAACACGACCCGGGACGCCCCGCTGCTCCACCGCGGACGCCCGAACACCCTGCCGACGACTTGAACCTGCTGTTGTGAACCTGCT
>NZ_JAJJPG010000023.1:35123-37827 GCF_032907665.1 Intrasporangium sp.
AGTTCCCTCGAACATATGTTCGATATTCTCAGCCTAACCCGCACCACCGACAGCCGCAAGCGCGCCGCTACGGTGAGAGCCATGACGGACTCCCCCTCCGCGCTGGACCCTTCCGCGCTGGACCCTTCCGCGCTGGACCCGTCCACAGGCCGGCCTGACACCACCCGCGCGTCCACCCTGCTCGACCACCCGGCCGTCTCCCGCGTCCGCGACGCACTCGCCCGTGCGGGCGTCCGGGCCGACGTCGTCGTCCTCGACGGCGCGGCCAGAACCGCAGCCCAGGCCGCAGCCGCCCTCGGCACCTCCGTGGCGGCCATCGCCAACTCCCTCGTCTTCGTCGCGACGACGACGGAGGGGGCCCGCCTCCCCCTCCTCGTGCTCACCTCAGGGGGACACCGCGTCGACACCGACCACCTCGCCACCATCACGGGTTACGCGAGCATCGGGAAGGCCGACGCCGAGTTCGTCCGCAACACCACCGGATTCATCATCGGCGGGGTCGCTCCCGTTGCCCACACGGGCCCGGTGACGACTCTGGTCGACGTGACGCTCGCCGATCACGACGTCGTCTGGGCCGCGGCCGGGCACACCCACACCGTCTTCCCGACGACCCACGACGAGCTCGTCCGGGTCACCGGCGGTCGCTCGGTCACCGTGCGCCCGCCTGCCTGAGACCCGGGCCGCGCCCGACTGCCCCCGCGCGCGAGACCCAGCTCAGCGGCATACTGCATGAAACGGACGAACTGAGTACCCGTGCTCAGGCCCGAGCAGGCGTGGACCGGCAGAGTGGTGGCGCGGGTCCGGTCCGCGAACGGAGGGTTGCAGGGGTGCCGTCCGCTCGGGGATCGGGCCCTTGTCGTATGCCGCCGAGCCGGCTCGGCGCGCGGGTGCAGTCTCTGCTCAGAGGTTCCCGAAGACCTCGAGCGTCGCAGACGACCGGTTCATGGTGATGAAGTGGATGCCCGGCGCCCCCTCGTCCAGGAGGCGGCGAGCCGACTCCGTGGCGATCGCCAGCCCCTCCTGCCGCACACCCTCGGGGTCGCCTCCGTGCCGCGCGAGGCGATCCGTCACCGCCACCGGCATCGGCTGGCCCGCGAGCTCGGCCATGCGGATCACCTGACGCGCGTTGGTGATCGGCATGATCGCCGGGATCACCGGGAGCCGCGAACCGCGTCGGGCGAGCTCGTCGCGCAGGCGCAGGTAGTTGTCGACGTCGAAGACCATCTGGGTGATCGCGAACTCGGCGCCGCGCTGCTCCTTGCGGATGAGGATCTCGACGTCCTGGAGAGTGCTGCGCGACTCCGGGTGCCCGTCGGGGAAGGCCGCGACGCCGACGGTGAAGTCACCGAGATCCTTGATGAGGTGGACCAGCGCGTCAGCGTGGTCGAGGCCCTGTGGGTGGGCGACCCAGGGCTGACCGAGTCCGCCCTGCGGGTCCCCCCGGAGGGCGAGGATGTTGCGCACCCCGGCCGCAGCGTAGTTGCCCACGACCCGGCGCAGCTCGGTCACGGAGTGGCCCACACAGGTCAGGTGTGCCATGGGCGTCAGGGACGTCTCCTGGAGCACCCGCTCCGTGAGCCGGATCGTGCGGTCCCGCGTCGTGCCACCCGCGCCGTAGGTGATGGAGACGAAGCTCGGTGACACCTTCTCCAGACGCCGGATCGCCTCCCAGAGCTGCTCGACCGCGGCGTCGTCCTTCGGCGGGAAGAACTCGAAGCTGAAGGTCGGCATCTCGCCCGTGACCATCGCGACGAGAGAACGCGTGAAGCGCTCCGCGCGGGTCATGGAGGATGCCGTGCCGTGTGCCATGCCGCCACGATAGATCGATGGGCGTCGTGGTCGCCGACCCGTGCCACGGATCGGTCACGCGTCCGCGTAGGCTGGCGACGACGTCCGGGGATTTCCGCACGCCGAGCGATGGAGGAGCCTGCGTGACCAGCCCAACCGACCTCGACGCCCTGCGCCGGAGGGTCCAACAGGCGATCGACGCGCACCTCACCGATGCGACCCAGGCACTCTCGGAGATCGGTGACGAGATCACACCTCTCGTGGACGCTGTGTCACGACTCCTCACGGGCGGAAAGGGCCTGCGGGCGAGCTTCCTCTACTGGGGCTACCGAGCGGCCGGGGGCAGCGACTCCGATGCGCTGGTCCGGCTCGCGGCGAGCATGGAGTTCTTCCAGGGTGCAGCCCTGCTGCACGACGACGTCATGGACCGGAGCGACACCCGCCGCGGCATGCCCTCTGCCCACCGAGCGGTCGCGGCGTTGCACCGTGCACGGGGATGGGCCGGCGACGACGCGCGGTTCGGTGAAGGGGCAGCCATTCTCGCGGGCGACCTCTGCCTCACCTGGTGTGACGAGCTCTACTCGACGTCGGGGCTGCCCGCCGAGTGGCTCGCGAGGGGCCGCGGCACGTTCGACCTCATGCGCACCCAGCTGATGGGCGGTCAGTTCCTCGACCTGCTGGAGTCCGCGCGCGGCTGGGACGGTCTCGACCTTGCCGCCCGAATCGCCTCGGCCCGCAACGTCATCCGCTACAAGAGTGCGAAGTACACCATCGAGCACCCACTGCTCATCGGCGCCCGCGTCGGCGGCGCCCCCGAGGCTGCACTCGGCGGCCTGTCCGCCTACGGCCTCGCTCTTGGGGAGGCGTTCCAGCTGCGTGACGACCTCCTCGGGGTCTACGGCGACCCGGAGGCGAC
>NZ_JAJJPG010000024.1:0-37287 GCF_032907665.1 Intrasporangium sp.
GAACGCGGGCGACCCCGGGGACCGCGCGCCGAGCAGCCCCGTGAGCAGCCCCGTGGGAATCGCCGGGACCAGCCGGTCGACAGCGCCATGGCGGATGCCCTGCGCCGTGCGGGCTACCGGCCCTGACCGGCCCTGACCAGCACTGACCGGCCGCTGCCGGGCACCCGACGGCAGGGGTGACGGGAAGCCGGCCCAGCGGCATACGTCACCCGTTCTGCCTCTTGTCCTCGCGCCGGATCCTTGGTCGACTGTCAGTGGTGGGTCCAGCCCATCCGGGGCCGGATCCGCCGCGGACCGGAGGTACCCATGACCAGTGAGACGCAGTCGATCCCCGAGGACGCAGAGCTCGAGGGGTCGCCGGCCGGCGTTCACGCCAGCACGACCATCGCGGCCCCGCTCGAGCACGTGTGGGAGCACCTCATCAGCCCCCGCGGCACGGAGGCCCTCCTCGGCCCCGGCGCCCGCCTCCTGACGAAGGGTGAGCCCTGGCACAGCGCTGACGGACCCTGTGGGGTCCTGCGCAGCTACCACCCCTTGGAACAGATCCGCGTCTCCTGGCATCCCTACGAGGACGGTCCGCTCAGCATCGTCGACCTCCAGCTGCACCGCGAGGGCGACGGCACGCGCCTCGACATCTACCACGAGGGGCGCGGCATCGCCGAGGACGGCCAGGGCGACAAGGTCCGCTGGGACGAGGCTCTCGGGCGTCTCACCGGCTCGCTCGACTGAGCCGGCCGGTCCACCTCACCCCACCCGGGTCGTATGCCGCTGAGCCCGGGACAGCTGTCGCGCGCCCCGGTTTCCTCCCGCCCCCGCGCGTGGGGGCACCTCGCGGACAGACCGAGTCGTCGGTGCGCCCGGGCGCACCGACGACCGGTGGGCTGCTCAGCGAACGACCATGACCGGGCAGACGGCGTCATGGATGACACGGTGGCTGACCGAGCCGAGGAGCATGCCGGTGAAGCCGCCCCGGCCCCGCGAGCCGACGACGATGAGGCCGGCGTTCTGGCCCAGCTCCGCGAGCACCGTCCCCGGGTCGCCGAAGACTGCCTCCGTCGTGACCTCGAGATCCGGGTGCGCCGCCCTGACCCGCCCCGCCGTCTTCGCGAGGCTCTCCTCGGCCCAGGCGAGCACCTTCTCGGACTGCTCCAGGCCGGCACCGTCGCCGGCCTCGAGGCCGGACCAGGTGTTCACGGTGAGGGGCTGGGCGACGCGGACGATGTGCAGCTTCGCGCCGGTCTCCGCCGCGGTCCGGGCAGCCACGTCCACCGCTCGCTCGGAGGGGGGCGAGTCGTCGCTTCCGACGAGGATCGGGTGATCCGCGCCTGGACGGTTCGGCGCGGGCAGGTCCTCGGGGTCCTCGCCCTCCGGGGCCCGGACGATGACGACGGGGCAGTGCGCGTGGGCCGCCACCGCGTAGGAGGTCGACCCGAGCAGCCCACCGAGGATGCGCCCGCGTCCCCGGCTGCCGAGGACGACGAGCTCGGCGTTCTTCGAGGCCTCGATGATCTGGCCGGCCGGGCTGCCGAGCCAGTACTGCGTCTCGATCTGGTTCAGCTCGAGGGTGTGCTGGGCTCGCTCCGCGCCCTCCGCGACGATCTCGCGGGCGGTCCTCTCGTAGAGCGGCTCGACCTGGGCGAGGTCCATCGCGGGGTAACCGGTTGCCGGCACGTTCATCCCGTGCACGATCGTCAACGGGCGGCCTCGTTCCCGCGCTGTCTCGATGGCCCAGTCGAGCGCGATCCGTGACGCAGCGGAGCCGTCGTAGCCGACGACGATTCCGCCGGCCGACTGGCCGGGGCCGGGCTCCGGCGATGTGTCGGGTGCGGAGCCGGTCTCGTCGGTCTGGTCGGTCGTGGCGTTCACGTTCATGGTGCAGCACCCTCTCCGGTTCTCACGCCGGAGCGGCCGCCCCGGCCACCCCCATCCTCCCGCGCCCCGTCGGCGCACGCAGGCCCGTGTGACCGGTTCGACACGTGATGTTCCGGACGGTGCCCGGGGGGATGGGGGCATGTGAGCACCGAACCGATGGCGCTGCGCTGCTGGTCAGATGCCGAGCTGCCTGGCGACCGCCTGACCCCCGATCGAGCGGATGAACTCGGGGTCGCCGACGACGACGAGCCGGTCCGTGGCCCGGGACATCCCGACGTAGAGCTTCTCGCGGGCCCGATCGGCGTGCTCGGTGTTGACGCAGAGGACGACCGCCTTGCGCTCGAGCCCCTTGCAGCCGAGGACGTGGCCGTAGAAGACGTCGTCGTCATCCCAGAACGATCGCCAGTAGCCGATCTGCCCGTGCGTGTCCTGACGTTCCTTCTGCACGGCGTGGCGCGAGCCCATCGTCAGCAGGGCGATGTGCTCCGGGCGCCATCCCTCGTCGAGGAGGGACTCCACCTCCGCGTCCGCCATGTCGATGGCCGTCTCGCTCGCGCACGGCACGACCGCGACCTCGGGGCCGTCACCGCCCCGGAGGGTCATCCGCATCGGCGTGAGCGGTCCGAAGGCCCGGCCGATCTGCCGGGTGTTGCGCAGGTTGTGGTCGAGCACGAGGGGGACGAGAGGGACCGGCGGCTGACCGTAGCGGGCGAAGATCCGCTGGTTCTCGTCGCTGTAGACGTAGAGGCCACCGGTCTCCTCGTCCTTGAGCGCCTTCATCAGCGGGAGCCACCAGTGGTCGGCGAAGTCCTGCGCCTCGTCGACGATGACGGCGTCGAAGCGCTGGCCCTCGGGCAGCCCGGCCGCGACCTCAGCCATCTGCTGGGCCAGGTCGCGCTCCCAGAAGTCGGCGTCGTTGCGGTCGTGGTCCGTGGAGATTCCCCACGCGTTGGCGAGGTCCTCGAAGGAGCCCGCGAACGCGGGGCGGTGGCGGCGTGGCACGGCGGCGAGCTGCCGCTTGAAGTACTGCGCGAGACCGATCGAGTAGCAGAGCAGCGCCACCCGCTGCGGCCGGCGGTCGCCTTGTCCCCGGGTCAGGTCCTTGGCCTGGGTGAGGGCCAGGATCGTCTTGCCCGAGCCGGCGCCGCCCCGCACCTCCATGCGGTGGATGAGCCGGGTGACGTTGAGCAGCGCCGCCTGCTCCATGGTGAGGCGATCGGCCACCGCCTCGCGCTCGTCGGCCTCCGCGGTGAGGTCATGGACGGGGAAGCTGCGGCCCGTGAGGATCTCGCGGATCAGGTCGACGTCGTCGTGCGTCGGGACCCGCTGCGCGTTCTCCTGCACCGCGGCGACGTCGTGGATCCGTCTGCCGAGGTCGTCGAGGTCGCCGCGTCCGCTCACCATCCAGCGCGGACAGTCGGGGGTCGCGAAACCGGCCGGCAGGTCCGTGTAGGGCAGGACGACCGCGTGGCCGAAGCGGACCCTGCTGCGGCGGTTCTTCCACCGCGGGTCGGCCTCGATGAAGGCGCGCAGTGCGTACTTGGCCTCCCGGGCCTGCTCCACCGGACGGACCCGACTCCTGCGGTGACGGCTGCCCGACCACCACTGGCCCTGCTCGTCGACCGACACGCTCCCGCCCTTGACCTCGACGACGACGACGCCCACGCCGGGCATGAGGGCGAGCACGTCGAGCTCGTGGTCCTTCTGGGTGCTCGTCAGCCGCAGGTTGGGGATGAGGACCGTGTCGGGGTGGACCTGCTCCACGAGCGCGTGCCAGACGAGCCGTTCCGCCTCGTTGGCGAACTGGTGCGAAGCCCCGTCGGTGCCGTCGTGCTCCCAGCTCTCCACAGCGGCACCCTAGCCACGCTTCCCGGCTCCCGCAGGCCGATGGCCAACCGGGTCGGCTCCGGCGGGACGGTTCGGGCGTGAATCCACGTGGGCTGGGTCACAAGCGTGGACCGCGGTGTGTGTCGTGCCTACTGTGGGGAGTGGCCAGTTCGGCCTCCGGGATGCCCGCGCTGGCTGTGGTCAGGCGCGATGCGCCTTCCGGCGCCTGCCACCGGCAGCCCCGGACTGGAGGTCGTCATGACGACGGACACGCACGTATCGACGCCGAGCGGCGCCGCCCCGGAGCAGGCTCTCGACTCCGAGACCCGGGTGCGGCTCTACTCGACGATGGTCCTGTCTCGCACCTACGAGGACGCGATCCTCAGGGAGTACCACGCGGACAAGGGACCGGGGTTCGACATCGGCAAGGGACTCGTCCCCGGCGAGATGCACCTGTCCAGCGGCCAGGAACCCGTCGCCGCTGGGGTCTGTGACCATCTGACCACCGACGACGCGGTGACCGCCACGCACCGCCCGCACCACCTCGCCATCGCGCACGGCGTGGACCTGCGGAAGATGACGGCCGAGATCTTCGGCCGCGAGACGGGTCTCGGCCGCGGACGCGGCGGCCACATGCACCTGTTCGACCCCGACACGCACTTCTCGTGCTCAGGCATCATCGCCGAGGGCTACCCGCCCGCTCTCGGACAGGCCCTCGCCTTCAAGCGCAAGGGCACCGGCCAGATCGTCGTCGCCGTCACCGGCGAGGGCGCCGCCAACCAAGGTGCCTTCCACGAGTCCCTCAACCTCGCGGCAACGTGGAACCTGCCGGTCGTCTTCGTCGTGGAGGACAACGACTGGGGCATCTCGGTGCCCAAGTCCGCCGCGACGGCCGTCGCGTCCAACGCCGACCGCGCCGCCGGCTACGGCATCCCGGGCGAGCGCGTCGAGGACAACGACGTGGAGGCCGTCCATGCCGCTGCGGGCCGTGCGGTGGCCCGGGCCCGGGCCGGCGAGGGGCCCTCCCTCATCGAGGTCCACACCCTGCGCCTGCTCGGCCACTTCGAGGGTGACGCCCAGGGCTACCGACCGGACCTCGACGAGGTCGCCTCACGTGACCCGATCCCCCGCTACGAGAAGGTGCTCCGCGACGCCGGGCTACTCGACGACGACGCCGTGGCACGCATCAAGGCAGAAGCGAGCGAGCGTGTCGAGGACGCCATCGCCTTCGCCAAGGACAGCCCCCTGCCCGATCCCGCGCAGGCCACCGCCTACGTGTTCGCCTGAGGAGACGACGATGACCATCACTGACACCACGACGAGTCCTGCTCCTGCAGCCGGCCGCCGGCTCACCACCTCCAAGGCGATGGTCGAGGCCATCGCCCAGGAGATGGAGCGCGACCCCTCGGTCGTCTACCTCGGCGAGGACGTCGGGGCCTACGGCGGGATCTTCAGCTCGACGACCGGTCTGCTCGACCGCTTCGGCCCCGACCGGATCCTCGACACCCCGATCTCCGAGACCGCGTTCATCGGGCTCGGCATCGGCGCGGCGACGGAGGGCATGCGCCCCATCGTCGAGCTCATGTTCGCCGACTTCCTTGGCGTGTGCTTCGACCAGATCTACAACCACATGGCCAAGATCCACCTCGAGTCCGGCGGCAACGTCAAGGTCCCCATGGTCCTGACGACGGCGGTCGGTGGCGGGTACTCCGACGGCGCCCAGCACTCGCAGTGCCTCTGGGGGACCTTCGCGCACCTGCCCGGGATGAAGGTCGTCGTGCCGAGCAACCCCGCCGACGCGAAGGGCCTCATGACTGCGGCGATCCGCGACGACAACCCCGTGGTCTACATGTTCCACAAAGGCGTCATGGGCCTGCCGTGGATGGTGAAGAACCCCCGTTCCCTCGCTCCCGTCCCCGAGGGGGAGCACGTCGTTCCCATCGGGAAGGCCGCGCTGGCCCGCGAGGGCAAGGACGTCTCGGTCGTCACGATCTCGCTGTCGGTCCACCACGCCCTGGACGTCGCCGAGAAGCTGGCGGGCGACGGCATCGACGTCGAGGTCCTCGACCTGCGCAGCCTCGTCCCTCTCGACCGTGAGGCGATCCTCGCGACGGTCGCCAAGACCGGTCGGCTGGTGGTCGTCGACGAGGACTACCAGTCCTTCGGCCTGTCCGGGGAGGTCGTGGCGACGGTGACGGACCACGACCCGACGATGCTCAAGGTGCCCGTTCAGCGGGTCGCTGTGCCGGACGTGCCGATCCCCTACGCCCACGTCCTCGAGTACGCGGTCCTGCCGCGCCCCGACCGCATCGAGGAGGCGGTGCGCCGGGCGGTGGCCGGATGACCGATGTGCCCTTCCCCGGACTGTCGAAGGACAACCCCGACAGCGAAGGGGTCGTGTCGACCTGGTTCGTCGGCGACGGTGAGTCCGTCGCCGCGGACCAGCTGCTCGCCGAGGTCCAGGTCGACAAGGTCGCCGCGGAAGTGCTCGCCCCGGTCGCCGGCGTCGTGCGCCTCCTCGTCGAGGAGGACGCAGTCGTCACGCAAGGCGATCCGATCGCGCGCATCGAGTAGCCGAGGGCAGCGGCTCCCCACCCCTCAACAGAACCCCGATGCCGTATGCCGCGGTGCCCGGCCCGCTGTCGGTGGCGGCGGTTAGTGTCGCGGAATGACCCTCCACGACACCACCACCCCGTCCACCTCCCGGCCCGCGGGGGCGCTCCCGGAAGCGACACGCGCGCGCTTCCGGGACCTCCACGTCCCCGGCGAGCCGCTGCTCATGCCCAACCCTTGGGACGCCGGCTCGGCGAAGGTGCTCGAGCACCTGGGCTTCCGCGCGCTGGCAACGACCAGCGCCGGGTTCGCCGGGACCGTCGGGCGTCTCGACGGCCGCGTCACCCGCGACGAGGCATTGCGCCACGCGGAGCAGGTCGTCGCGGCCGTGGGCGTCCCCGTGAGCGCGGACTTCGAGAACTGCTTCGCACCCGACGCCTCGGGCGTCGCCGAGACGGTGCGGCTGGCGGCGGCCACCGGGCTGGCCGGCTGCTCCATCGAGGACTACGACCCCACGACCGACAGCCCGTACCCGCTCGAGGTAGCCGCCGAGCGGGTCGCCGCGGCGGCCGAGGCTGCGCATGCCGGCCCCGCTCCGCTCGTGCTGACCGCGCGGGCCGATGGCCTGCTGCACGGCCAGACCGATCTCGACGACACGATCGCGCGCCTGCGGGCCTTCGAGGCTGCCGGCGCCGACGTGCTCTACGCACCGGGCGTCTCCCGGCCCACCGACCTCCGGCGGATCCTCGAGGCCGTGTCCTCACCCGTCAACGTCCTGGCGCTGCCGGATGCTCCGTCAGTGGCCGAGCTCGCCGAGGTCGGCGTCGCCCGGATCTCTGTGGGCTCGGGCTTCTACCTCGCGGCGATGGGTGCCCTCGTCCAGGCCGGCCGCGAGCTGCTCGACTCAGGCACGCACGCGTACTGGGACCTGGCGGGGCGAGGGCGGGAGGCCACGAGCGCGGCCTTCGCCTGACCGACCGCGCTGTCGGCTGAGCGGGCGTGTCTGCACCGCCCGCTCAGCGGACGACCATCACCGGCGAGGTCGCGTGGTGGATGACGGTGTGGCTGACCGAGCCGAGCAGCATCCCGGTGAAGCCGCCGCGGCCGCGTGAGCCGACGACAACGAGCCCAGCGCCCTCACCGATCCTGGCGATCGCGAGGCCCGGACTGTCCTCGACCACCTCCGAGGTGACTTCGAGGCCGCGGTGCTGCGCGAGGACTCGGTCGACGAGCTCGCGGGTCGCGTCCTCGGCGTAGGCACGCAGCTCCTCGGAGTACCGCGCGTCGTCCAAGGCGTAGGTGTCGCCGAAGACCATCGGCGCGACGTCGGGCTGTGCGTGAAGGTCGACGGTCGGGTGGATGACGCGGACGAGGTGCAGCGCCGCACCCGTGTCGACGGCGACCTGGACGGCCCGGTCGAGGGCATGCATGGACGGCTCCGAGTCGTCGACTCCGACGACGACCCGATGCTCCGCGTCCGGGTGGAGCGAGGCGTCCCCGCGCACGACGACGGCGGGACACGCGGCGTGGGCGGTGACGTTGTACGACGTCGACGCGAGGAGCCCGCCGAGGAGCCGGCCCCGGCCGTGCGAGCCGGTCACCACGAGGTGCGCCGTCTCGCTCTCTGCGACGAGCTCGCCGGCGGCGCTGCCGAGGACGCACGTGCCGGTGACGGCGTCGCGGCCCAGCACGGCAGCGGCCCGCTCCACCGCGACCCCGACGACCTGGTCCGCGACGCTCGCCATGAGGTCGGCCTGACCGTCCGGCGCCGTGGGCCCGAGCACCGGGACGTGGGCAAGGTCATAGCAGTGGAGGATCGTCAGCGGGCGCCCCTCGCGCCGAGCCGTCTCGATCGCCCAGGCCAGCGCCGGCTCGGAGCCTTCGGTCCCGCTGTAGCCCACGACGATCCTGCGGCTGTCCGGCACCTCCTCGGCAGCGGTGCGCTCGCTCATCGTCGTCCTCTCCACGTCGGACTGGCCGACGGCGCCGACCACTGCGCCGACCACTGCACCGGCGGCGTCGCCCACGAAGCCATTATCGCGTGCCCACGTCGGCGCGCGCCGCTGCCGAGCCTCACACGACCCGGCCGGCCGGAGCGTTCTCCAGGGTGAGGTCCGGGTCCTGCTCGACGACGTCGCCGAGGACCTCGTCGACGAGGGCCATGAGCTCGGGGGCGAGCCGGACTCCGGCCGCCTTGACGTTCTCCTCGACCTGCTCCGGCCGGGAGGCGCCGATGATGGCCGAGGCGACGTTCGGGTTCTGGAGGACCCAGGCGACGGCGAGCTGAGCCATCGTCAGACCGGCCTGCTCGGCGACAGGCCGCAAGGCCTGGACGCGCTCGAGGACCTCGTCACGCAGGAACCGCTTGACGAAGTCGGCACCGCCCTTCTCGTCGGTGGCCCGAGAGCCCTCCGGCACCGGCTCACCCGGCGCGTACTTGCCGCTGAGCACGCCCTGGGCGACCGGGCTGAAGACGATCTGGCTCACGCCGAGCTCCTCGCTCGTCGGGATGACCTCGTCCTCGATGACCCGCCACAGCATCGAGTACTGCGGTTGGTTCGACACGAGCTGGAAGCCGAGCTCCCGGCTCAGCTTGACGCCGTCGCGGATCTGGTCGGCCGACCATTCGCTGACACCGATGTAGAGCGCCTTGCCCTGACGAACGATGTCGGCGAAGGCCTGCATCGTCTCTGCCAGCGGCGTCTCGGTGTCGTAGCGGTGCGCCTGGTAGACGTCCACGTAGTCCGTCTGCAGTCGCTTCAGCGAGCCGTTGATCGACTCCATGATGTGCTTGCGGGACAGGCCGGTGTCGTTCTTGCCCTTCGGGCCCGTGGGCCAGTAGACCTTCGTGAGGATCTCGAGACTCTCGCGTCGCTCCCCCTTGAGCGCGTCTCCGAGCACCGTCTCGGCGGCGGTGTTGGCGTAGACGTCGGCGGTGTCGAACGTCGAGATGCCGGCGTCGAGCGCGGCGCGGACGCAGCGCACGGCGACGTCGTTCTCGACCTGGGAGGCGTGGGTCAGCCAGTTGCCGTAGGTGATTGCCGAGACCTTGAGTCCGCTGTTGCCGAGGTACCTGTATTCCATGAAGCCACCGTAGGCGGTGCCGACCGCCGTGACGACAACGGTTACCTCGTGGCGCCATCCCTGGAGCCGGCCTCGGAGCCGACCGTGGAGCCGACCTTGACGGCCTCGGACCGCTCCCGAAGTGCTTCCTGCTCGTCGATGAGGCGATCTCGCTTGCGGGCGCGCTTCTCGGAGGCCTTGGTGTCCCGCGGCGGCAGGAGGATGGCCTCCTCTGCCGCCATCCCGGCCTGCAGCTCCCGGCCGCGCTCGAGCTCGGCGTCGACCTCGGCGCCGAAGAGCAGGGCGAGGTTCATCAACCACATCCAGAGGAGGAAGATGATGACGCCGGCGAGGGAGCCATACGTCCTGTCGTAGTTGCTGAAGCCGGAGACGTAGAAGCCGAAACCGACGGATGCGATGATCGCGACGGCGATCGCGATGGCGGCGCCGACGGAGAGCCATCGGAACCGGGGCTGGCGCACGTTGGGCGTCGCCCAGTAGAGCAGGGCGACCATGGCGATGACGAGCACGAGCATCACCGGCCACTTGGCGACGTTCCACACCGTCACCGACGCCCCTCCCAGTCCGATGACGTCGCCGACCGCACGAGCGAGGTCACCAGTGAGGACCAGGCCGACCAGGAGCAGGGCTCCCATGATGACGAAGGCGATCGTCAGGGCGAGGTTGATCGGGCGCAGACGCAGGAACGGCCGGCCCTCGTCGATGCCGTAGATCCGGTTCATCGCGCGGCCGAAGGCTCCGACGTAGCCGGAGGCCGACCAGATCGCACCGACGAGGCCGACGAGGAGGGTCAGACCGGCGGCCTCGGAGTTGACCATGTCGGTGACCGGGCCGCGCAGGGTGTCAGCGGAGTCGCCCTGACCCACCGCCTCGAGGATGTCGAGGAGAGCGTCGACGGTCGCCTGCCCCTGCCCGAAGACACCGAGCAGGGAGACGAGCGCGAGCATGCCGGGGAAGATCGCGAGGACCCCGTAGTAGGTGAGGCCCGCAGCCAGGTCGAGGCACTCGTCGTGACTGAACTCGTGGACCGCGCGCTTGAGGCTGACCTTCCAGACCCGCTTGCGCAGGTCCGGTGGGGAGTCCGGCTTGCGCGGGTGGTCGGGCGCGACGGCGCCCTCTGCCCGCTCGACGCTCTCTCCCTCATGCATGTTCCGACCCCTTCGGCCTCGGATCCTCGGACGACGGCTCCTTACCCACCTCGGCCACGTCGCACACGAGGGTGGTGTCCCACGAGGGTGGTGTCCCACGCGACCGCCGCCCGATTGCGTCGCGCCCGATCGACAGCTGTCGCAGACTGGGAGGGCGCACGCTGACCGGGCGCCTCACGGTCAGCCGTGAAGAGCACTTCTCCAGTCGGCAAAGGGGCACGAGGATGCACATCGAGCGCACGAGTCCAGGCGACCTGACGACCCTGGCGACAGATCGGGGGCCGGTGCCGATGAACATCGCGGCGGTCCTCGTCGTCGGCGAGGGATCGGCTCTGGGCCTTCCCGCGGTGCGGGCGCTGCTTGCCCGGCGACTTCCCCGTGTGCCACGCCTGCGGCAGCGGATCGTCCGCCCGCCCGTGGGACACGGACGGCCGTTCTGGGTCGATGATGTCGGCTTCGACCTCGACCGGCACCTCGCCGAGGTTCGACTGTCCCCGGCGGCGGCCGGCCGCGAGCAGCTCCTGCGCGTGGTGGCGGACCTCGTCTGCCGACCTCTCCCCCGGGCACGCCCCTTGTGGTCGGCCCGCTGGGTGAGCGGCCTGCCCGACGGGAGCGCCGCGATGGTCATCGTCGTGCATCACGTCCTCGCGGACGGGCTCGGAGGCCTGGCGGTCCTCGCGGCCCTCGCCGACTCGGACCAGGCGGCCCTCGCCGACTCGGACCAGGCGGGGTCCTCGAGTGACATCCCCTTCCCGCACCCCGCACCGAGCCGCAACGACCTGCTGCGCGATGCCTGGAGCGAACGGGCGCACCACCTCCGACTGCTGCGCGCCACCGCGGGCGCCGGCCTGCATGGCCTGCGTGAGCTCGGGCTGACCGGTGGCCGGCCCCGACTGGCGCCCGTCACGTCCGTGAACCGCCCGACGGGGCCTCGGCGGAGCCTCTCGACGGTCACCATCCCGCTCTCTCCGGTCAGGGACCTCGCGCGCTCGACCCGGTCGACCGTCAACGACGTCCTCGTCACCGCTGCGGTCGGCGCCCTCGCCGGCCTGCTGCGACGACGCGGAGAGCACCCGCACGAGCTCGTCGTCTCCGTCCCCATCTCCGGCCGTCGCGAGACCACCGCGGACCGGCTCGGCAACGTCACGGGCGTGGTCCCTCTGACCCTGCCGACCACTGCCGACCCGCACGAGCGACTCGCCCGAACGGCGGCGATCTCGCGGGCCCGTCGGGGAGGTCCTCGAGCCAGCTCCGCGGGCCCGCTCGGCCTGGCCTTCCGTGGCCTGGGCCGGATCGGCGTGTTCCGCGCCTTCATCCAGCACCAACGCCTCGTCAACACGTTCGTCACCAACGTCCGCGGGCCCGCCGCGGGCCTCAGCCTCGGGGGACATCCGGTGCTGGAAATCCTCCCCGTCGCCGTCACCCCCGGAAATGTCGGTGTGACGTTCGACATCCTGTCCTACGCAGGCAACGTCTGTATCACCGTCGTCACGGACCCTGAGCTCGTCCCCGACGCCGATGACCTGACCGCGCTCCTGGCCGAGGACCTGCGACATCTGGTGGACATTTCCGGAACATCACGCCCCTCCCGCTCGTTGTAGAACACGTGTTCGGTCATCAGGGCCGAAGTCACCCGGTTGAGCGCACACGACGGAGAGAAGGTGGAACGTGATGCAGAAGCGGAAGAAGTATGTGGAGTTCGAGGAGAACAACGGAACCGTCCTGCGGTACTTCCGCCACGAGAACGGTGGGGGTCTGATCGACTCGTCCTCCGAGGTGGACCCCACGGCGTTCGTCGAGTCCTCCGCCTATGTCGAGTCGGGCGCGACGGTGCGGCCCCGCGCCCGGGTCCTGACCGGTGCCTGGGTGGATCGTGACGCGGTCATCCGTGAGGACGCCGTCGTGGGCAGCGCGGCTCACGTGGGCCCGCGGGCCGTCATCGGCCGTGGGGCGCTGCTGGGTCCCCGCGTGAAGGTCGGCGCCGACGCGAGGGTCGGAGCCGGCGTGAGGCTGGCCGCCGATGCCACCGTGCCCGAGCGCGGGCGCATCCCCTCGCAGCGGACCGCTCGTCACGCGGCCTGACGCGTCTCACGCCCGCCCCCAACCACCGCCCCCACCCACCGCACCGCCGCGCTCGTCAGCCAATCGTCACCGGGCGGGCCGCCAGGCCACCCGGTCGACGATGATCGCGGGAACGAGGTCCTCATCAGACCCGTCGGACCAGTCGGGGAAGTCGAAGACGGCGATCATCACCTGCAGCGGGTAGGCCGGAGGTGCCGGAGTCCGTCGGACCAGGACGTCGTCGACGAGATGAGTCGCGCCACGGGAGTCCCATTCGACGGCGTACGTGTGCATCCGGGACGGGTCGACCTGGAGCCGTGGGGACACGAAGTCCTCGGTGAGGCTGGGGTCGCGGAAGGCGTGGACCCCCATCCCGACCTCGGCCGTCGTGGGCTCGGAGTCGCCCTCCACGGTCGTTACCGTCTCAAGCGCCTCGACCGTGCGGCCGAAGATCTCGACGACGCACAGCTCGCCGCACCGCTCGGGCTCGTCCTCGAAGCCCACCAGCCAGGCGGCAGCCATCGACCGTGGTGAGATCCGCATGGCGCACCGGATCTCGAAGCGCCCGCCGTCCATGAGCAGGCCCTCGAAGCGGGGCTGCTCCTCGCGGACGGTCTGCCCGTCGAGGAACGGCTGCTGCCCCCGCGTGCTGCCCACCGGTCCGGACTGGTTGCCGGACTGGATGCCGGACACTCGCAACGGGACCTCGTGCTCGTCCGGGCACCAGAGCGGGTGGCGCAGGGGGATCTCGAGGGTCAGGCACGAGCCGCCGAGCCGGTAGGACGCTGCGGTCTCTCGTCGCGAGCTCCACGCGGGCAGGTAGTGGGGCAGCCAGGTCGCGCGGTCGAGCTGCGGGCCGTCGAAGTCGTCGATGACGGTGCCGTATGCCGCTGGGCTGGGTCGCGGTGGAGCGCCCGCAGCGCGCCGGGCAGGGTCGAGCGGCGACGGCTCAGGGCCGGGGCACACGACGGTCACCGCCCATCTGGCGTGGCCGGGTCAGGGGCGGCCCCCCGCGGCTCAGGTCGGCGCAGCCCCGGCCGCGGCCCGTCGAGGAGGAAGGTGCGCATGGGCCCCTTGCCCTTGATGGTGATGACGCCACGCTCGCGCAGGAGGAACTCCTCCCCCAAGGCGGCGGCGACGCGCTCGGTCACCTGGATCTCCCCCCGCAGGCCGTGCGACTCCATCCGGCTCGCGGTGTTCACCGTGTCGCCCCAGAGGTCGTAGATGAACTTCCGTCGGCCGATGACGCCGGCCACCGCCGGCCCGGCATCGATCCCGATCCGCACGGCAAGCCACGAATGCCCGGTCCGGGCGGCGATCGCGCGGATCTCGTCGCGCATCGCCAGAGCGGCCCGGGCGACGGCCTCCACGTGATCCGCGCGAGGCTCCGGAAGGCCCCCGGCCACCATGTAGGCGTCTCCGATCGTCTTGATCTTCTCGACGCCCTGCGCATCTGCGACGAGGTCGAACGCCGTGAAGATGCGGTCGAGCAGTGCGACGAGATCCTCCGCCGGCATGACCATCGCCCGTTCGGTGAAACCTTCGAGGTCGGCGAACAGGACGCTGACGTCGTCATAGTGCTCGGCGATGACTCCGCTCTCCTGCTTGAGCCGACGCGCGATCGGCTCCGGCAGGACGTTGAGCAGGAGGCGCTCGGACCGCTCCTGCTCTGCCTCGAGGGCCAACCGCGCCTTCTCCCGCTGTCCGACGAAGTAGCCGAGCATCACGTAGGCGCTCAACGTCACCCCGATGATGTTGAGCACGAAGAAGGTCAGGACGAACGCCGGGGGCAGCTCCGCGGGATTCCTCGAGAGCCTGTCGTCGACCAGGGCGAGCACGATGATCCAGCTGATGCAGGCCGCGAGCCAGCCGAGCGAGCGGCGAACGCCGAGGAGTGCCACCGCTGCGAGCGGGGCGAAGACCGACCACAGGACCATGACGCTCGAGGCGACGAAGCCGCCGAGCGCGGCCTGCAGCAGGCCGGGCAGGATGAAGAACGCGAGGAACTGGGTCGTCCGGAAGATGGCGAAACGCCGCGTCCGGGCGAGGAACACCAGGCCCATGACCGTGATCACCTGGTAGGCCGCGGGAATCGCGGCGGCCACGGGGTAGCCGTAGGCAAGATAGGTCGCCACCCACACGCACGAGAGCACGGCGATGAGCGCCGAGGCGAAGATGAGGGTGCCCTGGCGGAGTCGTTCGTCCGCCGAGGCACCCGGTCTGGCCCCGAGGTCGGCCAGCCGCTCGAGCAATCGCACGACGGTGCGTCTGCCCGAGGGGTCGGCCAACGGTGCGGGGAGGGCGGCTGCCACGCGGGGTCAGCCTCCGGCCTCGGCCCGGGCGGCCCGGAGGATGACGCCGGCCGACACGTCGATGTGCCGCTCCGTGGTGGCGCGGGCGACGAGCGAGCGCAGGTCGGGTTCCACAGGACAACCCTGCTCCTGCACGAGCCGCCGCGCAGGGCTAATCGACAGATCGGGCCACCGGGGACCGGCCACGCGCGGCGCTGGGCCGGCGAGCGGTCGCCGGCCCAGCGGCATACGACTGCTTCCGCCTCGAGCGGAGATCAGTCGAGCGCGATCCTCGTGCCGAAGATGTCCTGGTCGAGTCCGCCTCCGTTCCCGCAGTTGTCCCCCGTGTAGGGCGCGTCGGCTCGAGCGAGCGGGACGTCGGTGTTGACAGCGTCCTCGACCGCGCCGAGGTCGATCCGGCACTGGAGGACGTCGAAGCCGTCGACGAACCCGTCTTGGGCCTCTGTCTCCCGGGGATCCTCCCCCGGCACGACCTCACGGTTGTCGGTCCACGCGAGGTAGGCGAAGCGTCCGCCCTCTGCCGCGCCGTTGCCGTCCGCGATCGCCACCCAGTTGTAGTCGCCCTGGAAGGGGATGTCGCGGTTGCCGAACATCTCGTAGGACGGCTGGTGTGTCACGGCCGAGACCATGCCCAGCGGAGTCCACGCCATGCCGTCGGTGGACGTGGCGGCGTACGTCGCGACCACGTCCGTCCCGGACGAGACGGCACGGCCCTGGGCGTCGAGCTTGTTGCCGAGCGGCAGCTGGACGGAGTAGTCGTCGTCAGTCCGGTTGTCCTGCCAGACCGCCACGAGCATGCCGCCGTAGGCGTCGATGTCGCCGAAGAACTGGTGGCCCGGGTCTCCCGGCGAGGGATCGACAGGAGCGCCGACCGACCACGTGTAGCCGTTGTCGACGGATCTCGCCACGTAGACGAGCGACCGGCCGACCATGCCCGGCCCGGCGGACGAGAAGGAGGTCTCACTCGCCTCGACACTGTCGGGGTCAACGGCGTTCCAGGTCGCGAAGACCCCTTCCACCGCACCGGTCTGGTCCGCGGTCAGCCTCGGCTCCAACGGGATTCGCGGGAAGACGAAGCTCGGGTCGGCGCAGGCGAACGGTCCGTCGCCGCAGTCGCGTGCCCCACCGATGTTGGGGAAGTACGACGTGAAGGTCGCGGCCTGGACCGGCTTGCCGAACGTGGCGCCGCCGTCCGTGGAGCGGACCACCCGCATCCCGAAGGCGGGCCCGAAGACCGGATAGCTCGCCCAGGACACGTAGACGTCGCCATCGTGCTCGACGGCGATGTCACACCCCTGGACGAAGCCGTCGGAGACGATCTCGCTGCGCTCGAAGCTCACCCCGTGATCGGTCGAGCGGGCGAAGTAGATCTTCGTCCGGCCGTTGCCCTGGAACTTGGTCCAGCAGAAGTAGACGTTGTCCTCATGCGGGCTGGCCGTGCTGCGGTCCACCTCCATGAGCGGCTTGTCCTGGAAGATCCCGGCGAACGAGGGGGTGCCCGCCTTGCCGACGATGAGGGTCCTCACGTAGTCCTTGGGCAGCTGGCCGCTCACGCCACTCGGTCCTGCGCCGGGCTCGTAGGTCGCGACGAAGACCGACCCGTTCTGCGGCATCGCCCGGTTGAACGAGATGCCACCGACGAAGAGCCGGCCGTCGTTGTCGAAGACGACGAGCGGGTCACCGGAGTCGGTGCGGCCCTTGAGCGGTGAGACCCTCCCTTCCTCGGAGTCATCGAGGGGGTAGCCCGGGAGCGTCGAGTTGAGCCACGTGCGGCCGCCGTCGACCGAGAACCCGAGGCCCATCCAACCTGCCGCGAGGTCGGTCTGACAGTAGTCGTTCCAGCCCGCGACGACGATGTCCGGGTTGGTCGGGTCGATGGCGACGCTGGGCTCGTTGCCCTGCCGCCGGTTGCCCCCGTCGTTGGAGTCCACGTCGCCATCGTCCGCGGCGTCGTCGGGGGCAGGGTTGCTCGCGGGATTCCCGCAGTGGGCGATCGCCTGATCGGTGCCGCCGTCGTGTCGCGTGTAAGGTCCGTCGTCGCTGACGGCGAAGTCCGCGGGCGGAGCCGCGCTGCTCGTGGCCGTGAACGCCACGGGCGTGACCATCGTCGCCACCACGGCCATGGTGCCGACCACCAGTCGGAGTCTCATGCTGGCCCTCCTCAGGGACCTGAGGTGTGTGCTGACCTGTCCACGTTCCTCCTCATCCGCGCCCGTGTCGACAGATCGGCCGTGCTCACGTCGTCCCGTCGGTGGCTGCGGCTAGGGTCGGAAGGGAGGCAAGGGGAGGTCACGTGCCTGCGAGTTCGACTGTCACGAGATACGGCCGTGAGGCGCTGGAGGCATTGCGGATCCGCGTCGCCGAGGTCAAGCACCAGGACCCGCTGTCCCCGGTCACGGTCATCGTCCCGTCGAACGTCGCCGGCATCGTGGCCCGACGCCACCTCGCGCGCGGCGTCACGCCGGAGTGCGACGGGGTCGCGGGTATCTGGTTCACCACGCTCCCCCGCCTGGCCGAGCAGCTCGCCTCACCTTCCCTCACCGGCCCAGGACGCCGTCCGGCCTCGCGCCCCATCACGACGGCTGCGATCCGGGCGTGCCTCAACGCCGATCGAGGCGTCTTCGGGCGCGTCGCCGACCACCCGTCGACAGTTCGGGCGCTGGCCCGCGCCCACCAGGCGCTGCGGGACGTCGACGACGAGGCGTTGGAGGCGCTCTCCGGGACGACCGCTCTCGTCTCCGACGTCGTCCGCGTCCACCGCGCGACGATCGAGCGACTGCAATCGGGTCACTACGACGAGTCGGACCTGCTCGCGACCGCGACCGAGCTCATCCGCGGACGTGCCAGCACCACAGATCCCTTCGGTGCCCTCGTCCTCCACCTCCCGCAGGACCTGGGCCGCCGCGAGACCGCCTTCGCCCGGGCGCTGGCCGAGCGCGAGAACCTCCATGTCATTGCGGGCCTCACCGGGGTTCCCCGCGCCGACGAGGCCGTCCTCACGACGCTCGAGGCCCTCTGCGGTGAGCTGCCCGACCATGCACGCACCGAACCGCTCGCCCACCGCGTGCTCACTGCCTCGGACTCCGACGACGAGGTCCGTTGCGTCGTTCGCGACGTCGTCGAGACCCTGCGCACCACGCCGGCCCATCGCATCGCGGTGCTGTATGCCGCACCGTCGCCTTACGCGCGTCTCCTGCACGAGCACCTCGGCGCGGCGGGCATCACGGTCAACGGCCCGGGCGTGCGCCCGGTCAACGAGCGGGCTGTGGCGCGACTGCTGCTCGGTCTCCTCGAGACGGCCCGAAACGGGTTCCGCCGCGCCGACGTCATGCGCACCCTCGGCGAGGCGAGCACCACCACGTTCGCCGGCGAGCGCATCAGCGTGACCCGGTGGGAGCGCGCGTCCCGCGAGGCCGGCATCGTGGGCAACTCTGACTGGCAGACGCGTCTGGATGCCTATGTCCGCCGCCAGGAGCTCGACATGAGCGAGCAGGAGTTCGAGTCGACGCGAGCCCGCGCAGAGCGCAACCGGGAGACGGCGATCCAGCTGCGCGACTTCATGACCGAGCTGCGCGACCGGTTCGAGCACGCTGAGACGCTGACCGGCTGGGGCGCCCTCGGCCGGTGGGCGCTCGACCTCTTCCAGCAGCTCCTGCCACCCGAGAGCCACGCGCGCCTCCCCCTCGAGGAGCAGTACGCCCTCGGCGTCATCGAGCGCACGCTTTCCGGCCTCGCTGCGCTCGACGCGCAGGGGTTGAGCGCAACGCTCACCGGTCTCGAGGAGGTCCTGGGCGTCGAGCTCGAACTGGCCCTTCCCCGCGTCGGCCGGTTCGGCGAAGGTGTCCTCCTCGCGCCCATCACGCACGCGATCGGGCTCGACCTCGACGCCGTCTTCCTCGTCGGCCTGTCCGAGGACCTCTTCCCGGGCCGCGTCCACGACGACGCGTTGCTGCCTCAACGCGTCCGCGACGTCACCAACGGGCAGCTCCCCTCGACACGGGCGGCCCTCGACCGCCAGCACCGCTGCCTCCTCGCAGCACTGGATGCTGCGGAGCAGACGACCGTGTCCTTCCCGCGCGGTGACCTGCGACGGCATGCCCACCGCCTGCCGAGCCGCTGGCTGCTGCCCACCCTGCGTCACCTCAGCGGCGACCCGGAGCTGCCCGCGACCGAATGGGAGAAGGGCACCGACGGCGCCCACGGATGGCTGCACAGCTCTCCGTCGTTTGCCGGTTCCCTGCTGCACACGGACGCACTGGCAACGGGGCAGGAGTGGCGCGTCCGCGCGGCGGCCGCACACCAGGAGCTCGACGACGACGTCGTCGTCGCTGCCCGCGCGATGCGCGAGGCACGCGAGTCCGACGGATTCACGCGCTTCGACGGCAATCTCGCTGGGCAGGAAGGGCTTCCAGACGTCACGTCGGGAGAGCGGGCCATCTCACCGACCGCGCTGGAGCGCTACGCCAGCTGTCCGCACACGTACTTCGTCCAGTCGATGCTCAAGGTGGAGCCGGTGGAGACACCGGAGGAGGCCGTCGAGATCAGCCCGCTCGACGTCGGCAACCTCATCCACGAGAGCTTCGACGCGCTCGTCACCGAGGCAGGGGAGCGTGACGAGCTGCCCGGCTACGGCGAGCCCTGGACAGCAGCGCAGCGGGCGCGGCTCCGGCAGCTCGCCGAGTCGAGGGCGGACGTCTACGAGGCGGAGGGGCGCACGGGACACCCGCGGATGTGGCCGCGCATGCGCGCGGAGATCCTCGGGATCCTCGACTGGATGGTCGACGAGGACAACCGGTGGCGCGCCCAGGAGGACGCGAGGGTGGTTGCGAGCGAGCTGCCCTTCGGCCTGCGCGGCGCGGAGCCCGTGTCGCTCGCCCTCCGCGACGGCGGGCAGGTGACGTTCCGCGGTTCGGCCGACAAGGTCGATGAGAAGAGCGACGGCACACTCCTCGTCACCGACATCAAGTCGGGCAGCCAGCGGACGTTCAAGGGCCTGAAGACCGATCCCGTCGCCCACGGCGAGAAGCTCCAGCTGCCCGTCTACGCGATGGCAGCGCGAGCGGCCCATGGTGACGGGGACACTCCAGTCAGGGCCTTGTACTGGTTCGTCCGCAAGGACCGTGGGCGGATCGAGCTCCCGCTCAGCGGCGAGGTGGAGGAGACGTATGCCGCCACCGTGGGCCTGCTCGTGTCGTCGATGGCCGCCGGCGCCTTCCCCCAACGCGCACCCGAGCACGCGGACTTCAGATGGGTGCAGTGCCCGTACTGCAACCCCGACGGGTTGGGGCACGGAGCGGCCCGGCACCGCTGGGAGCAGAAGCGGCTCACCCCGGAGCTCGCGGCCTACACCGCACTGGTCGAGCCGGACGCCGCAGCCACTCCGGAGGCGACCGGTGCACACGACGGGCGGGCAAGGCCATGAGACTGCACGACGCCCTTGTCGACGAGACTGCCCGCAACCGAATCCGCACGGACACCGACGCGACCCTCTTCGTCGATGCCGGCGCCGGGTCCGGCAAGACAAGCGCACTCGTCAGTCGGGTCCAGCAGCTCGTCGTCGAGGACGGCATCCCGATCGACGAGATCGGCGCGGTCACCTTCACCGAGCGGGCTGCCGCCGAGCTGCGCGCCCGGCTCCGCGCCCGGTTGGAGGCGGCAGCCGCGCACACGACACGGGACGAGGTGCGCACCCGTGCAGAGACCGCACTCGACGGGCTCGACATGGCCGCGATCGGCACGCTGCACTCCTTCGCCCAGCGGATCCTCACCGAGCACCCCATCGAGGCCGGCATCCCGCCGCTCATCGAGGTGCTCGACGAGGTCGCGTCCTCCGTCGCCTTCGAGAGCCGGTGGGCCCAGCTGCGCAGTGAGCTGCTCAACGCCCCGGAGATGTCGGTCACCCTGGAAATGGCATTGGCTACCGGCATCACCCTCGATCACGTCCGCTCACTCATCGCCACGCTCAACTCCGACTGGGACCTCGTCGAGTCGCACGTCCTCGGCTCCGGCACGCCCGAGCCGCCGAGGCTGCCCGACGTCGCGCCGCTGCGTGCGGAGGCCCGGCGGCTGGCCACCTTCAAGGACCACTGCACGGACGAGTCCGATCGCTTCCTCGAGCCGCTCGGCAGGCTCGCCGACTGGGCAGACGCTCTCGACGCGGCCTCCGACACGTCCTCGGTGCTCACGGCGCTGGGCACGGCCACCGAACTCAAGTGGGGAGGCGGGGGCCGGGCAGCGAACTGGGGCGGCCGGCTGGCGGACCTCAAGGCAGCGTGCACGGCCTGGCAGGCCGACGCGAAGGCCCTGCTCCTCGTGGTCAAGGATGCCACCCTGCGCTCGATCGTCCACTGGTGCGGCGAGCGGGTGCTCGCGTCAGCCCGGGAGCGGCAGGCCGAGGGCCGACTCGAGTTCCACGACCTGCTCGTCCTCGCCCGCGACCTCCTGCGCGACGACGCGGAGGTCCGCGCGACCCTGCAGGAGCGCTACCGGCGGCTGCTCCTCGACGAGTTCCAGGACACCGACCCCATCCAGGTCGAGATCGCCGTGCGCATCGCCGGAGGTGCGGCCGCCACCCAGCAACGGTGGGAGGACGTCGAGGTCCCGGACGGGTCGATCTTCGTCGTCGGTGACCCGAAGCAGTCGATCTACCGGTTCCGGCGGGCCGACATCGGGATGTACCTCCAGGCTCAGCAGGTCCTCGGCGAGACGGTCTCCCTCACGACGAACTTCCGCACGGGCGCGCCCATTCTCGACTGGGTCAACGAGGTCTTCGGCAGGCTCATCGAGCCTGACGGCCACAGGCAGCCGGCCTACCTGCCGCTGGACCAGCATCGTCCGGGCCCGACGATGGGTCCGGCAGTGACGGTGGTCGGCGCCGAGGAGCACGCGGGCCGGGTGCTGGCCGGTGAGCTGCGCACACGCGAGGCGCGCGACGTCGCGCAGGCCGTCGTCAGGGCGCTCGACGAGGGGTGGACCACAGAGGTGACGCTCGAGGAGAAGGGTGCGAGCGGCATACCCCTCACGGAGTGGCGACCGCTCCGGCCCGGTGACATCACCATCCTCGTGCCGTCTCGGACGTCACTGCCCTACCTCGAGACGGCACTGGACGAGGCGCAGGTCAACTACCGCACCGAGTCCAGCTCGCTCGTGTACCAGGCCCAGGAGGTGCGCGACCTCTTCGCCGCCGCCCGGGCGGTCGCCGACCCGTCGGACTCCTTCGCGGTGGTCACGGCGCTGCGCTCACCCCTCTTCGGATGCGGCGACGACGACCTGTGGACCTGGAAGCGCTCGGGCGGCGCGTTCAGCGTCGTCGCGCCGCCGCGGGATGACGCAGGCTCGCACCCCGTCGGTCGGGCGCTGCGATACCTGCGCAGCCTGCATCATGCGTCGCGGTACCTCACGCCCTCGGAGGTGCTGGGGAGGATCGCCGTCGACCGGCGGATGTTCGAGGTGGCCGTCTTCGGGCCGCGGGCGCGGGACTCGTGGCGGCGGCTGCGGTTCGTCATCGACCAGGCCCGGGCGTGGTCCGAGGTCGAGCACGGGGGGCTGCGCGCGTATCTCGCATGGGCGGCGGCGCAGTCGGCGGAGGGCTCGCGCGTGGCGGAGTCGGTCCTGCCGGAGTCGGACGTCGACTCGGTGCGGATCATGACGATCCACGCGGCCAAGGGGCTGGAGTTCCCGATGGTCGTGCTGTCGGGCATGACGTCCCGGCCCCACAACGGCGCCGGCGTCCGGCTGCTCTGGAAGGACGGGTCGTATGCCGTGAGGCTGGGCAAGGACGTCGAGACAGGGGACTTCCAGGAGCAGGTCCCGCTCGACGAGCAGATGAGCGACTACGAGCGGATGCGGCTGCTCTACGTCGCGACGACCCGCGCGCGGGACCATCTCGTCGTGTCGCTGCACCGGTGCGGCAACACGCAGACGAACGCGAAGCACCTGGCAGATGCGGGCGCTGCCGAGGCTGCCTGGGCTGTGCGGGTGCCGTCCGACGAGCCGCGACGTCTGACCGGTGACCGGGTCGCTGCGGTCGCGCCTCCCCCGGACTTCGAGCCGTGGCTTGCCGGGCTCCGCGCTGCGGTCGCCGCGAGTCGGCGCAGACCCGCCTCGAGCGCCTCGGGTCTGGAGGGAACGGATCCGGATGCGGTGGGGCCTGCGCCGGGCGAGAGATCCGGGGACCGCCTCGGCGTCGTTCCGCCGTTGCCCGAGGACGCCGTCGGCGAGACGGCTGACCCTGCTGCTGCTGCCGGTGTCGCCAAGGGTGGCCGGGACCTGGAGCACCCGGCATGGTCGAAGGGCCGCTACGGCTCGGCTGTCGGACGGGCAGTCCATGGCGTGCTGCAGCGGATTGACCTCGCCACGGGCGCCGGCGTCGACGAGGCAGTTGCTGCCCAGTGCGTGGCCGAGGGTGTCGTGGAGTTCGCGCCGCTCGTCACCGACCTCGTGCGTTCGGCCCTCGCCTCCGACGCCGTGAAGCGCGCCGCCGTGCGCGAGCACTGGCGCGAGTCCTACGTCGGGGTCATCGAGGAGGACGGCACGGTGCGCGAGGGCTTCGTCGACCTCATCTACCGGGAGGACGACGGGTCACTCGTCATCGTCGACTACAAGACCGACGATGTCCCCGATGCCGCGCTGCCCTTCCGAGTCGGCTACTACGCCCCTCAGCTCCGGGCCTACGAGTCGATGCTGAGGACCGTCACTGACGGTGCGGTGCAGCGCGCGGTCCTCGTCTTCGCTCGTCCGGGTCCGCCGGCTGAGCGCGAGCTGCCCCGAGCCTCAACCTGATCGGCGCCAGCAGGGTCGGCGACGTCAGGGCCCGAAGCGGTCACAGCTGGATGCCACGGGTGAGCGCACCGTCGACGACGAGGTTGGTGCCGCTGACCCGGCCCGCCACGGGACTGGCCAGGAAGACGACCGGTCCCGCGATGTCTTCGGGAGTGCCCATGTGGCCGGTGGGGTTCAGCCCGACGGCCATCTCGAACAGCTCGGGGTTGCCCTGCTCGATGCTCTCCCACACGCCACCCTCGAAGTAGGTGTTCCCCGGCGACACCGTGTTGGCACGAATCCCTTTGTCCGCCAGCTGCATCGCGAGGCCGTGGAGGTAGCCGACGATTGCCGTCTTCGCTGTGCCGTAGGGTCCCGACGCGAAGTCCGACTCCCGCCCCGACACGCTCGAGATGCCGATGATCGACGCGGCGTCGCTCTGTTCGAGGAAGGGCAAGGCCGCCCGCACGAGGCGCACCGTGTGCATGACGTCGACGTTGAGGCTGAGCTGCCAGTTCTCCTCGGTGTCGGGGATCGCCAGCGCGCTGACGTTCGCGACGACGACGTCGATGCCACCCATCGCCTCGGCGGAGGTCTGCACCCAGGCCTCGAGTGCCTCGGCATCACCCACGTCGATGACGGTGCCGGTCACGTGGCCCCGTCCGGCCAGGTCATCCGCAGTGGCTGCGACCGCCTGCGAGTCGCGCGCACAGAAGCCGACCACCGCACCTTCGTCGAGGAACCGTTCGACGATGGCACGCCCGATGCCGCGGCTGCCACCGGTGACGAGGACGCGTCTGCCCGCGAGTTGGAGATCCATGGTCGTGGCCTTTCGTTGATGGAGGCGGACGGGGAGTTGTGCGCGAAGGATGAGGACCCGACGGGATTCACACCGTGCCCAGCGCGCGGGCTCGCTCACGGAGGTCGGCGTGAAGGCCCCCGAGCACGTCCCCGGCCGGGAGCAGCGACTTGGCCGCCTTGACGACGACGCTGTAGTTGGAGTCGACGACGTTGGCGACCGGCACCTCGGTGATCTGCGAGCAGAGCTGGTAGGCGTCCATGATGTGCAGCCCGTGCAGGAGGCTCACCCAGCGGACGAGCTCGGCGTTGCCGATGCGCCACGAGTCCTCCATCGGCCGGCTCGAGCCGACGGTCATGATGTGGGTGTCGTCCTCGATGCGCGGCCAACCCGGCGCGTGCCCCTTGACGAGGTCGACGATGAGCGTGCTCGTCATGGCGCCCTCGACAGCTGTGCCGCAGGCCTCGCCTTCTCCCTGGCGGTAGTGCCCGTCGCCGATCGAGAAGAGCGCGCCCTCGACGTTGACGCCGAGGTACACGGTCGAGCCGGCGCGCATCTGGGGGGTGTCCATGTTGCCGCCGAAGCGTTCGGGGACCAAGGATGAGCGGGCCTCTCCCCCGGCCGGGGCGACGCCCACCGTGCCGAGCATCGGCTCGAGGGGCAGTTCGACGCGGTGGTCGCTGTGCCGTGCGACGAAGCCGACGGTCCTGCGCTCACGGTCGAGGTCGTAGATCCACGTCGTGTCGGGCAGGGGGTCCTGGAGGGTGGCGACGCGGTCGGTGCTCGTCATGCCGCCGAAGAACGGGATCGCCGCCGACGCACCCCAGTCCCGGGCCGGCTCGAGGGCGACGAGGTGGAGGACGAGGGTGTCGCCGGGCTCGGCCCCCTCGACGAAGAAGGGCCCGGTCTGCGGGTTGACGAAACGGAGGTCGACCTTGGCGCTCGAGAGGTCGTCGACGCTGCGGAGCGTCCCGCCGAAGGCGTCGTCGGACCAGAGCCGAAGAGCGCTGCCGGGCGTGATCCGCATCGCGGGCGCGACGCCGCCGAAGGTGTAGGCGTACTGGTCACGGGTGGGCGTGTACTCGATGACGTCCATGGTCGAAAGTACCGTCTGGCACGCGGCGTTGAACATGCTCCCGGGCCCGATTCGCGACCGGCCTTCCGGCCGGTTCTCGCCAGAGTATGCCGCTGGGCTCGCTCCCAGCCCCGTCTCGGGCTCGCCGTCGGGCTGGGAGCGACCTGATCAGCTCACCTCGCGGCGCGAGCCGCGATGCCGTGCACCGCGACAGAGGTGACTGCGTATGCCGCGGTGACCACCACGTAGAGCAACGGGGTGGCGACGGACGTCCCTGAGGTCGCCGGCACGACCGGCAGCAGCACGGCAGCCAGGAAGGTCAGCCATGACGTGCTCCGCGCTCCGCGGCGACGCAGCACGACGCCGAGCGTGACGAGCAGGACCGTCCAGCACAGGACCGCCACCCCGAAACCGACTCCGTGCAGGATGCTCGCGGTCGTGAGAACGGTCGGCGGGCCATCGGGCGTGCCGGCCGGATACCCGAAGGACGGCTGCGGCGCGTTGACCCCGGCGATCACCTTGCCGACTCCGAGCCCCAGGGCTGCCACGAGGGCCACCTTCCCGGCCCGTCCCCCCACTGCGTGGAGCAGGCCGCGACCGGCGAGGCCATAGAGGAGGCCCGCGACGACGAAGACGATGGCCTGGATCCAGCCGCTTGGGCCGATGAGCAGGAAGCTGAACGCGTGCTTGGTGAGGTCGAAGCCGTCCCTGAACGGCATCTGGACCAGCGAGGCCAGGACGAAGAACGGCCCTGCGACGACGCCGGCACGAAGCAGCCGATGCGTGCGCTCTGACTGTCGGAGGGGGACGGAAGCGATGGTGGACGTGGACATACCGACTCCTTGTGGAGGTGGGGACTGGACACCTCCACGTCGACCCGCACCGTGAGGAATCGACATTGTCGATGCACCACGTCCCTGGCAGCCAGCCACCACCAGGTCCGCTTCCGTCGCCGGAAAGTTCCTGCCGGCATGCCTCACGAACGGACGACGCCAGACGTCTGCTGGGTGGCGGCCCAACCGGGCAGCCAGCATCGAGATGAAGGATCGAATGTGCTTACTGCTTTGATCACGGGGGCGAACCGAGGACTCGGCCGCGCAGTCGCCGAGGAGCTCGCGAGCCGAGGGATGACGGTCATCGTCGGGTCCCGGGACGACGGCGCCGGCGCCGAGGCGGCGGCAGCGATCGGGCACGGCGCGACCCACGTGCGCCTGGATGTCACCGACGAGGCCTCCGTGCGAGCCGCAGCCGAACGAGTGGCCGCTGAGGTCGGGACTCTCGACGTCCTGGTCAACAATGCCGGCATCCTGCCCGAAGCCACGAACCCCGACCCGGCCGAGGCCGTCGACCTGGACATGTTCCGCCGGACGTTCGAGACCAACCTGCTCGGTCCGGTCGCCGTCCTCGAGGCCTTTCTTCCCTTGGTTCGCAGGGCAGCGGCGGGACGAGTCGTCAACGTCACCTCGACCGTGGGATCGCTGACGGACCAGACGAACCCGGAGTCTGCGTACTACGGCATGGTGCTCCCCGCCTACCAGGCCAGCAAGGCCGCGCTCAACAACGTCACGATCGCCCTGGCCAAGCAGCTCGCCGAGACACAGATCAAGGTCACGTCCGTGTGTCCGGGCTTCGTCCAGACCGAGCTGACACCGATCAACCGCGATCAGGCGCCGCTGACGGCCGAGCAGGCGGCCGAGGTCGTCGTGCACGCCGCGACGCTGCCGGCCGACGCCCAGTCGGGCACGTTCATCGACACCAACGGCACGGTGCCCTGGTGATTCCCGGGTCAGGTGTCAGGTGAGCTCGTGAGAGTGCGCGTAGGCGGCAGCCGCGGTCCGTGACGTCACACCGGTCTTCGTGAAGATGTTGCTCAGGTGCCGGGCGACGGTCTTCTCGCTGAGGAACAGCTCGCCCGCGATCTGCGGGTTGCTCTGCCCTCTGGCGACGAGCCGCAGCACCTCGACCTCCCGCGGGGTCAGCCCGTCCGGCAGTCCGGTGGCGAGCAGCCGCTCGACCTCCCGCCGGGCGGGCTCGGTCCCGAGCTCGGTGAAGGCCTGATGGGCAACCGACAGCTCGGAGGTGGCCGACACCGCGTCCCCCAGGGCTCGGAGCGCGAGCGCGATTCGCACCCGGGCGCGGGCTGCGTCGTAGCGTGCGCCGAGCTCGATCCAGGCCCTCCACGAGCGCCGGAACTGGGTGAGCGACTCCGCTGGGTCCCCGCGGGCGAGCGCAACGAGCCCGGCGGCATACGACGCCTTGGCCGTGACCGCGGCAGAGCCGAACGTCGCCGCGAGAGTCCCGAGCTCCTCGGCGGCCTGCTGGGCATCGTCCAGCTCGCCTGCGGCGGCGAGCACCTCGACCGCCGCGCCGAGCCGAAGGGAGCGACTCACGGGGTCGTGGGCCTCGTCGAGGAGGCGGCGCACGCTCGCGACCGCGGCGGTCGTCCGCCCGCGCGCGAGGGACAGCAGGGCGAGGCCAGGCTGCGGCTCGCAGCCCCATCGGGCGGCGTCCTCGTAGGCTGCCTCGGCGCCGTCGAGGTCTCCGAGCGTCCGGAGGACCTCGCCGCGCTCGTACATGGCGAGCCCGATCGCGGGGTCCATCGCGTTCGCGGCGTAGCGCTCGGCCGCGAGGGCCAGCTCGTCGAGCGCCTCACGGAACGAGCCGTGCGCCCGGAGGATCTGCCCTCGGTGGACGGCGCACTGACCGGTGAAGGCGATGAGGCCGGGCTGGTCCTCGCACCACCGGACGAGCGCGTCGGTCCACTGGGTCATCCGCTCGTAGTCCGCGATCTCCTGGCAGCCCTCGATCATGGTGCAGTAGACGTGTCCCGCCATGATCGGGGAGACCTCCCCCGTCGTGAGGGCCACCATCGCCTCGTCGAGCCGCGCCAGCCCCTCACGGACCTCACCGAGCAGGAGCAGGCACCGCCCCTGGCCCACGTTGCCGAACGCGACGAGGTCCGCGTCGTTCCACCGGCGTCCGAATTCGTCGATCCGCTCGCACGTGGCGGCGGCCGCGCCGAACTGCCCCGCTCCAAGAAGCTGGAACATGTCATGGATGAGCAGGTAGCCGCGCTCACGGGCGTCCTCGGGCTCGGCCTCGAGGAGCCGGTGCGCGCGGGCCACCCACCCGCCGCCCACCGCTGGCTCGCCCCGCATGAAGAAGACCATGGCCAGCTGGTGGGCGTCGAGTGCGGCTGCTCGGTGGTCGCCGTCGGCGACGTGGGTCTGGTGGGCCTGCTGGAGCGCGCGGACTGCGGTGTCCCGGTCACCGCTGAGGTATGCCGCTGAGCCCAGTGCCCGCAGGTCGTCGCCCCCCAGCGTGGTCGGGTCGGCGCGGGTCAGGTGCTCACGGGCCTCGGCCCAGGCTCGCTGCGCGTAGGCTTCTCGTCCGGCTGCCAGGTCGTCGTTGCCCATGAATCCTCCGACTCTCGACGGTACTCCTCGGCGCGGGAGGGGCGACGGACAATCTCCCGGACGACACGCGCTGCGTCGGGCCCGGCCCCGTGGATGAGCATCGAGCGAGCCGAGGACTGGAACCCCAGACCCGTGAAGTAGAGGCCGGGTGCCTCCTCGACGACGCCGAACATCTCTCTCGGCCAACCGTGCTCATCGAAGATGTCGAGCTCGATCCACCCGAAGCGCTGGCGGAAGCCGGTGCACCAGATCACGGTGCGCACGTCGAGGGCGCCGCGGCCAGGCAGCGTGGGGCGGCCGCCATCGATTCCGGTGACGCGCACCTTGACCCAGTCGACTCCCCGGGCCGCGAGGTCCTTCGTCTGGATCCTCAGGCGGGGGCCGCCGCCGAACCGGAAGTGCTCCATCTGCTTGCGCCCTATCGGCGTTCGCCGCGTCAGGACGTGGCCGAAGCCGAAGAGCATCACAGGGAAGACGACCTTGAGCAGGGGCGAGCTGAACGGCACCGGGATCTGGCCGGTGTCTCGCCCGGCGAGGATCGTCGGGTGGGTCTCGGCGAGCTCGTAGGCGATGTCGCAGCCTGAGTGCGAGGCGCCGACGACGAGGACCGGGCCTGGCGGGAGGTCACCCGGGCGGCGGTATTCACTCGAGTGGAGCTGGACGATCGACGGGTCCAGCTGGTCCGCGAAGTCAGGGATCATCGGGGTGCGACCGAAGGTCCCCGTGGCGACGACGACGTTGTCGGCGTGGAGCTGCCCGTGATCCGTCGTGATGGCGTAGCCGGCGTGCTCCGACGTCGAACCGGGAGCGGCACTGTCGGGCGCGGTGACGGAGAGCACGCGCGTGCCGAGCCGGACCGGCAGACGGAACTCAGCGGCATACGCCTCGAGGTAGTCGGCGAACTCGTCCTTCGTGGGGTACGACCACGCCTTGGCGGGGAAGGGCATGCCGGGGAGGGCGTCGACTCGAGCGGGGCTGTAGAGGCGCAGGGTGTCCCACTGATGGCGCCACCCGTCGCCGACGCGTTGCTCGCTGTCGAGGATGACGAAAGACCTCCCCCGCTGCTGGAGGTGGTAGCCGGTGGCGAGGCCGGCCTGGCCGGCGCCGATGATCACGGTCTCGATGTGCTGGGTGTGCATGGCTGACTCCCGAAGGTGGGTGCGGACTCGGGCTCGGCGGACTCGCCGGCTCGTCGGGTGGTCGCGTAGCGCAGGCTCCAGAGGAGCATCAGCGCCGACGACGCGAGATAGAAGCTGTGCAACAACCAGATCGGGCCGGGCGGCAGGTGGAACACGTAGACCGAGTAGAAGAGGTTGCCCACATTGGCCATCACCAGGTGGCTCCGGCTGTAGGAGGCGAGGTCCTTGGTTCGCGCCGCCTTGCCGAGCATCGGCAGTGTGCTGGCCGCGAAGACGACGGTCGCGACGGCGCCGGCTGCGATCGGGATGGTGCTGCTCATGCCGTCGACGGTAGGAACGCGCGACGCCACCGCGCGTCGGCCGGATCACCCATCCCGCAGGGCGGCTCGATGGGTGGGTTGACCCACGCATCCACCGGTGGCCGCGGTCGAGATCGTGGCCTGTCGAGGGACTCGCGCGTTCCCCCATCCCCGGGCCTGGTCGGCTCCTACGATGGGACGGTGATGCTCGTCGAGCGCGACCATCAGCTCGACACCCTTGGCTCCTACCTCGATGATGCTGCCACGGGCCATGGTCGACTTGTCTACGTGTCGGGTGAGGCCGGCGTCGGCAAGTCTGCCCTCGTCAGCGCGTTCGCGTCGTCAGTGGCCCCGCGAGCACACGTCTCCGTCGCCTACTGCGACGGGTCGCTGACCCCGTCCCCGCTTGCCCCGCTGCGCGACCTCCTCCCGACGCTGCCTCCCGGTCTGTGGCCCGAGGACGCGACCCGCCAGGAGATCTTCGCCGCGCTGCTCGGCACCCTTCGCGAACCGCCTGACGGGGTGCCGCACCTCGTCGTGGTCGAGGACGTGCACTGGGCCGACCAGGCCACCCTGGACCTCCTGCTCCACCTGGCCCGCCGCATCCACACCTGCCGGGCTCTGATCGTCGTCACCTACCGGCGCGAGGACGTCGACGTGGTCTACGGCCTGCGCCAGCTCCTCGGCGACAGCGCCTCCGCCGCCGGCACCCGACGCCTCGACGTGCCACCCCTGTCGCGACAAGGGGTGGCAGCCCTCGTCGAGAGAGATGAGCGGTCCCGGCCGGCCGGCAGGGGCGTGGATGCGGTGCGCCTGCACGAGCTCACTCATGGCAACGCGTTCTACGTCACCGAGGTGCTCTCCAGCGGGCTGGACACGATCCCCGCGCAGGGCCGCGACGCGATCCTGGCCCGCGTGGCCGGCCTCTCCGAGACGACCCAGCAGGCCCTCGAGGTCGTCGCGCTCACGGGAGCCCGGGCGGAGGTCGACCTGCTCGAGGTGATGCTCCAAGGCGGGCTGGCCGCGCTCGACGAAGCACTCGCGCGAGGACTGCTCGTCGAGGCCGACGGTGCCATCACGTTCCGTCACGAGCTCGCCCGGCTCGTCGTCGTCGAGCAGGTCCCCATCGGCAGGCGAACGCACCAGCACCGGCGCCTCCTGGCTGCCCTGGAGATGCGGGGTGCCGATCCCGCCCGTCTCGCGCACCACGCGGACGCCGCGGGTCTGAGCCAGCCGGCCGTCGAGCACGCCACGGTGGCGGGCCGTCGCGCCGCCGAGCTCGGCGCCCACCGGGAGGCAGCCCGCCAGTTCCAGCGGGCCCTGGCACACGCAGCGCGCCTCCCCGGGGACGGGCTGCCGGATGAGCAGATCGCAGACCTGCACTGGTCCCTCGGCTACGAGCTCTACGTCACCGGCCGCACCGGCGAGGCCTCGGTGGCCGTCGGGACGGCCCGTGACATCTGGGAGCGGCAGGGGGCGAGCACGCGGGTCGGCGATGCGTGGCGCTGCCTGTCGCGGCTGTTCTGGTTCGAGGGACGCAACGCCGAAGCGGAGGCCGCGGCTGAGCGGGCCCTCGATGTCCTCGAAGGGCCGCCGACGCCCGAGCTCGCCTACGCCTACAGCAACATGGCGCAGCTGCGCATGCTCACGAGCGACAACGACGGGACCCGGACATGGGGAACGCGCACCCTGAAGCTGCTCAGCTCCCTCGAGGAGAGCCGCGCGCGGACTGAGCTGCGCGCGCACGCGCTCAACAACCTCGGGACCATCGAGGTTGTTGCCGGCGACAAGGCCGCTGGGATCGCCATGCTCGAGGAGAGCCTCGAGCTGTCGTGCAGGGCAGACCTCCACGAGCACGCCGCCCGCGCCTACGTCAACCTCGCCTCGAACGCCATCGTGCAGCGGCGGCATGCCGACGCCGAGCGTCACCTGGTGGAGGGGATGGAGTACTGCACGGAGCGCGACCTCGACTCCTGGACGCACTATCTCCTCGCCTGCGACTCGCAGCTCCAGATCAATCGGGGTGACCTGGCCGCCGCAGAGCGCGCAGCCGAGTCGGTCCTCGCCCACCCGTCTCTCGCAAGCGCTTCCGCCCTCCTGCCGCTTGTCAGCCTGGCGCACGTGCGGGGCAGGCGCGGGGAGGGCGGAGTCGATGACCTCGTGGCGCGGGCCGTGGCGCTGGCTGACAGCATCGGCGAGGTGCAGGTCGTCGCACCGGTGACCGCTCTGCGGAGCGAGCTCGCTTGGCTCGCGGGACGGGATGGCGAGGCCGGCGAGTTGGCCAGTGCGGTCGTGGAGCTCGTCGAGAGAGCCGACTGTCCGTGGAACCGTGGGGCGGTCCTTCGGTGGCTCCCGAGGGAGGCGCGTCCGACCCATCGTGAGGTGGCGCCTCCCTTCGCCGCGGAGCTCGCCGGCGAGTGGGAGGAGGCAGCGGCACTGTGGGAGAGTCTCGGCTGCCCCTTCGACCAGGCACTCGCCCTCGCGCGGAGTGGTGACGCCGACTCGCTTGCGCGGGCGGCAGGGATCTTCGAGGGAACCCAGGCCCGGGCCGCCGCCGCCCGGTGCCGGAGCGACCTGCGCGCACGGGGCCGGACGGCCCCGCGCGCTCCGGGCCGGGCGACCCGGGACCATCCGCACGGGCTCACCCGACGAGAGGCGGAGGTGGCCGAGCTGCTCGCGCAGGGCCTCTCGGACGCCGCCATCGCAGAGCAGCTCGTCATCTCGCGACGCACGGCAGAGCACCACGTGTCGTCGATCCTGGCCAAGGTCGGCGTGGGGTCCCGTCGCGACCTGGTCACCTGGTACGCCGCGGCGAAGTGACCGGCCCGGCGAGTCGTGGGGAGATCGCCGCGTTTCCAGTTGAGCCCCGCCTCTCTGGGTAGGCCCCGCGTCTGTGGGTAGGCCCCGCCTCTCTGGGTAGGCCCGGGTCTCTGGGTAGGCGGCCGACGGACTCGAACATGGGTAGCCGTCACCCATGCCCCGCCCTCACCCGACCGTGACTCTTGGAGGCATCACACCAACCACGGAAAGGGAAGGCACGATGCCGCTCTTCATGGATGTTCACTCACTCGGCGACGGAGTCACGATGGACGATGTCGCCCAGGCCCACGCAGCCGACCTGGCCACCCAGGACGCGCACGGGGTCAACTACCTGCGCTACTGGGTCGACGAGGGGAAGGGACAGATCTTCTGCCTCGTCGAGGCGCCGAGCGCGGAGGCCGCCAACACGGTCCATCGGGAGGCACACGGACTGGTCGCTGACCACGTCTACGCCGTGCAGGAGGGCAGCTGACGTGCGAGTCCAGCTGGCCGGCGGTGTGGCCGTCCTGTGCCTGGTCGCGATGCCGTCGCTGGCTGCGGCGCACGACAACGGGACCACCGATCTCTCTCGGCCGGGCCAGACACACGGCCACACGGCGAAGCTTGCACAGCTGCGGGACGCGACCGCCGCCTACCGGTCCGGACCTGGCGCCCCGTGGACGACTCAGGTCGTCGACCTCGCAGGGATCACGTGCATCGAGGATCCCGCCGGCCGCGGCACGATGGGGATCCACTTCGTCGACGTGGGCAACCTCGTCGACGGACAGGTGCAGCGGCTCTCACCCGAGGCGCTCATCTACGAGCCAGCAGCGGGCGGCGACCTCACCCTGGTCGGGGCCGAGTACCTCGTCCTCGCCGACGCGTGGGACGCGGAGCACGCGAGACCGCCGATCCTCTACGGCCAACGGTTCACGCGCGTCGCTGCGGGCAACCGCTACGGACTGCCCGACTTCTACGAGCTGCACGTCTGGCACGAGAAGGCCAACCCCAGCGGGACGTTCAACGACTGGAACCCGGACGTGCACTGCAACTGAGAGACACCGCTCGAGGGGCGCGACAGCATGCGGGGGGGCGTGCTGTCGCGCTCCGTTCGTCGCCGTTGGCCGCGGGCCGGATCGACGAGTGGCTAGGTACAGCTACGCCCGGGGTGCGTGGTCGAGGGCAGCAGTGGACAGGAAGCCGTCGAAATACCGCTCGGCGAAGACCTTCGCCGCCACCTCGGCGCGGGTGCGCACCCCGAGCTTGGCCCGGACGGAGCGCACGTGGTCATGGACCGTGTGTGGCGAGATGGTCAGGAGCCCGGCGATCTCGGCGTCAGAGTGTCCGCGGCAGATGAGCCGGGTCACCTCGACCTCCCGAGGGGTGAGACCTGCGCCCGCGACGACGACTCCGAACAGGTCGGCAGGCGTCGCGGACGTGAGGACGATCGCGACGCGTCCCGGCCCGAGTGGTGCACCGTGGGCCGCGAGCCAGCGACCGTCCGACATCCCGATGACCGTCGAGAACGCCGGCTCGCGGCGGGCGAGCTCCTTGAGATGGTCGAGGTGTCGATAGACGGCAAGGTCGGGCTCCGTCAGCTGCGGCAGGTCCTCGGCGCTGCGGTCGCTGGACTCGATCACGTCGTCGCCGTCGAGGACGACGACATGGCGCGTGCCGGGGTTGGCGGCGGCGCCGATCGAGGCCACGACGACCTCACGGATGACGACCCCGATGGTGCCTGCCACCGCATCCAGCGCCGCTTCCTCGCCTGCGGTGAACGCCTCCTGAGACGACCGGCGCCACAGGGACAGCGCGGCCCAGGCCGTGCCGGCGTCGCGGCACACGACGCGCAGCTCGTCGGCGAAACCGTGGGGCCGCATCACCGAGTCCGCGTAGCCGTCGTCCGTCCCGTCCCGCGACAGCGCCACCGCGCCGCGGCCCGTCGCGGCCAGGCGGCGGAAGCTCCGATCCGACTCCGAGTCGGTCTCGAAACGGAAGAACGGGTGGCAGCTGGCCGGCGGCAGCTGGCTCACCGCCCCGGTCGTGAAGAGCGACGTCTGCGGGTCCATGAGCACCAAGGCGCCACCGTCGGCGCGGAGCACGTCCATCACCGCAGTGAGAATGGCCTGGGCCGCCCCGGCCGGTGCCCGCGGTACGGGCGCGAGGTCGCTCAGGACACGCTTCAGCCGTCCCGCCTGACTCGCCGACCCCGGTGGTCCCGCCGCAGTGCGATCGCGAAGCATGAAGCGACGATACGACCGGATCCCCGGAATCGGGGATGGTTCACCGCACGGCCGCTCGGTCACAGTGGCCGCATGACCAACCTGACGACGTCAGAGGCGACCCACGTCGACGCCTCCACCCTGCCCGTCCTCAACCATCTCGACTTCCTCTGCCGGATCGTCGTGAGCAGCGAGGCCACCGGCGGCGCCTTCTCCCTCGTCGAGGAGCGCGGCCGCATCGGCTGCGTGACGCCACGGCACCTCCACGAGCGGGAGGCCGAGACCTTCATCGTCCTCGACGGTGCGCTCGAGGGCTGGTTCGAGGGATCGAGGACCCTCGTCGAGGCAGGCAGTCTCATCCACCTGCCCCCGCGGCGCGAGCACGCCTTCCGCATCGCCTCCGAGACCGCGCACTTCTACAACCTCGTCACGCCCGGTGGCTTCGAGGCCTTCATCCGCGCGACGAGCACCCCAGCGGCGCAGCCGTTCGACGGCGCGCTCCCGCTTCCGGGCCCGGTGCCCCCTGAGGCTGTCGGGCGCCTCCAGGAGGTGCTGACGCCGCTCGGCTGCACGATCACGGGCCCGCCTCCCTTCGGGCGAGGCGAGGACCACTGAACTGCCGTATGCCGCTGAGGACCTCCCAGCCACAGGCTGAGTGAGGGGGTGGCTGGGACCGGGCTCAGCGGCATACGACCATGCGGTGACCGACCATCAGCGGAAGTCAGGTGGGCGACGAAGCGGCGGGTCAGGCGCTCTCCGCAGCGGGGAGCGGGTCTGGCAGGCGGGTCACGCCCTGTGCTGTTGCGACGTGGAAGCCGAGCAGCCGGACCCCGTGAGCCCGGCACTGCTCCACGGCGCGCTGATGCCAGGCGCGATCGTCGTCGTTGGGGCGCATGGGACCGCTTCGGCCACGCGCCATGAGGATCGAGCCGTCGATCTGGGCCACGAGCGGCAGGACCAGCTCGAGGAGGTCGGCCATCTCGTCGACGGGCGTCCCCGGCCCGAGGCATTTGAGGCAGAGTGGCTGCAGCCCCCGGTCCTGGGCGTCGCAGAGCATCGCCGTGAAGCAGCCGAGCTCGCGATCCTCCTCCAGGGTGATCAGGTCGATGACGTCGGCTGCGTGGGTGTGGTCAGTGAGGCACAGATCGCGAGCGCGCCCCGAGGGCAGGTCCTTGAATGACATGGCCGCCATGTTGGCGCGGATCCGCGAAACGGCCGCGGAGTTACCCACAGGACCAGCGAGTGAACTCTCTCGCCACCCGTGGATGGGTATGGGTGCCGCATGTCTGCACACCAGCCGTCTGCTTCGACCAACTTGCCGCCCGCAGCACGCGCCGCAGTCGCGCTCGAGAACGAGGAACGACTCGACCCTGCCGTGGCGAAGGCAGGACAGTTGACCCAGCCACTGCACGACTCGGCCACCGGATCCGCGCTCCGGGGTGACTGGATGGGGCACGCCCTGCACCCTGCCCTCACGGACGTGCCCATCGGCATGTTCGCCGCGACAACCGTGCTCGACCTGATCGGCGGCAAGGTCTCGCGTCCCGCAGCCCAGCGGCTCGTCGGCGTGGGCCTGCTCGGCGCTGTCCCGACTGCCATCACTGGCTGGGCGGAATGGAGTCGCGCCGACCATCGTGCGCAGCGCGTCGGGGTCGCCCATGCCGCGCTGAACGTCGCCTCCATCGGCCTCTATGCCGGGTCGTGGATGGCCCGGCGATCGGAGCGTCACCGACTCGGAGCGGCGCTGGCGTTGATGGGGTCCGGGCTGACGGGAGCCGCCGCGTACCTCGGTGGCCACCTCGTCGCCGTGAACGAGGTCTCCAGTCGGCACCCCGCATTCGACGCCGCCGAGGGCGGCGCCGAGTTCATCACCAGTTCCGCAGGTGCCTACGACACCACGCCACCCGGCCCCATGCCCTGA
>NZ_JAJJPG010000025.1:0-21269 GCF_032907665.1 Intrasporangium sp.
AATCTTCCTGCAGTACAACGGAACCTGACAGGCAGAGCCAGCCCAGCGGCATACGACAGCACGTCGGTCGACGGCGTCACCCCGACCACCTAGGCTCGGGACCGTGGGCCAAGCACCCGATCCGGCGAGCGAGCGCGACCGCCTCACCCGCTGGCGGCTCGTCCTCGGCGGGGAGGAGGCCGACGGCATCGGCGACGCGGTGAACCTGGACGCGGACGACCTGCATCGCGATGAGGCGCTTCGACAGCTCTACGACGCGGACCGGCGCGGTGGCCTCGGCGCCTCGGCACCGCGCGTCGCACGCTGGCTCGGCGACATCCGCGGCTACTTCCCGTCCTCGGTCGTGCAGGTGATGCAGGCCGACGCCATGGAGCGGCTCGGGCTGACCCAGCTCCTCCTCGAGCCGGAGCTCATGGAGGCGGTCCAACCCGACATCAACCTCGTCACGACCCTCGTCGGCCTCGGACGGGTCATCCCCGAGCGCTCGAAGGCGACGGCCCGCGCGGTCGTCCGCACCGTGACGGACCAGCTCGAGCAGCGCCTCCGCGCAGAGACGGTCCAGGCGGTCACCGGAGCGCTGAACCGGGCCGCACGGACGCGACGGCCACGGCCATCCGACATCGACTGGCCACGGACCATCACCGCGAACCTCAGGCACTACCAACCCGAGCACCAGACCGTCATCCCCGAGCGGCTCGTCGGCCACGCCCGACGTGCCCGACGCGTGGAGCGCCACATCATCCTGTGCATCGACCAGTCCGGCTCGATGGCCGAGTCCGTCGTCTACGCGAGCGTCTTCGGCGCGGTCCTTGCCTCGCTGCGCTCGGTGGCGACCCGGCTCGTCGTCTTCGACACCCAGGTCGTCGACCTCACCGAGGAGCTCGACGACCCCGTCGACGTCCTCTTCGGCGTCCAGCTCGGGGGCGGCACCGACATCAACCAGGCACTCGCCTACTGCGAGGGCCTCATCACCCAGCCGACCGACACGATCCTCGTGCTCATCAGCGACCTCTACGAGGGCGGGATCGCCGAGGAGATGCTGCGGCGGGCGGCAGCGATCACCGCCGGTGGCACGACGATGATCGCGCTGCTCGCCCTGAGCGACTCCGGTCGCCCCAGCTTTGACGCCGACCATGCCGCGGCGCTCGCCGCCATCGGGGTGCCCGCCTTCGCCTGCACCCCGGACCAGTTCCCGAGCCTCATGGCGACCGCCATCGAGCGGCGCGACGTCGCGGTGTGGGCGGCAGCCAACGACGTCGTCACGGCACACGGCGACGACGACTGAGGTCAGCGGCATACGGCAGATCGGGGTTGGCTGCTCCAGGCACCATCCCCACAAACCACGGGGGCCGTGAAGTCAAGGCCTGCCGGTTTCGCGTCCGGAAACGTAGAGTCGAAATGTGGCGCGGCTCACAGTCCCCCCGGAGGTGCCCGTCGTCGGCGAGCCCGGCGACTCTGAGGAGCGCGTCGAGAACGGTCACCGTGGGCGCTGGCCCGACCGCCTCCGGCAACGTCCGTGGCTCGTTGTCCTGGCCATCGCCCTCGTCGCGGGACTTGTCGCCCTGCTCGCCCTCCGCGACCCGGACCCCCCGCCACTGACCCAGCGAGACGTCGACGCCCGTGTGTCGGTCGGGCTCGAGGCGCAGGCTGAGGAGGAGGCGCGAGCGCCCGCAGAGGCGACCCTCGCCTTCGCGACGATCCAGCCTTCCCTCGTCCTCATCACGACCCGCGGAGCGAACAGCGAGGGCGAGTTCGGCGGGACGGGCGCGGGGGTCATCGTCAACGCCACCGGCGCCATCCTCACCGCACTGCACGTCGTCGAGGACGCCGACTCGATCACGGTCGCGTACACCGACGGCACACGGTCCCCAGCCACCATCGCCTCGGCGGACCCCGACAACGACATCGCCGCTCTCGAGCCCGAGACCCTTCCGGAGACAGTGGTCCCCGCGGTGCTGGGTGGAGGAGTCCAGATCGGCACCCCGGTCTACGCGGTCGGCCACCCCCTGGGGCTGCCCGGCTCCCTGTCCGCCGGCGTCGTCTCGGCGCTCGACCGCGACGTTCGGGTCGACGGGGGCCGGCGGCTGCGAAACCTCATCCAGATCGACGCCGCGGTCAACCCCGGCAACTCCGGGGGGCCGCTCCTCAACGCGAACGGCCAAGTCGTCGGCATCGTCACCGGCCTGGCCAACCCCAACGACGAGAGCCTCTTCGTCGGGATCGGCTTCGCCGTTCCCATCGCCACCGCAGGAGGAACGGCAGGAGGTCCACCCCGCTGACGTTGACCAACCGACAGGACCGACAGCACCGACGAACGCTGACGAAGGCTGACGAACACTGACGAACCCAGACCCACCAGCTGGAGGAGGAGCCGACATGGAGGGCGACCGGACCCACGAGGCACGAGGAGGCTCCGGGCACCAGCTGCTCGAGCAGACCCTCTATGAGGTCAAGCGGACCATCGTCGGGCAGGACGTCCTCCTCGAGCGCATGGTCGTCGCCCTCCTCGCGCGGGGCCACCTGCTCGTCGAGGGCGTGCCGGGCCTGGCGAAGACGATGGCGATCAAGACGCTCGCGGCGGCGATCGGAGGAGAGTTCCAGCGGATCCAGTTCACTCCCGACCTCGTCCCCGCCGACCTCGTCGGGACCCGGATCTACAACCAGAAGGACGGCGAGTTCCAGGTCTCCCTCGGGCCGGTCTTCGCCAACCTCGTCCTCGCCGACGAGATCAACCGCGCCCCCGCCAAGGTGCAGAGTGCCCTGCTCGAGGTGATGCAGGAGCGGCAGGTGACGATCGGCCGCCAGACCTACCCGGCGCCGGACCCCTTCCTCGTCATGGCCACCCAGAACCCGATCGAGTCGGAGGGCACGTACCAGCTCCCCGAAGCGCAGGTCGACCGATTCATGCTCAAGGTCCTCATCGGATATCCCTCGGCTGCAGAGGAGTTCGTCGTCGTTGAGCGGCAGATCGGCCGTGCGGTCCGGACCGACCGAGTGCTCGACCCGGACCTGCTCCGCGACTACCAGCGCCAGGTCGACGAGGTGTACACCGACCCGGCGATCATCGACTACGCGGTCCGGCTCGCCACGGCGACGCGTGACCCGGCCGGGGTGGGACGGGACGACCTCGCGCACTATCTCACCTATGGCGCGAGCCCTCGGGCCTCGATCAACCTCGTCCTCACGGCCCGTGCCCTGGCCTTCCTCCGCGGCCGCGAGTACGTCCTCCCCGAGGACGTCCGCGACCTCGCCCTCGACGTGCTGCGGCACCGCGTCGTCCTGTCCTACGAGGCCCTCGCCGAGGATCTCGCCGCCGACGACCTCCTCGTCCCGATCGTCGACGCGGTGCCACGACCCACGAGCGTCGCCCACGAGCCCGAGTCATCATGGACGCGACCGCGACCCTGAGCGCCGAGCGACTCCTCCGACGGCTCGAGTGGCGGGTCGTCCGGAGGCTCGACGGGCTGCTGCAAGGCGACTACCGCAGCCTCTTCAAGGGCATGGGCCTCGACTTCACCGACCTGCGCGAGTACGAGCCGGGCGACGACCTGCGCCACATCGAGTGGAACGTCACCGCCCGGCTCGACACGCCCTTCGTCCGCGAGTACGTCGAGGACCGTGAGATCACGACGTGGCTCCTGCTCGACCTGTCCGCGTCGATGGGTTTCGGGCCGATTGACCGGCAGAAGGGGCTCGTCGTCGCCGAGGTCGCCACCGTCGTGTCCCGCGTCCTCACGCGGGGTGGGAGTCGGGTCGGCGCGATCCTCTTCGACACCGGCGTCACGACGGTCATCCCCCCGGCAAGCGGACGGAACCAGGTCCTGCGCATCGCGAAGTCCGCGCTCGACCAGCGCCAGCACCAACGTGGCGGGGCCGGCTCAGTGACGGACCTCGCCGCCCTGTTCCGGGCAGCGGCCGGGCTCGCCCGCCGCCGCTCCCTCGTCATCATCGTGTCCGACTTCATCAGCGCGGACGGGTGGGAGCGACCGCTCTCGCTGCTCGCCCGCCGGCACGAGGTCGTGGCCCTCCAGGTGAGCGACCCGCGTGAGTCCGACCTTCCCGACGTCGGCTCGATCTACGTCGAGGATGCCGAGACCGGGGAACAGATCTTCGTCGACACGAGCGATCCCGGCTTCCGCCAACGGCTGGCGACGGCCGCAGCCGAGGGGCAGGAGGAGCTCGAGGCACGCACTCGCCGGGTGGGCGTCGACCTCCACGGCATCAGCACCGACGACGACCTCGTCCGGGCGCTCGTGCGGGTCTCGGAGCTGCGACGGAGGCGGCGGCGATGACCCCGATGACCCTCACCTGGCCGTGGGCCCTGCTCGGGCTCCTCGTCGTCCCCTTCGTCGTCGCCGGCTTCAGGAGGCTGGTGAGACGGCAGGACGAACGCCGTGCGGAGCTGGCTCGGCAGGGGCTCGTCCTCGCCCCGGAGCCGAGGGACACGTGGGCGCGCGTTGCCCCGGCACTGCTCGTGGCGGCCCTGGTCGTCCTCGTCGTCGCCATGACGAGGCCGGTCGCCTCGATCGCCGAGCCGCGGCGGGAGGGCACGGTCGTGCTGGCCTTCGACGTCTCGACGAGCATGTCGGCCACGGACATCGCGCCGACGCGTCTCGACGCGGCCAAGGCTGCCGCACGGTCCTTCATCGACAAGCAGCCGCCCTCGGTCCGGCTCGGGGTCGTCGCCTTCGGCGGGACCGGGCTCGTCACGGAACGGCCGACCACCGACAAGGCCGCCGTCCTCGCCGCCGTCAACCGGCTCGACGCCTCGGGTGAGACGTCGCTCGGGGGCGGCATCCTCGGGGCGCTCAGCGCCATCGCGGGCAAGCCGATCACCCGGGTCGCCGACTCCGAGACCGGCACCGAGGAGGAGTCGGACATCGGCTACTACGGCGGGACCTCGATCGTCCTGCTCACCGACGGCGAGAACACGACCGGCCCCGAGCCTCGCGACGTGGCCGAGCTCGTCTCGGCTGCCGGAGTCCGGATCGAGCCCATCGGGGTCGGGACTCCCCAGGGCGCGGTCCTCGAGATCGACGGCTTCAGCATCGCCACCGCGCTCGACCGGGAGGGGCTGACGGCCCTCGCCGAGACGACGGGCGGCACATATCGCGAGGCTGATGACGCCGCCTCGCTCGCCGCCATCTACGACTCGATCGAGCTGAACTGGACGATGCGCACGGTGCCGCACGAGGTGACCTCCCTCGTCGCGGCTCTCGCCGGCCTGCTCCTCGCGGCTGGGGCGACGATCGCGGTGGTCCGGCAGGGGCGGGTGATCTGAGTGTCGTTCGGACAGCCACTCCTCCTCGTGCTCCTCCTCGCCGCACCGGCGCTGCTCGCCGCGTACGTCTGGAAGCTGCGCCGCAGGCGCAGTCGCACGGTCCGCTACTCGAATGTCGCCCTCGTCCGTGCGGCGGCCGCAGGAAGCCGCCCCTGGCGGCGGCACGTGCCCATCGCGTTGGTCCTCGCGAGCCTCGCCCTCCTCGGGGTCGCCTCGGCCAGGCCCCAGGTCCGCACGGACGTGCCGGTCTCGGGGACCACGATCCTGCTCGCCCTCGACGTCTCCGGGTCGATGTGCGCCACGGACGTCGACCCCAACCGGCTCACGGCGGCACAGTCGGCCGTGCGCGACTTCGTCGAGGCCCAGCCACCGGAGGCGAAGCTCGGCCTCGTCATCTTCTCCGGATTCGCGCAGGTCGCGGTCGCCCCGTCGACCGACCGCGACGACCTGCTCTCGGCCATCGACGGGGTGACGACCGGACGCGGGACGACGATCGGCGCGGCGATCCTCACGGCCATCGACGCCATCGCGGAGATCGACCCGAAGGTGCCGCCGAGTGATCCCGTCGAGGTGTCCAGCGACCTCGACTTCGGCGGGCCGTCCGACCCCCCCGCGCCGCCACCCGGCCCCGACACGACGAGCGAGGAGTCGCTCGTGCGAGCGGAGCCCGTCCCGGAGATCATCGTGCTGCTCACCGACGGCGCCAACACCCGTGGCGTCACCCCCGAGCAGGCCGCCGAGCAAGCGGCGGCCCGTGGCGTGCGCGTCTACCCCATCGGCTTCGGCACGACCAACCCGACGTCACTCGCCTGCTCGCGCGAACAGTACGGCGGCTTCGAGCCCCGCCATGCGTTCGGGTTCGGCGGCCCAGGTGGCGGAGGGCGGGTCGCCCGCAGCTTCCTCGTCGTCGACGAGCCCACCTTGCGGAGCGTGGCCGAGACGACGGGCGGCGCCTACTTCGGTGCGACCGATGCGAGGGAGCTGTCCACAGTGCTCACGGACCTGCCGAAGCAGGTGACGACGCAACGTCAGGACGTCGACCTCAGCGCGGCGTTCGCGGCCCTTGCGGGGCTCCTCCTCGCCGCGGGCCTGGTCCTGTCAATCCGGTGGAACACCTTGGGCTGAGGACATATCCGCACGCATCACGCCGCTTTCCACCGTCACCGGACAGCACGCGGGCACGGCCCTACCGTCGACACGTCAGGGCAGTCATCGGGGGACTCATGGGAGGGCTACTCAATGGCGAGACTCCATCGTTCACGACGACTCGTGGCGGCGGGGACTGGACGGAGCGTGGTACGTCTCGCAGCTCGTCGGATTCCCCTTCGAGCAGGGATCGTCGACGATCTGGCGTCTCGTCCCCGGACACGCACCGACTGCCTGGGCGACCGGACTGACGAACGTCACGTCGCTGGCCTTCGCCGATGACGGGACGCTATACGCGGTCGAGCTCGCGTCGAACGGTCTGCTCTCGGGGCCGATCGGCGCGCTCGTCGAGGTCATTCCCGGCGCAGACTCCCACGACGTCGTGGCGGGCGGCCTCTTCGCGCCGTACGGCGTGGCCATCCGCGGCGGGTCCGCCTACGTCACCACGGGTTCGGTGCTCCCGGGTGGAGCTGCGGTCGTCCGTATCGCCCTCTGAACCACGGACAAGGGTGCCGTATGCCGCTGAGCTGGCTCAGCGGCATACGGCACCTCCTGTCGTGGCCGGGGTCGCCGCTGCCGAGATGCCCGTCGTCCGACAAGGGGACGGTCACGCGCCAGAGCCCGCCTCGATCGCGTCGAGGTCGCGAACGGCGTAGCGGTGGTGCTCCCATTCCTCCTCGAGGATCACGTGCAGGCACGAGCGGGTCGTCTCCGGGTGATCAGGTGCCCACGGGTTCCTGCGCGTCACCGCGAGCTGCTCCGACGTGACGGCAGCGAGGAAGTCTCGCACCATCGCGACGCGACCCGCCCGGACCTCGAGCACCTCGTCGTAGGACGGAGCTCCCGTCGAGAAGACGGACAGGTCGTAGCCGTCCGTCGCGTAGTCGGCGTTGGGTTGGCCGATGGGGTGGTAGGGCTGCTCGACCTCGAGGATCGCCCCACGAAGCCACACGTCCGTGGCCATGACGAGGTGGCGCAGCGTCTGCGCGAACGACCACTCACCGTCGACAGACACGTCGACGGTCCCCTCCGGCATGGCCGCGACGCGCTCGAGCGTGGCCGCCCAGGTGCGCTCGAGGGCGGCCCAGGCCGCCCGCAGGCCCTCGGGATCCCCGGCACGCCGGTCGGCGCGACCCGGAAAGCGGCGGTTGAGCTCGGCCTCGACGAGAGGGGCGACGTCGACGCCGTTGACCTGCAAGGAGCTCTCGCCGCCCTCGAGGAGCCACGGCGAGTCGATGTCCGCCCCCGCCACGTCGACCCCGCGCATCACGACGCCGGTCAGGTTGGCCCTGACGAAACGGGCGCCACGCAGGTCCGCGTCGATGAACTCCGCGCCCCGCAGCTCGTCGGATCCGGTGAAGGTTGCCATGACGGAGACTCTCCCACCGGCCACCGACTGTCGCAGCCGTCCCGGTCGGCCCAGCTCAGCTGTCGAGCTCGAGGACGTAGCCCGTCCCCGTGTCGGTGAAGCCGACCCGTCGATAGATCCCGGCCGCGGTGTCGGAGCTGGCCGTGAGGAAGACGAGGTCGACACCCCGCTCCCGACAGGCGGCGACGAGGGACCGCGTGATGGCGCTGCCGTGACCGCGGTTGCGATGGCCCGGCGGCACAGCGATGCCCATCAGCTCCGCCACGTCGCCCCTGGGCGCCGCCGAGCCGGCCCCGCAGAGACGGCCGCCCTCGTAGGACGCGACGACGATGAGCGCGCCCTGCTCGATGAGCTCGGGCTTGCGACCCGTGTCGTGGCGCTCCACCTCGTCCCTGCCGCGGAAGCCCGCCTTGACGGTGCCGAAGGCGATGCTCAGGTGCGGGTCGGCGGACGGAAGCGGCCGGGCGCGCGAGTCAGGCTCGACGGCAAGGTGCCGGGGGAGGGTGAGCAGTGGATGCCGCCGCGGCTCGTAGCCCGCGCCGCGGACTGCCGGCAGCAGGGAGGGGGTCACCTCGTCGACCCACTCGATGGCCGGCGGGAGCCCGAGCTCAGCCTGTCTGGCGAGGACCTTCTCCACCGCCCTGGACGTGAAGGTTGCGGACCCGCGGAGCCGCGGTCTGGCATAGAAGTGCCAGCCCGTCCCCTCGTCGGGGACAAAGAGCGTGAACGGTCCGACCTCCTCGGTCATGGCCGCTTCCCTGGGCACGAGGTCGAGGTACGTCTCGATCCGCGCCAGGAGGCTGTCGCGCTCGCGCTTCATGGCGCCACCCTCGCAGGAGGGCCGCAGCACAAGCCATTTCATTTCGATCGCATGACAGCATTCCCGTCACGCGCTCTCCGGAGGCATGTCAGGATCGACGTGATGGTCGGTCTGAGGCAGGCGGGGGAAGCTCGCCGGGTGGCAACGCTCGCCGTGGCGGCGCTGGCCACCGTCACGCTCTCCTCGTGTCTTCCTGTCCGAGGGGACGACGCACACCCGTCCGGCGCCGCCAGCACAGCTGCGCCCACCGCCGCCCGCGCCGTCGCCCCCGTGAGCCCGACACCGCCGTCCACGAGCCGAGAAGTCCCGTCGCAGCCACGACCGCCCTCCTCCTCGAGCTCGCCGCCTCCTCGCGCGCCGGCACCGACCCGGTCGACGAGCCTGCCGGTGCTGTGGGAGGTGACGCGGTTCGTCGACGGCGACACCATCCACGTCGCCCGCGGAGGCACCGTCGAGAAGCTCCGGATCATCGGGATCGACTCCCCCGAGCGCGACGAGTGTGGCTTCGAGGCCTCGGTGGGCAACCTGCGCCGGGTCATCGGTGGCCGGCAGGTCAGCCTCGTCCCGGGGGCGCGGACGAGCCGGGACCAGTATGGCCGACTGCTCCGCTACGTCGAGGTCGGTCGCACCGACGTCGGTCTCGCCCAGATCACGAGTGGCTACGCCGTCGCCCGCTTCGACTCGCGCGACGGCTACGGGGCGCATCCTCGCGAGGCGGCCTACGTCGCGGCCGACCGGGCGAGCCCCGACAAGGGCTGGCTGTGCGCCACGCCGCCTCCCGTTCGACCGCGAGCCGACTGGCCGCTTCCGGGCGACGAGCATCCCTGCCCGCAGGCGGAGCCGATCAAGGGCAACGAGTCGTCGATGATCGCGCACTCCCCCGGCCAGCAGTCCTACCTCGTGACCAACCCCGAGCAGTGCTTCGCGACTCTTGCCGATGCCGTGGCCGCAGGCTTCCGCCCGGCGAAGCGCTGACGACGCGGCGGACCGGGGCCTGTCCCGCGCCCCTCACGCGACCGTGGTGGAACGGGCTCCAACGCGCTCCTCGAGGAACTGCTCCCACCTGCGACGGCCGACGGCACGCTCCGGGGTGAGGTTGGCCCGCAGGGTGGTCCACGGCAGACCGCTGTCGGCGATCACCTCCTCGGAGAGCCGCTTCTGCTCGACGTAACCGAACATGGCCCGGTCGACCCGGCTGACGACCGGTGTCCGGTCCGCACCGACCACGGAGATGTAGACGACGTGGGGGCGGGTTCCGGCCACCCGCGAAGGAGCTCCGCCGCGGGGACCGGGCCCAGCGGCATACGGCATCTCGTCCCCTGGGCGACGGTGTGGGGCCCACCACCCCGGGTCTACCCTGCGAACTGTGGCCGACCTGCTCCGCGACGTGCTTCGGGCACCCGTCTACGAGGCGGCCGTCGTCACGCCCCTCGAGGTGATGGAGTCACTCTCCGAGCGTCTCGGCAACACCGTCCAGGTCAAGCGGGAGGACCGTCAGCCGGTCCACTCCTTCAAGATCCGCGGCGCCTACACGCGAATGCGCGCGCTCGCTCCCGAGGAGGCCGCGCGCGGCGTCGTGGCGGCCTCGGCCGGCAACCACGCCCAAGGCGTCGCCCTCTCCGCGGCCCTGCTCGGCATCCAGGCGGTCGTCGTCATGCCGGTGACGACCGCCCCCATCAAGGTCGACGCGGTGCGGGGGCACGGTGCCACCGTCGTCCTCTTCGGCGACACCTTCGACGAGGCGAAGGCCGAGGCCCGCGGCCTGGCCGAGGAGCACGGGTACACCTACATCGCCCCCTTCGACGACCCGCTCGTCATCGCCGGGCAGGGCACCATCGGCCTCGAGCTCCTCCAGCAGGACGCACACCTCGACCGCGTCTTCGTGCCGGTGGGCGGCGGCGGGCTGGCCGCGGGAGTCGCGGGACTCATCAAGAACCTCATGCCGGGGATCAAGGTCATCGGCGTGGAGCCGGAGGACGCCGCCTGCCTCAGCGCCGCGCTGGCCGCACAGCACCCGGTGGAGCTGCCGGAGGTGAGTCGCTTCGCCGAGGGGGTGGCGGTCAAGCGCATCGGCGACCTGACCTTCGAGATGTGCCACGCCTACCTCGACGACGTCGTCACCGTCGACTCCGACGAGATCTGCGCGGCGATCAAGGACATCTTCGAGGACGTCCGGGCGGTCGCCGAGCCCGCCGGAGCAGTGGCCCTGGCGGGGCTGAAGAAGTATGTCGAGGCCAACGGCGTCCACGGCGAGCGGCTGGCCCACGTCCTCTCCGGCTCCAACGTCAACTTCCACACGCTGCGCTACATCTCCGAGCGGGCCGAGGTCGGCGAGCATCGCGAGGCACTCTACGGAGTCACCATCCCGGAGCGGGCCGGGTCATTCCTCGAGTTCCTGCGGGTGCTCAAGGGACGCGCTGTCACGGAGTTCAACTACCGCGTCGACGGCTCGGACGAGGCGCGGATCTTCGTCGGCGTCCAGCTCGTGCGGGGCCTCGCCGAGCGGACCGAGATCGCCGAGGGGGTCGCTGCAGCTGGCTATCCCGTCATCGACCTGTCGGACGACGACACCGCGAAGACCCACGTGCGCTACATGATCGGCGGCCACCCGCCCGAACTGCGCGAGCAGGTCTACTCGTTCGAGTTCCCCGAGCACCCGGGGGCGCTCACCCGGTTCCTCACGCAGCTCGGCACCCGGTGGAACATCACGATGTTCCACTACCGCAGCCACGGGGCGGACTACGGGCGCGTGCTCTGCGCCTTCGAGGGCGTGTCCGACGATGCCGACTTCCACCGGCACGTCGAGGCCCTCGGCTACCCGTTCCGCGACGTGACCACGAGCCCCGCGCTGTCGTACTTCCTCCTGCCTCGCTGACCTTCACCCGCGCACCACACGACCGTATGCCGCTGGGCCGGCTCACGACGTCGCCCTCCTCCCAGCCCCGTCGACGTGGGCGGACGAGTCGAGTGGCCCCGAAGTGCCCGCCCTGCTGTGGAGAACGAGGCCACTCGAGTGGGCGCGAAGTGGGCGGACGAGTCGAGTGGCCCCGAAGTGCCCGCCCTGCTGTGGAGAACGAGGCCACTCGAGTGGGGGTGGTCGGGTCTATGGTCGTCGGATGGACGTGGCCCGCCTGACCAGGGAGCAGGCGCGGCGCATCGCGGTGCGCGCCCAGCTCCTCGACGCCGAGCGCCCCACCGACCTGCTCGAGGTCGTGCGGCAGCTGACGCTGCTCCAGCTCGACCCCACGGCGGCGGTGGCGCCGAGTGCCGACCTCGTGGCCTGGAGCCGGTTGGGCTCGTCCTACCAGACCTCCCACCTCAAGGCGGGGCTGGAGCACCACCGGACCCTCTTCGAGTTCAACGCCCTGATCCGGCCGATCGAGGACCTGCCGCTCTACCTCGCTGATGCAGACCAGTACCCGAGCTATCCCGCGTCCCGCGCCTGGTTCGAGGCCAACGCGTCGTTCCGAGACGACCTGCTCGCCCGGCTGGCGGCGGATGGGCCCCTCCTGTCGAAGGACCTGCCCGACACCTCGGTCGTGCCTTGGCCGTCCACGGGCTGGACCAACAACCGCAACGTGACGCAGATGCTGGAGTTTCTCGTGCTTCGGGGCGAGGTGGCGATCGTCGGCCGGCAGGGCCGACAGCGCGTCTTCGACGTCGCCTCCCGGGCCTATCCCGCCGACCTACCGACCCTGTCGTCGGCGGAGGCGAAGCGACTCCGTGACGAGCGTCGCCTCCGGGCGCTCGGGATCGCCCGCGCGACCGGCACTGCGGTGCCCATCGAGCCGGCCGTCGTCGGGGACTCCGGAGTGCCCGCCGTCGTCGAGGGCGTTGAGGGTGAGTGGCGCGTCGACCCGGGCCAGCTCGAGCTCGCCGACGAGGAGTTCCGGGGGAGGACGGCCCTGCTGTCGCCCTTCGACCGGCTCGTTCACGACCGGAAGCGGGCCCTCGAGCTCTTCGACTACGAGTACACCCTCGAGATGTACAAGCCTGCGGCCCAGCGACGCTGGGGCTACTTCGCCTTGCCGGTGCTGCACGGCGATCGGCTGGTCGGGAAGGTCGACGCCAAGGCGGACCGCAAGGCGGGGGTGTTTCGCGTCGAAGCGATCCATGAGGATGTCCGCTTCACCCGCCCCATTCGAGCAGCCGTGCAGGCCGAGCTCGACGACCTTGCCGCCTGGCTCGGCCTGCACGCAGTTCACGTCATCGGGTGAGCGGCACCCTGATATCTGGTTGTTCAGGCGGAGGATCACTGATTGCCTCGTCGCGTGAAGAGATCCTCACCCACCTGGCCCCGCACAGTCGGGCCCCTGGTCCTTCGACCTCCTGTCGCTGACGACCTCGAGCCCGTCCTCACGTGGCGAAACCGGCCCGACGTGACCCAATGGCTGCTGCGTACCACGGTTGACGCTGCCGCCTTGCGGAAGGTGTGGTTCACCGACGACGAGCCGAGCGAGCACGTTCATCAGGACGACCACACGGCCATCGCCCTGCTCGGCGACCGTGTCGTGGGCGTCGGCTCGCTCTGGGTGACGGACGGCATGGGCCAGTCCCATGTCGCGGACGGGCCATGGCGCGGGTCGGAGGCGGGACTCGGCTACATCCTCCACCCCGAATGCGCCGGCCGCGGTTACGCCACCCTCATCGGCGGCGCGCTGCTCGATCTGGCCTTCGTCGACCTTGGCGTGCGCCGCGTGACCGCCGGATGCTTCGCCGACAACGTCGCGTCGTGGCGGGTCATGGAGAAGCTCGGCATGCGTCGGGAGCAGCACGGCGTCAAGGACTCGTGGCACGCCGAGCTGGGCTGGGTCGACGGCTACACCTATGCCATCCTCGCCGAGGAGTGGGCGGAGCGAAGGGCACTTGCGGCCCGACCGAGTCCCTAGCCGCCCTGACCGTCGAGGTGCTGGGAGATCCGGTCGAGCAGGCCGGCCAGGGGCGGCGGGGTCGTCCTCTCGTCGAGCCGCCCGGCGAGCCGCTCCGCCAGCGCGACCTTGCGCCCGGACCCACTACCGGCGAACCGGTGGAGCTGGTCGCTGATCTCCCGACCCCGCCACTCGGGCTGGTACTGGAAGGTCCGGAACCGCTCGAGCTGACCCATCTCGTCGAGGGCGTCCTCGACCGCGGCAGTCCCCACCGCCCGGATGAGCTCGTCCTCGAGGTCGCTGTCGCAGACGAAGAAGCCGTGTGCGGCAAGGTCCAGCCCGGCGGCGCGCGCCGTCTGCCGTGAGACCTCGCCGTGGCCGTCGAGCAGGACACCGGCTCGCCGCAGCGCGCCGGCCACGAAACGCTCCTCCGCCACGTCGTAGAGACCGAGCACCAGGGCCTGGGGGTGTTCGTGCCGCGTCCGGCCCAGATCGCGGGCGACGTTGGTGACGCCGTCCATCGAGACGACGTGCACGTGGCCCTCACCGTCGAGCCGCCTGGCGTCCAGGAGCACGGCCAGGGCGGCGGCGTCACTCCGCCCCTCGACGAGGACGACGACGTGCGGGTCCGCGCTCAGCGGCATACGGCTCGGCCTACTGCTCGCTCACATCGAGGTCGACGAGCAGCTCCGACGCGAGCCGCTCGAGGTCGCTGCGGACCTGCGCGACCTCCGCGGACCGGGGCAGCCGGACGACGACGTGGGCCTCGAAGAGGAGGCCGCCTGCCATGGGAGCCTCCCGAGTCGTGGTCTCGATCGTGACGATGCTCAGGCCGTGACGAGCGAGCACGGCCGAGATGTCGTGGACGATCCCCGGATGATCGTTGCCGACGAGGTCGATCGAGAGGGTGTGCTGCGCCTGTGCGGGCAGGGCAGTGGGGGCCTCGGCCCCGGGGTGCGCCGACACCTCGAGCAGGCCGTCGAGCTCGTGGAGCGAACTGGTCAGCTCGTCGACACGGTCGGCCGGCACGGAGACGACGACGATGCCCGCGAACTTGCCGGCGAGCTCGGTCAGCTGGCTGCGCTCCCAGTTGCCGCCGTGCGCGGTGACGACGTTGGCCAGCGCTTCCACGAGGCCGGAACGGTCGTCGCCGATGACGGTGAGCACGAGACTGGGCACGCTGGCATCGTAACCGCCCGGAGGCGCCGTCTGGATCGGGCTGCCTACACCGAGTGGTCGTGACGGGACTGCCGGCGCCCGAGCAGGAAGCCGAAGAGCCCGGCGAGGAGGAACAGGCCGACTGCCACAGCTGCACATGCTGCAGCGCGGCCGCCACCCATGAAGACGAGCTGTGACGGCGGCTCCTCCACCAACGGCGCATAGGCGAACCACCCGAAGGAGTCCGGCTCGCGTCGCCATGCCCATGCACCGCCGACGACGAGCGCGAGCGCGAGCACGGCAGTCCCGGCGATCACGGCGCGCTCTGTCCTGCTCTCCTTCATGGCGGCAACGTACTCCACGTGCCTGCTCGAGCTTGCCTCCGGCTCAGCTCAGGTCCGGCTCGAGGTCGTGGTGCGGCAGGGGCTCCTCGTCGTCCACCTCGCCGGCCCCGGTCGCGATGGGCGTGGGAGCGGCGCTCGGCTCCAGGCCCGCGATGTGGATGAGGGCATCGCCCCGGTTGACGAGCGGCGTGGTGGTCCTGCCGATGACGATGCCGGCCCGGTCGGCGTGGACGAGGCGCAGCGTCTTGCCGAAGGAGTCGGAGAGGCTGCCGAGGCGGTCACCGACCTCGACCCGTTGCCCGAGGACCGCGTCGAGCTGGAGGATGCCGGTGCGCCGCGCGCGGACCCAACCGCTCGACCTGGACACGAGACTCGGGGCCGACGCCTCCTCGACGACCGGATCGACCATGCCCAGCGCCGCGAGGACCCGCCGAACTCCGGTCACGCCCGCGTCGATGGCCCACTCGTCGAAGCGCCACGCCTCCCCCGCCTCGTAGAGGAGCACCGCGGCCCCCCGCTCGCGGGCGGCCGCGCGGAGCGATCCATCGCGCAGCCGGGCGTTGATGAGAACCGGCGCCCCGAAGGCCTCGGCGAGGGCCAGGGTGCGCGGGTCGTCGAGGTCGGCGCGGATCTGCGGGTGGTTGGTGCGCCCGAACGAGCCGGTGTGCAGGTCGATCCCGACATCGCCCCGGCCGACGACCTCGGTCATGACCAAGTGGGCGATGCGGCTCGCCAGGGAGCCGCGGGCAGAGCCCGGGAAGGACCGGTTGAGGTCGCGTCGGTCCGGGAGGTAGCGGTCTCCGGCGGTGAAGCCGAGGACGTTGACGATCGGCGCCGCCACGAGAGTGCCCCGGAACGCCTTCGGGTTGAGTCTGGCCAGGACCCGCCGGATCACCTCGATGCCGACGACCTCGTCACCGTGGATGGCAGCCGTGATCCACACGGTCGGTCCCTCCTCGCGCCCGTGCACGACCCGGACCGGAAGCGTGATCTCGGCGCCCGTGACGAGTCTGGTGATCGGCAGCTCGACCTCGCGGGCATAGCCCGGGCGGATGCGGACCGGCCCGATGCCGAAGGACGCGCGCGCCATCAGCGGCCCCGGTTCCGACGGCGCATCGCCAGGCGCGGGCGGCCGCCCAGGTAGGACCGGCCGGGGTCGACGAGGAAACCCTGACGCAGCGCCTCACGCCCGATGAGCATGCGGAAACCCATCTCGTCACGGTTGGTCAGGGTGAGCTCGGCGCGGAGGTCGCGCCTGCCCAGCACGAGGTCGACGAGCACGACGATGCGCTCCTCGGCGTGCCCCGAGGAGCTGCGGACGATGCGCTCGTCCCGGATGGGGCACTCGACGACGACGGCGTCGGCGTCCGACCGCTGCCAGGGGTGGACGGAGAAGCGCACCCAGGGCTCGCCGTCGCGCGCGACGTGCTCGATGTCGAAGGCGTGGAGCGACGACGAGCGGGCCCCGGTGTCGACCTTCGCCTTGATCCACGGAACCCCGAATCCGGGAAGGCTCACCCACTCGCGCCACCCGACGTGGGTGCTTAGATGGGTCGGCTCCAACACGTCGATCATCTTTGCAGGTGCGCCCCATGAAACTCGCGATCCTCTCGCGCGCCCCACGGTCGTACTCGACCCAGCGGCTGCGGACCGCTGCCCTCGACCGGGGGCACGAGGTGAAGGTGCTCAACACGCTGCGCTTCGCGATCGACCTGTCCGGTCCCGACCCCGACCTCCAGTTCCGCGGCCGGCCGATCTCGGACTACGACGCGGTGCTGCCGCGCATCGGCAACTCGATCACCTACTTCGGCACCGCCGTCGTGCGGCAGTTCGAGCAGATGGACGTCTACACGCCCAACACTGCGAACGGCATAGCGAACTCCCGCGACAAGCTGCGCGCCACGCAGATCCTCTCGCGCCACCACATCGGCATGCCGGCGACGACGTTCGTGCGCAACCGCGCGGACGTCCGTCCGGCGATCCAGCGCGTGGGCGGCGCCCCGGTCGTCATCAAGCTCCTGGAGGGCACCCAGGGCATCGGCGTCATCCTCGCACCGGAGGTCAACGTCGCCGAGGCCATCATCGAGACGCTGCACAGCACGAAACAGAACGTCCTCATCCAGAGCTTCGTCAAGGAGTCCAAGGGGCGCGACATCCGGGCCCTCGTCGTCGGCGACCGCGTGGTCGCGGCGATGCGCCGGGTCGCGCACGGAGACGAGTTCCGCTCCAACGTCCACCGCGGCGGCGCCGTCGAGGCGGTGTCGCTCGCCCCGGACTACGAGGAGGCGGCGGTGCGCTCCGCGCAGATCATGGGGCTGCGCGTGGCGGGCGTGGACATGCTCGAGGGCATCGACGGGCCGCTCGTCATGGAGGTCAACTCCTCTCCCGGCCTCGAGGGCATCGAGACCGCGACCAAGCTCGACGTCGCCGGCGCGATCATCGACTACATCTCCCACCAGGTCGGCTTCCCCGAGATCGACGTGCGCCAGCGGCTCACCGTGTCAACCGGCTACGGCGTGGCCGAGCTCGTCGTGCACGGCGGGGCCGACCTCGTCGGCAAGACCATCGCCGAGTCCGGCCTCGACGACCGCGACATCACGGTGCTCACCCTCCACCGGGGCACGGCGGTCATCCCCAACCCGCGTCGCCGGACCGAGCTCCAGCCCGAGGACCGGCTGCTCTGCTTCGGCAAGCTCGAGGAGATGCGGTCGATGATTCCCGAGCGTCGGCGCCGTCGGCACAAGGTGCGCCGCCTGCCCAGGGAACCGCTCGTCGACGACCGCGAGTGACGGTCGCAGCCTCGACACCTCGGGCCGATGCGCGGCCGGCTCCGGGCTGACTGGAACCACACCCCGTGGGGTATGGGGCAGGATGGAAACGTCGACGGAAGGACGCGAACGACAATGGCGACCATCATCCCCATCGAGACTCCGAGCCTGGGCGACCGCAGCTATCTCGTGCACGACGGCAGCACTGCATTCGTCGTCGATCCCCAGCGCGACATCGACCGCGTGCTCGACCTCGCGCAGCAGGAAGGGGTGACGATCACCCACGTCTTCGAGACCCACATCCACAACGACTACGTGACGGGCGGGCTCGCCCTGGCCACGCACGTCGGCGCGACCTACCACGTCAACGGCGCCGACGAGGTCGAGTACGACCGCAACCCCGTCACGGACGGCGACGTCATCGCGGTCTCGGACCGGCTGTCGGTCCGCGCGATCGCGACGCCCGGCCACACCTTCACCCACCTGTCCTACGCCGTCCACGACGGGGACGAGGCGGTCGGCGTCTTCACCGGCGGCTCCCTGCTCTTCGGCGCGACCGGGCGACCGGACCTGCTGGGGCCTGACCACACGGAGGTCCTCGCCCGTCACCAGTACGCCTCGGCGCACCGGCTCGCCGAGGAGCTTCCGGAGTCGGCGCAGGTGCTGCCGACCCACGGATTCGGCAGCTTCTGCTCAGCGGGGTCGACGACCGAGGACACCACGGCGTCGACGATCGGCGCGGAGAAGCGGGCCAACCCGGCCTTCCGACAGAGCGAGGACGAGTGGGTCCGGGAGACCCTCGACGGGCTCGACGCCTACCCCGCGTACTACGTCCACATGGGCCCGGCCAACTCCAGCGGCCCCGACGCGCCGACCCTGGCCCCACCCGCTCCGGCGGACCGCGAGACGATCGCCCGCAGCATCGACGCCGGCGAGTGGGTCGTCGACCTGCGCAACCGCATCGCCTTCGCGTCAGGTTTCGTCGGCGGCACCCTCAACCTGGGCATCGACGGCCAGTTCTCCACCTACGTCGGCTGGCTCATGCCGTGGGGCACGCCACTCACCCTGCTCGGCGAGTCACCCGAGCAGGTGGCCGAGGCCCAGCGCGAGCTCGTGCGGATCGGCATCGACCAGCTCGCCGGGTCCGCCACGGGTGAGCCCGCGGACTGGACGGACTCGGCGCTGCGGACCTTGGAGCGGGCCACCTTCGCCGACCTGGGGCAGGTCCGGCACCACCGCCGTGTCACCGTGCTCGACGTGCGCCGTGCGTCGGAGTACGACGACGGGCACATCGAAGGCGCGGTCAACATCCCGATCCACGAGCTGCTCGACCGGCTCCACGACGTCCCGGCGGGCGAGGTCTGGGTGCACTGCGCGACCGGCTACCGGGCCTCCATCGCGGCCTCGGTGCTCGCGAGCCAAGGCCACCACGCTGTCCTCCTCGACGACGACTTCGACGAGCAGGCGGCCAAGTCCGGGCTCCCCATCACCGAGGCGGCCTGAGCGGCATACGGCACAACCGTCGGGTCACAGCCACACAGCGGGGTCGGCCACGACCCGCTCGAGCTCGAGGTAGGCCGCGCCGAGGGCGCCGGGTGCGGCACCCGGCCCGCTGGGCTCGACGGTGGGCGTGACCCAGCGCGCCGACAGGACCCTTTCGCGGAGGGTCTGCTCGAGGCGCGGCCGGAGCACGTCGGCAAGCTCGCGGAGGTGGCCGCCGAGGACGACGGAGGGGACGTCGACGACGTTGACGACTCCGGCGAGCGCCACCCCGAGGGCCCACGCTGCGCGGTCCACCGCCGAGCGGGGGCCAGCCGCGCCGGCACGGACGGCGTCGGCGAGCTGCGACGCCGGTGCCTCCGGTGCGAGCCCGGCCGCGGCGAGGAGGGCGCGCTTGCCGGCGTACTGCTCGAGGCAGCCGGTGGAGCCGCAGGGGCAGGCCGGGCCGGCCGGGTCGACCGTGACGTGCCCGATCTCCCCGGCCCATCCGTGGCGGCCGTGCATCGACTCGCCGTCGACGACCACAGTGCCGCCGATCCCCGTCTCGCCGGAGAGGTAGATGACGTCCTGGAGCGGGCTGGGGTGGCCGGGTCGGGTCCGCGTCACCGTCGCGGAGGCGAGATCGGCCTCGTTGCCGATCGTCACGGCCGCCCCACGCAGGCGGTCGCGGTCGACGAGGCCGGCGACGTCGAGATCCGACCAGCCGAGGTTGGGCGCTCGCAGGAGGGTGCCGGACCCGGCGGACACGATTCCCGGGAGGGCGAGCCCGGCGCCGACGAGGACCCGTGCCTGCGGCAGCTCTGCGAGCGCCGCGGCGGCCAGGCCGACGAGGCGCTCGAGGACGGGCGCGGGGGCCGAGCCGCGGAGGTCGTCGGTGACGAGGTGCTGGGCCAGGACGGTCCCGCTCAGGTCCACGACGAGCGCGGCGAGGTAGCCGACGTTCACCTGCAGGCCGAGCGCGACGAAGCGGTCCGTGCCCGGCGCGAGCGGGGTGCCCGGGCGACCCGGGCCCGGACCCACGACACGGGTCAGCTCGCGAAGGACCCCGCCGGCGACGAGATCGTCGACGAGGCGCGACACGGTGGAGCGCGTCATCGAGGTCGCGGTCGCGACGTCGGCCCGCGTCGGGGACGGGTCGGCCGCGAAGACCGTGCGCGCCACGAGGGCCAGGTTGGACGAGCGCAGCAGGGCCTGGTCCACCCGCTGCGCCTGCCGGGTGCGCGGCTGGGCACGCCGCGGGGCGGGCGTCGGAGTGCGCGGCCGGTGAGTCGTCACCTCTTGACCCTATCCCGAGCGAGGCTTTAAGTTGCATGAGACAACAAATAGGAGGACCGCCATGACGGCACCGACTCGCACGTCCACGATCACGCCCACGCAGGAGGACCGGTTCTCCTTCGGCCTCTGGACCGTCGGGTGGACCGGGACGGACCCCTTCGGCTCGGCCACCCGCCCTGCCCTCGACCCGTGGGAGTACTCCGACCGGCTCGCCGAGCTCGGCGCCTGGGGCATCACCTTCCACGACAACGACGTCTTCCCCTTCGACGCCGACGAGGCGACCCGGACCAAGCGCCTCCGCCACCTCAAGGACGCCGCCGACAAGGCCGGCCTCGTCATCGAGATGGTGACGACCAACACCTTCACCCACCCGGTCTTCAAGGACGGTGGCCTGACGTCGAACGACCGCGGCGTGCGGCGCTTCGGGCTGCGCAAGGTGCTCCGGGCGGTCGACATCGCGGCCGAGATGGGAGCGACGACCTTCGTCATGTGGGGCGGCCGTGAGGGCAGCGAGTACGACGGGTCCAAGGACCTCTATGCCGCGCTCGATCGCTACCGGGAGGGTCTGGACACCGTCGCCGCCCACATCACGTCCCAGGGCTACGACCTGCGGATCGCGCTGGAGCCGAAGCCGAACGAGCCGCGGGGCGACATCTTCCTGCCCACCGTCGGGCACGCCCTCGCCCTCATCGCCGAGCTCGAGCACGGCGACATCGTCGGACTCAACCCCGAGACCGGCC
>NZ_JAJJPG010000025.1:21369-33257 GCF_032907665.1 Intrasporangium sp.
CTCATCGCCGAGCTCGAGCACGGCGACATCGTCGGACTCAACCCCGAGACCGGCCACGAGCAGATGGCGAACCTCAACTACACCCACGCCCTCGCCCAGGCACTGTGGAGCGAGAAGCTCTTCCACATCGACCTCAACGGCCAGCGCGGCCTCAAGTACGACCAGGACCTCGTCTTCGGCCACGGTGACCTCATCTCCGCCTTCTTCACCGTCGACCTGCTCGAGAACGGCTTCCCCGGCCACCCGGACGGACCGCGCTACACCGGTCCACGCCACTTCGACTACAAGCCGTCCCGCACCGAGTACCTCGACGGCATCTGGGAGTCGGCCCGGGCCTGCATGTCCACCTACCTCCTGCTCGCCGAGAAGGCCAGGGCGTTCCGCGCCGACGCCGAGGTCCAGGCCGCGATGGCCCAGGCCGGCGTGCTCGACCTCGCCGTCCCCACGCTCGCGGACGGGGAGACGGTCGAGCAGTTCCTCGCGTCCGACGAGGAGCTCGACCTCGAGCGGGCCGCGGAGCGGGACTACGGCTTCGTGCGCCTCCAGCAGCTCGCCCTCGAGCACCTCATCGGCTGACCCGGGCCTGCTCGGGGGCTGCGGCAGGCGCTTCACGGCCATTCGACGCGGGGTCAGACCCCGGGGGTCGACCTGCGGCCCGCAGGTGGCTAGCGTCGGTAGCTGCACCCCGAGGGGCGGGGTGACCTGCCGACGCAAGGAGGCGCCGATGCCCAAGACCGTTCCCTGCCTCTGGTTCAACGGCGAGGCCGAGCAGGCTGCCGAGTTCTACTGCTCGGTCTTCCCCAACTCCCGGGTGGTGCGGGTCCAGCGCTACCCCGAGGGCAGCCCGTTCCCCACTCCATTCACTCCCGGGACCCCCATGACCGTCGACTTCGAGCTCGACGGGCAGCCCTACACCGCCCTCAACGGAGGCCCCGAGTTCACCTTCTCCGAGGCGACCTCGATGCAGATCCTCTGCGCCGACCAGGACGAGATCGACCACTACTGGGAGGCGCTGACCGCCGACGGCGGTGAGGAGAGCATGTGCGGCTGGCTCAAGGACCGGTTCGGCTTCTCGTGGCAGGTCGTCCCGACCATGCTCACCGAGCTCGACTCGGCCGACCCGGCGAAGGAGAAGGCCGTCGCCGACGCGATCTTCCGGATGAAGAAGCTCGACATCGCCGAGCTGCAACGCGCCTTCGACTCCGCGGAGGCGTGATCCAGGGCTGGTCGGGGTCGGCCTGGTCAGGGTTGGCCTGGTCAGGGTTGGCCGGGACGTGCCACGGCGGGTGGTGCCGGGCGCACCGGCGTCGTCGCCGTGCCGCGGTATCCTCTCGATAACGTTATCGAGACTGCGCGAGAACGCGGCGCCCAGCATGGCGCGCCCGCTGCGCGAGACGCGTGAGAGGCGGGTGTCGGGCCGGTGCACACGGGTGGTCGTGTCCGCATGCAGGACGTCGCGCGCACCGCCGGGGTGTCCGTCGCGACGGTCTCCAAGGTCGTCAACGGCCACTACGGCGTCTCCCGGGAGACGGCAGAGAAGGTCTCCAGGGTCATCGACGAGCTCGGCTACGAGACGAGCCTCGGCGCGCGGAGCCTGCGGAGCCACCGGACCAACATCATCGGGGTGCTCGTCGCGGAGTTCGAGCCCTTCAGCACCGAGCTGCTCAAGGGAGTGTCCGCCGCCATCGGCCCGACCGGCTACGAGCTGCTCGCCTACTCCGGCGGCCACCAGGGCGGGGCCGTCGGGTGGGAGCGCCGCTCGCTCTCCCGACTCGGCGGCACCCTCATCGATGGCGCGATCATCGTCACCCCGACGGTCGTCGACGCCCGCAACGCGATCCCGGTCGTCGCGATCGACCCGCACACCGGCCCCACCGACGTCCCGACGGTCGAGTCCGACAACTTCGCCGGCGCGGTGCTCGCCACGCAGCACCTGCTCGGCCTCGGCCACCGGCGCATCGGCTTCCTCGGTGGGCGCCCCGACCTGGAGTCGGCTCGCCAGCGCGAGGAGGGCTTCCGCCACGCCATGGCCGCGGCGGGTGCGGTCGTCGACGAGTCCCTCGTCCTCGTCGGCGGCTACCGGCCCGAGTCGACCGAGGGCCCGGCGCGCGAGCTCCTCACCCGGCCGGACCGTCCGACGGCGGTCTTCGCCGCCAACGACCTGTCTGCGATCCGCACCATCGACGTGGCGCATGACCTGGGGTTGGGCGTCCCGGACGACCTGTCGGTCATCGGCTTCGACAACATCCCCGAGTCCGTCCTCTCACAGCCGCCGCTGACGACGATCAACCAGCCGCTGCACGACATCGGCGCCACCGCCCTGCAGATGCTCGTCACCCTGCTCCAGGGGCGCGAACCGGAGCAGACGCACGTGCGGCTGCCGACCTCGATGGTCGAGCGGGCGTCCTGCCGGGCGCGCTGAGCCCCGCACGCCCTCCGTGCTCCGGCTGCCCCGATCCGTCGGTCGGGCCGGCCCGACCCGTCAGCCGACCGGGATCTGCTCGTCCTCTTCGTGCTCGGCGGCATCGAGCTTCGCGATGACCGACTTCACCTGAGCGAGGACGTCGGCCTCGTCATGGCCGAACGTGCTGAGGTAGGCACGCATCGCGTGCCTTGTCAGCGCGAGCTCAGCGTCCGAGAGATGCACCGTGTTCACAGTTCAACGGTACGCCGCCAACCTCTCGCTGGCGTAGAACCGATAGAGGAACCACGCGGCGAGCGCGTCGAGGACGTGCCACGCCGCGTGGCCCTGGGCGATCGAGTCCGGGCGGCACAGCGGGGCCCCCGTCTTCGCCGCGGTCCAGACGGTGAACGCGAGCACCAGGGCCGCGACGGCTGCGACGCCCCAACGGAGCTCGCGGCGAAGGCCCCTTCTTCGGAGCAGGACCAGCTCGCCCAGCATGGCCAGCAGCAGGGCCACGCCGAAGGCGAGGTTGGCTCCCGACATCACCACGGGAACGCGCCACTCGGCGTTCTCCACGAGCTCGCACGTGATGACGACCGCGAGGCCCGCCCCGAGGAAGAAGCCCAGTCCTCGGCGCAGCACCCGCATCCACGCGTAGGCCGCCGCAAAGGCTGCCAGCAGGTACATGCTGAGGAGGTCGAGTCGCCCACCGAGGGACGACTGGGTGGCATGCATCGCCATGCTGCCCGGGCCGAGGAGCACGATGACGACCGACAGCGTCGTGGCCAGGCTGGGGTGCGGCCAGAGCCGTCCCTCGCGCGTTCCTGCCCGGCGGGCCACGGCGAGCCCGGCGACGACGAACGCGAGGTTGGACCACGTGTTGGCCGGTTGCCGGATCCAGCCCGAGGTCGCTGCCTCGCAGAAACCGTCGCCCCGACCCGTGTCCGGCCCCAGCCAGCCGAGCGCGGCCCCGCTGACCACCAGCCCGAGCGACACGACTGCCGTCGCCGCGGCGACGATCAGGGGCCGGTGGTCGCGCGGCTCCGAGGGCATGCAGCCAGTCCACCATGCTGGTGACGGCACCACCCCGGAAAGGGCGATGGGCAGCCGCCGGGCCCAGCGGCATACGGCATCGTGGTCCTGGCTCCGTCAGCGGAGGCTGGTGCTCGTCCAGCGCTCGTCCGCGATACCGACCCGGTGGACCGCCCCGGCGAGGTCGACCGACGCCTCGGTCTCGGGCTCCGCGCACGACGGGCCGACCCAGAGCCGGAGCTCTCCGGGCTCGACCACCCGCTCACCCCGGCGGTCCGTGAAGGCCAGCCGCGCAGGCGGGACGACGAACTCGACGACGACGGCCTCACCCGGCTCGAGACGGACGCGGCGGTAGCCGAGGAGCTGGGCCACGGGGCGGGTCACGCTCGCGACGACGTCACGACCGTAGAGCTGGACGACGTCCTCGCCCGCCCGGTCGCCGGTGTTCGTCACGCGGACCCGCGCCCGGATCGGCCCTGACGTCCCAGCACCGGCGTCGACGGCGAGACCCTCGTGCGCGAAGGTCGTGTAGGACAGACCGTGGCCGAAGGGCCGCGCCGGCAGACTGCTGAGGTTCGTCACATCGGTGTCGCCACCGAGGACGGGGTGCAGGTAGGTGTAGGGCTGCGCGCCGGCCGACCGGGGAAGGCTGACCGGGAGCCGCCCCGACGGGTTGACCCTCCCGGAGAGGACCCCCGCGATCGCGGCAGCGCCCTCCTCCCCCGGGAAGAAGGTCTGGACCACCGCGGAGCACCGGTCGAGAGCCCAGTCGATCGCGTAGGGGCGGCCCGTGACGAGGACGAGGACCACCGGCGTGCCCGTCGCCAGCACCGCGTCCACGAGGGCGCGCTGCACCCCCGGCAGGTCGAGGTCGTCACGGTCACTGCCCTCCCCGACGGTCCCGCGGCCGAAGAGGCCGGCCTGGTCCCCGACGACGACGACCGCGACGTCGGCTCCCTCCGCGGCTGCGCGGGCAGCGGCGAGTCCGGAGGTGTCGTCGTCGTCCACCGCGCAACCCGCGGCGTGGACGATCTCGCTCCCGACGAGCTCGTCCTCCAGGGCGGCACGGACCGTCTGCACCTCGATGCCGTGCTCGACCCCGGGATGGTGGGACAGGACGTGGTTGATGAAGGAGTAGCCGCCGAAGAGCGCCTCGACGCGGTCGGCGTTCGGGCCGACGACCGCCACCCGGGCGGGGCCGGCGAGGGGGAGCGTCCCGTCGTTGGACACGAGGACCACCGACTCCTCGGCGAGACGCGAGGCGATCCGGCGGTGCTCAAGGCTGTCGAGGTCGATCGAGGTGGGCGGCTCGGGCTCGACGTCCCCCTCGAGGAGGCCGAGCTCTGCCTTCTGGTGCAGCGCGCGGAACACCGCCCGGTCGACGAGCGACTCCTCGACCGTGCCGGCCTCGACCGCTGCGGCGAGCGGCCCGAGGTAGGCGTCACCCGTCGGCAGCTCGATGTCGACCCCGGCCGCCAGGGCCTGGCCCGCGGCCTCGCCGAGGTCCTTTGCGACGTGGTGGAGCAGGTGGAGGAAGGCGACGCCGAAGTAGTCCGCGACGAGGGTGCCGTCGAAGCCCCAGCGGTCCCGGAGCAGCCCGGTGAGCAGGTCGGGGTCGGCGGCGACCGGGACGCCGTCGATCTCGGAGTAGGAGTGCATGACGGACCGGGCCCCGCCGTCGAGCACGGCCATCTCGAAGGGAAGGAGCAGCACGTCCGCCACCTCACGCGGCCCCGCCTGCACCGGACCGAAGTTGCGGCCCGCCTCGGATGCGGAGTAGCCGACGAAGTGCTTGAGGGTGGCGTGGACGCCCGCGGACTGGAGGCCGAGCACGAACGAGGTCCCCAGGGTGCCGACGAGGTAGGGGTCCTCGGAGATGCACTCCTCGACGCGCCCCCAGCGGGGGTCCCGGATGACGTCGAGGACCGGGGCGAGACCCTGGTGGATCCCGAGCTGCCGCATCGAGGTGCCGATCGCCTCGCCCATCTCGGCGACGAGCTCGGGGTCGAACGCCGCGCCCCAGGCCAGCGGTGTGGGGAAGGTCGCCGCACGCCAGGCCGCGAGCCCGGTGAGGCACTCCTCGTGGACGAGGGCGGGAATGCCGAGCCGAGTCTCGCGGACCAGCCTGCGCTGGCGCTCCCAGAGCCACCTCGCCCGCTCGGCCGGCTCGACCGGCCGGGTGCCGTAGACGCGCGTCAGGTGGCCCAACCCGTGCCTGGTCGCCTCATCGAGCGTCTGGGTGACCTCGAACTCCCCTTGGAGCGGGGCGACTGCCTCGCCGTCCCCCTTCTCCCAGAAGCCGACGAGCTGGGCGAGCTTCTCCTCCAAGGACATTCCGGCGATGATCGATCGGATCCGCTCGACGGCCTCCGCAGGGATGCGAGCAGGGGTGACCGGCCGCGGGGCGGCCTTGGTCGCCTCGGTAGGCGCGTCAGCGGTCACCTGGGGCGTGGCCTGGGGAGAGGCTTGCAGATCCGTCACGGGACCTTCCTTGGGAGGGGAACGACGGGGCCGTTCCGGGGCTGGCCGAGGCTGCGGGCCGAGGCTGCGGGCTGGTGGAGGCGGCCCGCTCACCCCTTCACGGCGCCCTGGAGGCCATTGACGATGCGCTTCTGCATCGCGAGGAAGAACACGAGCGCCGGGATCATCGCGAGGCTCGTGAAGGCGAACACACCGGCGGTGTCGGACGAGTACTGCGACGAGAAGTCCGCGACGCCGAGCGGCAGCGTCTTCATGTCGCCCTGGAGCAGGAGCAGCGGTAGGAGGTAGGCGTTCCAGGAGCCGACGAAGGCGAGCACCCCGACGGTCACCATCCCGGGTCCGGAGAGGGGCACGACGATGCGCCAGAAGAAGCCGACCCTGGAGGCGCCGTCGATGAGGGCGGCCTCCTCCAGCTCGTCCGGCAGCGCCATGAGGAAGGGCCGGAGGATGACGACCGTCATGGGCAGGGCGAAGGCCGCCTGCGGGAGGGCCACCCCCCACCAGGTGTTGCCGAGGTGCAGGTCGCGCGTCACGAGGATGAACAGCGGGATGATCGCGACGGTGGCCGGGAAGAGGAGCCCGAGGACGAAGACGAGGTAGAGCCGCTCGCGCCAGCGGAACCGGTAGCGGGCGAGGGGGTAGGCCGCCATGAGGCCGAGGACGACGACGATGGCCGTCGTGAGCACGGCGATCACGGTGGAGTTCCAGGCGTACTGCCAGAAGTCGGGGTTGGTGACGACGCCCGCATAGTTGCCCAGGACCCAGGGGTCCGGCAGGCCGGCGGGGGTCTCGGCGATCTGGGCGTTGGTCCGGAAGCCACCGAGCACGCCGTAGAGCACCGGGCCGAGGGTCACGGCCACGACGGCGAGGGCCACCGCGTAGACGAGGGGGTTGCCGCCCCTGCCCTGGCGCCGGGTCGTGCGCCCGCTCATCGGGAGGCTCCCTTCGGCACGTCGGCGTCGAGCGTGTCACGCCGCAGGATGAAGCGCTGGTAGGCGAGGGCCATGATGAGCGCGACGACGAACAGGACGACGGACGCCGCGGCGGCGATGCCGTAGTTCTGCCGCTTCGTCCCCTCGTTGATGAGGAAGGTCGCCATCGTCGTCGTCGCGTTGGCCGGACCGCCCCCGGTGAGGATCCACACCATGTCGAAGACCTGGAGCGAGCCGATCATCGACAGGAAGGCCCAGGTGCGCAGGGTCGGACCGAGCAGCGGGATGGTGATCCGTCGCTGGACCTGCCACCACGACGCACCGTCGATCTCGGCCGCCTCGTAGAGCTCCTCCGGCACGCCCTGGAGACCAGCGAGGAAGAGGATCACGGCGAGGCCGAGGTACTTCCACGTCAGCACGACGATGACCGCGGGGAGGGCGAGCTCCGGCGTGCCGAGCCACCCTTCCTCGGGGCCTTCGAGGCCCACGGCGGACAGGAGCCCGTCGATGACGCCGTACTGCGGTTGGAGCAGCTGGAACCACACGACTCCGGCGATGACCTCCGCGAGGACGTAGGGCACGAAGATGACCGTTCGCAGCAGCCCCTGGCCCGGCATCCGCCGGTTGAGGAGCAGCGCGACGGCGAGGCCGAGGGGGAGCTGGATGAGGATCGAGAAGACGACGATGGTGAGGTTGTGCAGGAGCGCGTCGGTGAAGACCTCGTTCTGCAGCACGCTGACGTAGTTGCGCAGCCCCACGAAGTCGTCGAGCGGGCCGAAGCCCTTCCACCGATAGACCGAGAACTGGACCGCCTTGACGATCGGCCACACGACGAAGAAGCCGAAGAGCGCCAGCGCCGGGCCGACGAAGAAGAGGACCTCGAGCGCCGTCCGCAGCCCCGGACCGCGGCGACGAGGCCTGGGGCTCCCGGCCGCCGACGGTGCCTCCGCACGGTCGGTGGCCGGGGCCAACAGGTCGGTCACTTCGCGGCGTCCGCCGCCGCCTGGGTCGCCTCGACGATGTCCTGCGGGGAGGCCTTGTCGGCGAACATCAGGGCGATCTCGTCGTTCATGGCTCCACCGACGGAGGCGCCGAAGGCGGTGTCGAAGTAGAGCTGGACGTAGGGCGCCTGGTCGCGCACCTCGATCAGGGCGGCGAGCGCCTGGTCCGAGACGTACTGGGTCGAGGCCGGGTTGGTCGGCAGGCCCATGTCGAGCTCGGCGAAGCCCTTCTGGACCTCGTCGGACAGCATGTACTTCACGAACTCGACCGCGGCGTCGGGCGCGTCCTGCGAGACGGCCCACGCGTCGCCACCACCGAGGGCGGCGGCCGGGTCACCCTGACCACCGGAGACGGCAGGGAAGGCGAACCAGCCGAGGTCCTCACCGAGCCCCTTCTTGTCTGGGGTCAGGCCCTGCATGACGCCCGGCTCCCAGTGGCCCTGCAGCTCCATGGCGACCTTGCCCGTGGCGAGCAGGCCGGAGGCGCTGGTGGGCCCGCTCTGGGCGGGCGTGGACAGGAAGCCCTTGTTGAAGGGTTTCGCTGCCACGAGGCGTTGGACGTCCTCGCCCGCCCGGATGAAGCACGGGTCGGTGAAGCTGAGGCTCGTGACCGCGTCGGTCAGCACCTGCTTGGGGCACTGCCGCAGGGAGAAGTAGTACCAGTAGTGCGCCGCCGGCCACTTGTCGCCGGCTCCCACCGAGACCGGCTCGATCCCGGCAGCCTTGAGCTTGTCGACGGCGGCGTAGAACTCGTCCCAGGTCGTCGGCGCCTCGGTGACGCCGGCCTTCGCGAAGAGCGACGTGTTGTACCAGAACCCGACGACGCCGACCGAGAACGGCAGGGCGTAGGTCTTGCCGTCGACCTGCCATCCGTTCACCGAGCCGCCGAGCTTGCCGATGGTGTCGGCCGCTGCCGTGCTGAGGTCCTTGGTCAGGCCCGCCTCGACGTGGTCGGCGAGCTCGCCGCCGCCCCGCTCCATGTAGACGTCGGGCGCGTCGCCGCTCTGGAAGGCCGCGTCGAGCTTGGTCAGCATGTCCTCATGCTGCATGGCGCTGACCTGGACCGTCACCCCCTCGTTGGCGGCCTCGAAGTCCTTGGCGACCTTGTCGTAGTAGTCCTTGCCCGGGCTGGTGTTGGAGTTGTGCCACCACGTGATCGTGACGTCACCCCCGGACTCGCCGGGCGAGCCAGTCTCACCGTCGCCGCCGCCGCAGGCCGCGAGCACCGTGAGAACCGTCCCGACGGCCATGGCCCGCAAGATCGGTGTCCCGCGCATCGTTGGTCTCCTCGTCGTTGAGAGAGTCACATTGTGTGAGTGTGGAAGTCGTTTGAGAGGGATGGACAGGGCCACGTTTGCAGCCGTCGACGCATCGTGTCAATCGTTTCCGATAACGTTATCGAAAACGTCGCCAGCCACGAGTCCACACCCATGCCGTATGCCGCTGAGCTCGCCCCGCGCCTCGCGCGGTGAGGCGCGGTGCCGGCTGAGCGGCATACGGACTAGGGCTGGGTCGGCTCGATCTGGACGTTGTCCCGGAAGACGTTGCCCGGGTCGTAGGTTCGCTTCAGCGCGCGGAGCCGTTCGAGGGTGGCGGGTGGAAAGGCGTCGCCGACTCGCTCGGGTCGCCGGTCCGTGTCGAAACTGACGTAGAGGCCGTCGAAGTGGTGGGCCAGGGCGTCCCACACGCGGTCGAGCCGGGAGTGGCTCGCCCCCATGGCCACGACGCTGAACCGCGCCGACCGGTGAGCGAAGGCCGTCGCGTCGGGGGTCATGTCCTGCGTCGCCCCGCCGAGGGCCCGGATCTGGAAGAAGTGGACGGAACCGGAGTGCAGGAGATCGGCGGCCTGCTTCGCGAACCCGGGGCTGACGTGGTCCAGCAGGCCCGATCGGGCCACCGGCTGGCCCTGGGCGTCGTGGGCGGACGGCGGGGCGGCGACGAGGGCTGCGTAGGGCATGATCTGCGCCTGCTGGCCGATGAGGGGGGCCACCCCGGCGAGGACCTGGAGCCTGGCCAGGATCCTCTCGGCGTCATCCGAGGCGACGACGTTCATCGTCTGGGCGACGACCCGTCCGTTGCGGGGCGGACCCATGATGAGGAAGCTCGTCGTGTCGCGCGGCGACCCCTCCACGGCTGCCCCCCAGCGCACGAGGAAGCCGGCCACGTCCGAGGTGACGTCGTGGACCAGCTGACCGAAGCCGATGTCGCCCACCTCTCCGGCCTCGAACTCGAAGGAGGTCACGATGCCCAGCAGGAAGCCGGCACCGCGCACGCCCCAGAAGAGGTCCCGGTTCTCGGACTCGCTGGCCCGGACCATCGATCCGTCGGCGAGGACCATCTCGACCGCGCGCAGTCGATCGATGGTCAGGCCCTGCAGACGCCCGAGGAAGCCGATGCCGCCCGCCGTGGCGAGGCCGCCGACGCCCACTCCACCGTAGTCCCCTGAGGTGATCGCCCACCCGCGCGGAGCCAGCGCCGCGGCAACCTCGCCCCAGCGGGCGCCCGGCCCGATGCGCACGCGCCTCGTTGCCGGATCGAGGACCTCGATCTCGCGCAGCCGGCCGAGGTCGATGATGATGCCGCCGCGGTTCGTGGAGCGGCCGCTGATGCCGTGACCTCCGCTGCGCACGGACAACGGGACCGGCTGGGTCCCGGCCCAACGGACCGACTCGGCGACCTCGCCGACGTCCCGTGGGCGCAGCACGAGCCCCGGCGACCCTCCACGCAGGTAGGTCGACCGGTGGCGGGCGTAGGCGGCATCCCCCGGCTCCACCGCCCCGTGGGCCAGCGGCGCCGGGACGGAGTCGTAGTCGATGCCGACGTGGCGCTGGACGCGGACGAAGGTGCTCGTGATGGTCCGGGTCTCGGTGCCCCTCCGCTCGCGCTCGGCGGCGACGGCTTCGCGGAGGGCCGGGACGACCTCGCCCGCGAAGGTCTCGATCGCCGCGGGCCCGTCGGAGGCGAGGACCACCGTGCCGACGCCGTCATCCAGGACCACGGGGAGGAGCTGCTCGACCCACTGCGTCGCAGGTCCCTGGAGGAAGCCACGGCGGCGCGCATCGAAACTGCCTGACACGTTGGCGATGCGCCGGATCTCGCGAGGGTCGCGGCCGGCCTTGATCGCAGCCTCGTCGACGGCTCGGCCGGTCGCGGACAGGTCCCCCAGACCAACCGTGCCGCCGGGGATGACCCAGCCGTCGGCGAGCCGACCGATGAGGTCGAGCATGCGCGGCTTGCCCCCGCCGACCCAGATCGGGAGGGTGTGGGCCGGGGCGGGACCGCGCACGACCCCATCCACGCGATGGTGGACTCCATTGGTGCGCAAAGGGTTCCGTTCGCCTGCCGCCCAGACGCCCCGGAGGATGTCGATGGCTTCCTCCAGGGCATCGATCGACTCACCGGGCTGGAGGCGTCGAGTGCCCATTGACTCCATCGCGTCCCAGAAGTGGCCGGCCCCCAGGGCCAGCTGCAACCGGCCGTGCGAGAGCAGGTCGAGGCTCGCGGCTGCCTTGGCGAGTACCGCCGGCTGACGCATCGGGACGTTGATGACGCTGGGGGCAAGGCGGATCCGGTCGGTCTGCCCGGCGACCCAGCTGAGCAGGGTCCACGTCTCGTGGAATCGGGGCTGGTAGGGGTGGTCCTGGAAGGCGACGAGGTCGAGACCGACGGCCTCGCTGTGCTGCGCGAGGCGGACGGGCGCGAGCGGGTCGCCCGTGGTGTGTCCGCTGTCGGCCGTCGGGCCCCATGAGTTGTGTGGCGTGATGAACGCGCCGAACTCCAGCGGGTGACCGAGATCCACGGCTCGTCAGTCCTTCCGGCCCGGGCGAGCTGTGGTGATCCCGCGGCGGGAACGTTCAGCAGCCACGAGCTCTCGCGTGGCCGGCGCGACATCCTCGCCGAAGAGCGCGATGACATCGGGGTCGTCACCCGGGGCGATGAAGGCGCTGATGCCGTGCTCGAGGACCAGCGTGGCCAGCTGCTCGGCCCACTGCCGCGGCGGCCCGACGAGGAGCCGATCGCTCGGCTGCGCCGTGAACT
>NZ_JAJJPG010000025.1:33357-36811 GCF_032907665.1 Intrasporangium sp.
GCCCACTGCCGCGGCGGCCCGACGAGGAGCCGATCGCTCGGCTGCGCCGTGAACTGACCGCCGATGTTGAGCAGGCGACGCACCTCACGTGGGTCGCGGCCAGCGGCAGAGGCGGCGGCATCGACGATCGCGTTCGACTCGTCGATCTGCTCGAGGCCCTGCAGGTAGGCGAGGGAGGGCAGCCATCCGTCCGCCTTCTCGCCGACGAGTCGCAGCATCCGCGGCTTGAGGGCGCCGACCCAGATCGCCACCTCATGAGCAGGGGCCGGTCCCCTCTTGGCGCCTGCCACCCGATGGTGTCGGCCCTCGACGACGAGACGCTGGTCACTCCCCACGTCCCAGATGCCCCGGATGATGTCGACGGCCTCGCTGAGCGCACTGACCGCCTCGCCCGGGGTCAGTCGCTCGCCACCCATCGCGGCGATCGGGTCCCAGAAGCCGCCGGCTCCGAGGCCCAGCTCGAGGCGCCCCCCGCTCAGCAGGTCGAGGCTGGCGGCGGCACGGGCGAGCACCGATGGCTGGCGAAGAGGGAGGTTGAGGACGTTGCCCGCGAGGTGCACCCGCTCGGTGCGGGCCGCGACGTAGCTCATCAGGGTCCAGGTGTCGAGGAAGGCCGGCTGGTACGGATGGTCCTGGAAGGTGACGAGGTCGAGGCCCGCTGACTCGGAAGCCAGTGCCAGCTCGACCGTCTGGTCCGGGGCGGTGGCGCTCGGCGTGATGAAGGAGCCGAAGAGCAGGTCGTGGCCGTAGTCCGTCATGTCCCATCCAATCTGTTGGTGAACAGATGATATCCCCTACCGATGGTTGGTGGAGCAACGGACCCTGACGTATCCTTCCCGCATGGAGGTGACCTCGGCCCAGACGACGCAGCCCGCTCACGCCCCCGAGGAGCCCGCGCTCGCGTGGTCCCTGGGAGTCATCCTCCGGGCCTACGAGGCGGCGATCCGGGACTCTCTGGAGGCTCTTCCCCACGGCCACCGGGGCTACCTGGTGCTCGCCGAAGTGGTCCACGGTGACCAGCCGAGCCAGCTCGCGCTCGCGGCCCACCTCGGCATCGACCGCACCGTGATGACCTACCTCATCGACGACCTCGTCGAGGCGGGGCTCGTGGAGCGTCGTCCCAACCCGGCTGACCGGCGCCAACGTCAGGTCGTGGCAACCACCTCGGGGCGCCGAATGGAGCGCCGCCTGGCCGGTCGGGTGCGGGCAGCCGAGGATGCCGTCCTTCGATCCCTGGAGACCGACGAACGTGCGGCGCTCCTCGAACTGCTCCGGCGCGTGGCGCACGACGTGCACGGCGTGGATGCCGAGCGCGACCTGTGCAGTGTCGTGGCGAGCTGGGTTGACGCTCCAGCCACGTGAGAGCGCGCTGGCGTCACGCCGGGAGCGCCGCCACTGGGGTCAGCGCCGGCCCCGGGGTCAGCGCTGCCGCTGACGGAGCCGGGCGGCTTGCCGCGTGAGGTGGTCGCGTTCGGGGAGGTTCGTCGTGCGCCGCGCGGCCTCGGCGTAGTGGTCGGCCGCGTCCTCCAGCTCGCCGACGCGCTCGAGCAGGAAGCCGCGCACCGCGAGGAAACGGTGACGCTCGCCGACCAGTGGCTCGAGCGTCTCGAGCTCGGCGAGCGCAGCATCGGCACCGAGGACGTGAGCGAGGGCGACGACGCGGCTGAGCCGCGCGACAGGGTTCCCGGTGAGGGCGACCAGCTCGTCGTACCACTCGAGGATCTGCGGCCAGTCCGTCTGTGAGGCCGTGGGCGCGTCGTCGTGGAGGGCGGCGATGGCGGCCTGCAGCTGGTACTCACCGCGGCGGTTCTCGGCGAGTGCCCCTTGGAGCAGGCGGACCCCCTCGGCGATCTCGTCGGTGTCCCAGAGGGACCGATCCTGGGCATCGAGCGTCACCAGCCGCCCGTCCTGCCCGACGCGCGCTCGTCGGCGGGCGTGGTGGAGGAGCATCAGGGCGAGCAGCCCGCGCACTTCCGCATCGGACTGGCCCGCCGCCACCTCGCGGGTCAGTCGGATCGCCTCCGAGGCGAGGTCGACCCGACCGCCGTGCCCGGCGTGGTAGACGAGGTAGAGCACCCGGAGCACGGTCGTGAGGTCGCCGGTCGGGCCGAGGGGCACGTGGGCGACGGTGCGCTTGGCCCGGCTGATCCGTTGCGCCATCGTCGCCCGCGGCACGAGGAACGCCTCGGCGATCTCGTCGGTCGTCAGTCCGCCCACGGCGCGGAGGGTGAGGGCGATGGCCGACTGCGGACTCAGGGCCGGATGGCAGCAGAGGAAGAGGAGGCGGAGGGTGTCGTCCTCCTGCTCCGTCGGTCCCGGCGCGGGCTCCCGGTCGAGACGCTGCTCCCGGGCCCTGCGCGCCGTCTCGCTGCGCGCGGCGTCGACGAGCCGGCGGCCGGCGACGCCGATGAGCCAGGCCCGGGGGTTGCGCGGTGGGTGCTCCGGCCAGCTCCGCACGGCCTCGACGAGGGCCTCCTGGACGGCGTCCTCGGCCGCCGCGAAGTCGTTGCCGCGGCGGACGAGGACACCGATGACCTGGGGCACGAGCGTGCGCAGGAGCGTCTCGTCCATGCCCCCTCCGTTCAGTCGGCGTCCTGGAACGCGCCGAACATGACCTCCCGCACCTCGATCCACTCGTACATCGGCTTTCCGTCCGGGCCGGGGCCGGACGAGACGTGTGCCGCGATCTCGAGGGCCCGTTCGCGGGACTCCACGTCGACGAGGTACCAGCCGGCGATGAGGTCGCTCGTCTCGGGGTACGGCCCGTCGGTGGTCACCGGGGCCGCCCCCGGAGTGCCGCCGTACTGGACCCACACGCGGTCGGGGTGCAGACCGGTGCCGTCGACGAACTCCCCCGACTCCTTGAGCATCTGGGTGCAGTCCTCGAGGAACTGGAGGTGACGGTCGATGTCCTCCGGCGTCCACTGGTCCATGGGCGGGACGGGCTCGGGCAGGTCCGGGGCGCCCCGGTAGTGCTTGAGCAGCAGGAACTTCGGCATGGTGCTCACTCCTTCGACTCGTTCGCGGAGCCGGTCGGCACCGCACCCATGGAACGGAGCCGCGCGCCGGGTCTCGACATCATCACAGCAGAAGATTCCGTATGCCGCTGGGCTGGCTGCCGGTGCGCCCCTCGCGAGGGGTGGGGTGTGGACGACGGGGCCACTCGAGTGGGTGGACACGTCGAGTGGCCCCGAACGGACTGGCCCCCGCTTCTCCTGACAGCCTGGGCTCCTTGGACGAGCGGGCGGTCACGACCTGCTGAGCGGGCGAGGCCAGTCGCCGTCAGGCACGTCGAGAACGATCGTGTGGTAGCTCTCGATCGCTGCCTCGGTGGGTGTCGGCGACGACCCGGGACACGCCAGGATCGGCGGCGAAGCCGGGTGAGGTTCGGTCACGGATGCAGCCAAGCAAGGGCGCAGCTGCTGCGACAACTGAATTACGCGTCCGGCAAGGC
>NZ_JAJJPG010000026.1:0-36782 GCF_032907665.1 Intrasporangium sp.
GCCCGCATCGGCAGCGATGAGACCCGCGACCATCGAGATCGTCGTCGTCTTGCCGGCGCCGTTCGGGCCGAGCAGGCCGTAGGTCTCGCCGCGCGCGATCCGGAAGGAGACGCCGTCGACGGCGGTGAGGTCGCCGAAGCGGCGCACCAGCCCGTTCGCGACGAGGACGTCACTCGACGTGACGCCCTGCTGCCCTGTGTCAGCAGTCATTGATCCCCCTGTGGCTCGGCTCGCGGCTGTTGCCCTTGAGACCCACCCTACGGGCCACCGGTTCCACGGTGGGGGGAGGAGTGCCGTATGCCGTCCCGCCGGCTGAGCGGCATACGGCCGAGTCGCGCTCGGGCTGGCTCAGCCGACGAGAGCGCGACCGCGCCACTCCGGCAGGGCCAGAGCCGCTGCGGCGGCGAAGGCGAACGCCACACCGAAGACCGTGAAGACGAGTCCGCTTCCGCCGAGGTCGAGCAGCCACGGGACCGACAACGGCGCGATGATCGACGCGATCCGCCCGAAGGCGGCCGCGGACCCCGACCCGGTGCCGCGCAGCGATGTGGGATACACCTCGGGAGTGACCGCGTAGAGGGCACCCCACGCGCCGAGGTTGAAGAACGAGAGGGCGCAGCCGGCCGCGATGATCGTCGCCTCGCTCCCCGCCTGCCCGAAGGCATAGGCGGACACGGCTGACCCGACGAGGAAGGTGGCGAGCGTCGCGCGGCGTCCCCAGACCTCGATGAGGAAGGCGGCGGCGCCGTAGCCCGGGAGCTGCGCCAGCGTGATGATGAGGGTGAAGCCGAACGATCTCGTCAGTGAGAATCCTTGTGAGACGAGCAGGCTGGGGATCCAGATGAAGGCCCCGTAGTAGGAGAAGTTCACCCCGAACCAGGCTGCCCACAGCGCAGCCGTGCGGCCGCGCAGACCGGCTGACCACAGGTCTGACCAGGGCGCGGGCTTGGTGTGGACGGCCTCGGGTGACTCGACGGGGGCGATGTCGGACGCGGCCTCGAAGGTGCGGACGGCCTCCTCGGCCTCGGCCGTGCGCCCCCGTGCCTCGAGGAAGCGCACGGACTCCGGCAGCCGGGCACGAACGTAGAGCGCGTAGGCGGCCGGCACGACACCGATGAACAGGGCCCAGCGCCAGCCGTCGTCGGACGCCGGCACGACGAAGTAGCCGATCAGCGCTGCGAGGATCCAGCCGACGGCCCAGAAGGCCTCGAGGATGACGACGACCCGCCCCCGGATCCGCGCCGGGGCGTACTCGCTGACCAGGGTGGAGGCCACGGGCAGCTCGGCCCCGAGTCCGAGTCCGACGACGAAGCGCAGGGCGATGAGCATGGCCAACCCGGTCGAGAGGCCCGCGGCGCCGGTGGCGAGTCCGTAGACGAGCAGGGTCAGTGCGAAGACGTTGCGCCGGCCGATGCGGTCCGCCAGCAGGCCGCCGAGCGAGGCCCCGATGGCCATGCCGACGAAGCCGATGGAACCGATCCACGACTGCTCGGTCGGGGTGATCTGCCACTGCTTCGCGAGCGCGGCCATGACGAAGGAGATGAGCCCGACGTCCATGGCGTCGAGCGCCCAGCCCACGCCGGAACCGACGAGGAGCCTGCGGTGCTCGCCGTTGAAGGGGAGCCGGTCGAGGCGCTCGCTGCGGGTCAGCCGCACCTCAGTGGGGGTGCGCGGTGTGCTCATGGTCTGCGCCGTAGGCGTGCTCGGGGTCGTGTGTGTGGTCACCCTCGTGAGCGTGGTCGGGGCCTCCGTGAGGGTGGGCGACCCCACCGGGAGTGAGCGTGATGGCCTCCTCCCAGTCGGGCCCGTCCATCTCGATGGCCGCGGCCGGGAACAGGCCGTTCTCCTCCTTGTTGATGTGGTCGCGCAGCTCGCTGACGAAGCGGTCGATCAACCCGGTCTCTCCCGACCGAATCCGCTCAGCCATCTCGTCGAGCGCGGCGTGCTCCGCACAGAGGATGTCCACGTGGTCGGTGAAGTCGGGGTTGCGCCGGAGCACGGCGAACATCCCCTGCTCCTCCGCGGTCGTGTGCGGGTGGAGCAGCGCGATGGTCTCCTCCAGCGACGCGTGCACGTCGTGCGTGTCAGTCCCCTCCGCCGCGCGGTGGAGGATCCCGGCGGCATTGACGATGTCCTCGTGCTCGTCCATGAAGCGCCCGACCAGCGAGATCGAGCGGCATCCGCAGTAGCTGCACATCGCCAGGACCCTCCGTCGCGTCGGTGTCGTATCGGGGTCTGATCAGGCCGGACGCGTCAGACGCAGGGTCCAGGCCTCCGGACCCTCAACAAGGTACTCGATGCCGATGTCCCCGAACTGCTGCTGCAGCTGGCCGAGGAGCGGGAGGGGATTGTGCGGGGCGACGAGGTCCATCGCGCCGCCGGCGGGGATGGCGCTGAAGGCCCCGAAGACCGTCGCGTGACGGATCGCGTGGGGGATGACGGTGACGTCGAGGGCCGGCACTCCCTCGTCGGTGCAACCGCAGCCGCACGAGTGCTGGGACTTCTCGGTCAGGGACAGTTCGGTCACGGGATACTCCTCGGTGGGTGGTCCTTCGATGGCCGGGAGTTGGCGGTCCGGCCAACCGCGAACTACATTTTATACGGTGATCAACGTGGAAAAGAACGAGGGGTGGGGGCCGAGGCCGTCCCGGAGCGGTGCGGCCGACGCCGTCGCTGCCCTCTCGGCGCAACGCCGGCGCGTCCTCGAGGCGCTCGACGAGGAGCCCCGACCCGTGGCTGCGGTGGCCGCACACCTCGACCTCCACGTCAACACGGCCCGGGAGCATCTCGACGGCCTCGTCGACGGCGGCCTCGCCGTGCGCACCCGCCTCGAGCCGACCGGTCGGGGCCGACCCGGGTGGGGCTATGCGGCGCGGCCAGGGGTGGCCTCGCGCTCCGTGGGCGAGTACGCCTCGCTCGCAGCGGTGCTCGCCGAGCACGCGGCGGCCCAGGGTGGAGACGTCGCGGGCGACATGGAGCGGCTCGGTCGCGGCTGGGGCCGTGGGCTCGTCGCGGGGCGTGACGGGGCCGGAGCGGCGGATGACCCTGAGCAGGCGGTGATCGAGCTGCTCGGCACACTCGGCTTCGACCCGGAGGAGCGCCCTCCGGTGGTTCGGTTGCGCCAGTGCCCGATGCTCGACGTGGCACGCCGCCACCCCGAGGTCGTCTGCCAGGTCCACCTCGGGCTCGTCGAGGGTGCCCTCGAGGCGTCCGGCGGCAATCCCGACGGCGTCGAGCTCGTGGCCTTCGCCGAGCCGGGAGCCTGTCTGCTCCGCCTCGGCGGCCGCCGGGCCTGAGCGTGAGCATTTGGGGCCACTCGACCGGACATGGTCCCCAGCCCACGTCGAGTGGCCCCAACGCCGCTCCACCCCAGCCCCCCGCGTCGAGTGGCCCCAAACGCTGTGCAGACGGACTACCACGAAACGCCGTGGTGAGCGTGCTCGCGCCGGTTCAGCCGGACTCGTGGTCGTCCGTGGGCCCGCTGTCACCGAGCCCCAGCAGCCGGCGGCGTGGGAGCGAGAGCCAGCCCAGCGGCATACGGCTGGCCTGCATTTGGGGCCACTCGACCGGTGGGCCGAGAGGCCTCCCTCGGTGCGGACACCAGCCGGCCGGTCATCCCGCCCGTCCAGCGTGCGCAAGACTGGCCCTGTGGCCCACACGTCCGTAGCCGAGCACCGCATCGCCATCCGTCAGGTCATCGGGCCGGCGGCGACGGAGGTGATCACGCTCGATCGCCACGCCCTCGGCCGCCGCCTCGCCGCCCCGGTTGTCGCGGTCGACGACCTGCCGCGCTTCGACAGCTCGGCGATGGACGGCTACGCCGCGGCTCCGGCGGCTCCGGACCAGCTGGTCTTCCCGGTCGTCGGTGACGTCGCAGCCGGTGACGCGGCGGGGTTTGCCCTGGAGCCCGGTCAGGCGGCGCGGGTCATGACGGGCGCGCGCCTCCCGGCGGGCGCGGTCGGCGTCGTCCCCGTCGAGCAGACCGACGCGGACCGCACCGGACCGGCGCCGCAGACCGTCACCTTCACGACGCCGGTCGAGCCGGGTCGGCACATCCGGCCGCGGGCCGAGGACATCGCGGTCGGGACACCCGTCGCCGAGGCGGGCGCCCTCGTCACCGCCGCCGTCATCGCCCTGGGCCGGTCGGCGGGCTGCACGGAGGTGAGCGTCCACGTCCCGACCCGTGTCGCCGTCGTCGCCACCGGTGCCGAGCTCACCGCGGCAGGTGAGGATCCGGGCCGCGGCGGGATCCACGAGTCCAACTCCGACATGGTCGCGGCCCTCGCGGCGGAGGCGGGCTGCGTCGTGACCCGAGTCGAGACCTGCACCGATGACCCCGACCTGCTCCGGGGGCTGCTCGACGACCTCGCCGCCGCCCCCGACGTCGACCTCGTCGTGACGACCGGGGGCGTGAGCGCGGGCGCCTACGAAGTGGTGCGCCAGGTGTGCGAGCCGCGCGAGTCCTTCCGCTTCGTCCATCTCGCGATGCAGCCCGGCGGGCCCCAGGGCCTCGGCCGGTGGGCCGACACCCCCGTGGTCTGTCTCCCCGGCACGCCGGTCGGTGCCTTCGTGTCCTTCGAGATGCTCCTGAGGCAGGCGCTGGACGCGCGCCACGGCGCCCCTCCACGCGGAGTCAGCTCAGCGGCATACATCGGGAAACCCCGGCACACCCGCGCAGGGAAGGTGCAGTTCATCTCCTGCGTGCTCGCGGACGACGGCACGGTCACCGCGCCCGACGCCCGTCACCTGTCGGCACTCGCCCGCGCCAATGCGCTCCTCGAGGTGCCGGAGGCAGTCGACCAGCTCGTCGAGGGCGACATCGTCACGGTCCACCCGCTCTGACCCGGTGCCCGGGGACTCAGGCGTTGCCCTGGCTCGCGTCGGCCACCCAAGGCCCGAGCGGCGGGTCCCATTCGCGCACGACGCGGCGCATGACGTAGCCGCCGAGCCAGTACGGGTCGTCGTCGAAGGTCCGCAGCACGTCCTCGAGCGACGGCGCCTCGTAGACGATGAGGGCGCCGTTGGGTGGCTCCTCGACGGTCACCTCGCCCTCGGAGAACTCGTCGTGCGCCTCGTGGTACATCCCGGCCACGCGGAGCCCCGGCAGGCCGGACAGCCACTCCCGGTGCTCCGCCCGGATCTTCAGCTGCTCCGTCATGTCATCCGGGTAGGTGTAGTGGATCGCGAAGATGCCCATGGGGTGAGAGTAGTCAGGCCGTGAGCACCCGGTCAGGCCGTGAGTAGACATTGAGCCTGGTCCCCCGCACGAAGCCGACGAGCGTCATCCCCGCATCGGCGGCCGTCTCGATCGCGAGAGATGAGGGAGCGGACACGGCGGACAGGCAGGGGATGCCGGCCATGAGGGCCTTCTGGGTCAGCTCGAACGAGGCGCGTCCCGACACCATGAGCACGCACCCGGCCGCGGGCAGCCGCCCGGACAGCAGCGCCCACCCGATGACCTTGTCGACGGCGTTGTGGCGACCGACGTCCTCACGCACCGCGAGCAGTTCACCGGTGGCACCGTAGAGACCGGCCGCGTGCAGTCCTCCGGTCTTGTCGAACGAACGCTGCTCGGTGCGCAGCTTGTCGGGCAGTGCCGCGATGAGCTCTGCCGGCCACTGGGTCTCGTCGTCGTGGACGGGCCAGCTCGTCCGCCCGCGCAGCTGCTCGATCGAGGCCTTGCCACACACCCCGCACGACGAGGACGTGAAGAAGGAGCGCGCCATCTCGGCGGTCGGCGGGGCAACCCCGGGGGCCAGCGTGACGTCGATGACGTTGTACGTGTTCTCGTCGAAGCCGCTCTCGCCCGACACGACGGCGCCCTCGCAGTAGCGCGCGAGCGTCACGTCGGACGGGTCGCGGATGACGCCCTCCGACAGGAGGAAGCCGTGGACGAGCTCGATGTCGCTGCCCGGGGTCCGCATCGTCACGGTGAGTGGGCTGCCGTTGACCCGCAGCTCGAGCGGCTCCTCGACGGTGACCGCGTCGGCACGCGTCCGGCTGCCGGCGCCGTCGGTGGACACGTCGACGACGGTGACCTTCGTGCGCTGCGTGACACGTCCCATACGTCAAGCGTGCCAGACTCCCAGCGTGGAGCCAGCCCCGTCCCGTCCAGCCGTCATCGTCCTCACCGGCGGAGCGTCGTCCCGGATGGGGAGGCACAAGCCGGGCCTCGATGTCGGCGGCCGTGCCATCGTCGCCCGCGTGCTCGACGCCGTCGCCGGGTGGCCGGCCGTCGTCGTCGGCAGCCCCGAGGGCGCACCCGACGGCATCAGGGTGGTCTCGGAGGATCCACCGGGTGGGGGTCCGGTCGCGGGCATCGCCGCGGGGTGGGCGGCGCTGACCAGCGGGGCGTATGCCGCTGAGCTGGGGCCCAGCGGACCCGACGTCGTCGTCGTGCTGGCCGGCGACCTCCCGCTGCTCACACGCAGTCACGTGGAGGCGCTCGTCGCCGCTGCGGGTGGCGGCGTCGCGGTCACGCGGTCGTCGACCGGCCCGAACTGGCTCTGTGCCGCCTGGCCGGCTGATCTGTTGCGCGAGCGGCTCGCGGCCATCGCAGTGCCTGCGGGCGTCAGCGTCCGGCGACTCCTCGGCGACGTCCGCACGACCGAGGTGCCGGACGACGCCGACGTCGCCGTGGACGTGGACACACCCGCTGACCTCGAGGCGGCACGGCGCCGCGCCGGACGCTGAAACGAGACCGCCGCCCAGCGGCATACGGCCCGCTGGGGCCTGGGCCCTCAGGTCAGGGAGCGGGGTCCGGCGCCGTGGTCGTGGGAGTGCTGCACTCGGTGGCCGCGGGGCTCGACAACGTCACGTCGGCCACGAGGGCCCCGACGAGGCCGGCGACCTCACCGAGGGAGGGGTCGCTGAGGTCGAGCGGCCGGAGCTTGTGGTCGGTGATGTTGATGACGATGGCGTCGTTGGGCGAGTCGTCGCCGGCGCCGGGATCGCCGGGCGGCCCGAGGGTGGCGTCCGGCGAACCGGCGGGAGGCGGCCCGGGAGCATCGACGAGACGGAGCGTGCTGAGCAGGGAGAGCAGCTGCTTCTGCTGGGCCCCGGTGAGGGTGCACACCCGGCCGTGGATGGTCCGGGTCTCCACGAGCACCTTGCCGTCGGCCTGGAGCACGACGGTGTCGTCGTAGCCGGCGATGCCACCGGTGCGATGCAGGGTGAGGGGGAAGACCGGGCCCGTGACCGGATCCGTCGCATCGCCCACCGGGCCGCCGGCGAAGGTGCGCGACGCCCTCTCCGAGTCGATCGGAGTCGGTGACGCGCCGCTCCCCGCCTCGCCGGAGGCGCAGGCGGACAGGACAAGGGCAAGCGTCGTCGCAATGGCTGCGAGACCCATCCTCCCCATGTGGTCCACTATGCGCCCTTCCTCAACCCGATGCGCGGCGACTGGCTCGGAGGATTGCAACACTATGGTGAAGTTCTTGCAAGTCCTGTTCAGTCGCCGGCATAGGCCTCGAGGAAGTCGATGATGAACGGGGCTGCATGCGTTGTCCCGCTCGGGCCCTCCTCGTTGTAGGCCGCGATCGCGAGGTCGCCGCGGCCCGCGACCATCCACGCATGCGTCTTGGGCGGGTTGGTCGTCCCGAACTCAGCCGTGCCGGTCTTGGCGTACTCCACGCCGACGGACTGGAGGACCTTGCCGCTCCCCTCCGTGACGACCGCTCGCATCGCCGTGCGCAGCACCTCCGCCTCGTCCGCCTGGAGCGGGGTCGCCGGGGCAGGGAGCGACTCGTCGGTGTCGACGAGTCGCGGCCGGACGGTCTCGCCCTTCATCACCGACGCGACGACGACCGCCATCGTGAGCGGAGAGGCCTCGACGCGGCCCTGCCCGATGAAGGACGCCGCGTGCTCGACGACGTCGTCCGTGGGGGGCACGGAGCCGAGGAAGCCGGTGAAGGGCAGCTCGAGGTCCTCTCCCATGCCCAGTGACTCGGCCGCCCGGATGAGGTCGTCCTGGGAGACCTTCTCGTGCTGGCTGATGAAGGCGGTGTTGCACGAGTGGGCGAGCGCCTTCTCGAGGGTGATGTCGCCGAGCTCCGACGACGGGTACTTGCTGTAGTTGCCGAAGACCCGGCCGTTGACGGTGAGCGTGTCGGTGCACGGCACCTCGGTCTGCGCCGTCGCGCCCCCGCGGACGAGGGCGAGGGTGCTGGCGATCTTGAAGGTCGAGCCGGGTGCCTCCTTGCCGGCCAGGGCGAGCGGTGCTCCCTCGGTGCCCGGGCCGACCGCAGCGGCGAGGACCTCCCCGGTCGAGACCTTGACGACGACGAGCGCCGTGGGGTGCTTCGTCTGGTCGGCGAGGGCCTCCTCGGCCGCAGTCTGCGCGTCCTCGTCCAGCGTCACCGTGAGGGGCTCGGCCTCCTCGGATGGCTCGGCGAAGAGCTCCCGCTTGTCGAGGACCGATCCGTCGGCGCCATGCTTCACCGCGTGGACCGCGAGGCCGGCCCGCCCGCGCAGCCGCTCGTCGTAGCGGAGCTGCAGGCCGTTCTGGCCGACCGTGTCGCCGGGCTCGAGCGCGCCCTCGGACTTCTCGATCTGCTCGGCCGTCGCGTCTGCCACCCGGCCGAGGATCGGGGCGGCCCAGGTCCGCGACGGGCCGAGCACCTGCATCGCCGGGACGCGGAGAGCCCCCTCGATCGCGTCGATCCGGTCGATGTTGTCGGTGAGGGCGGGGTCGCTGACGCGGAGTGTGATGGCGTCGACGAAGGCCTTCGGCCCCGCGGCGGCCACCCGGTCGGCGAAGTTCTTGCCGTCGACGCCGACGACCTCGGCGAGCTCTCGGGCGGACCGTGCGGCCGCGTCCCCGGACACCTTCGTCTTGTCGATCCCGACGTAGGCGACCTCACGCTCGGTCATGAGCTTGCGTCCCTGCCGGTCGACGATGTCGGCTCGTCGCGGCCACTTGCGCGCGAGGTCGAGCGTCTCGTCGGCGGCGAGCTCGGGGGCGACGAGGGAGGGGCTCCACGCGACCTGCCATGCGTCCTCGACGAGGCGGAGGTCGATCTCCGTGTCATAGGTCCAGTCCTCGGCGGACTCGGAGACGTCCCACGTCGTGTGCAGCGTCGCCGTTGCCGTCGTCCCCTCCTCGGCGGTGACCACATCCTGCACGGTGACCGACGGGCGCAGCTCCCCCATGTCCTCATAGGCGTCGGCGACGAACGTGGTGGCCTTGTCCGCGGTCGTCCCGGCCAGGGCGACCCCGGCGAGACTGCCCTTGGCCAGCCCGGCGGCGAGGGCGCGTGCGGCGTCGGCGGGGTCCGGGTCGGACTCGAAGAGGGAGCAGCCGGCCGTCAGACTCGTGGCGAGGACGAGGCCGAGAGCGGCGGCGATGGTGCGTGTGGTGGAGGGTCCCCGGCGCATGACTCCACCGTACGTGGTGGGGGCAACCGGAAATGTGGGCACGAAGTCCGGAATGCGTGATGGAAGAGTGGAGTCATGACGGATCCCTCGCTGGGAGAGTTCCTGCGGGCGGAGCTGCGCCGACTCGCAGAGGATGTGTGCGGCCAGGAGACAGGCGTGCGCGGAGAGCACCGCGACGTCCACGCCATGCGCGTCGCCTGCCGCCGGCTCCGCGCGCTGCTCCAGTCCGCCGAGGGAGTGATCACCGACCCCCGGGCCGCCGGCCTCCGCGACGAGCTGCGCTGGCTGGGTTCCGAGCTCGGCCGGGCCCGGGATGCCGAGGTCTTCAGGAGCCGGGTCGACGACCTGCTCGGGGCCGGCGCGGCACCGGACGGCATCACCCGGGTCCTCGACCTGGACGCCCAGGCCGGCCGGGCAGCGGCCCTCCTCGCACTCGACTCCGCGCGGTGGGCAGCGCTGCGCGCTCGGCTCGGCGAGGTCGGGCAGCTCACCCTCGACGCCGAGCTGGCCTCGCTCCCCGTTGAAGCCGGGATGGGACACCTCGTCGACCGGCAGTCGAAGCGCCTCCGCAAGGCTCGTCGCCGGGCCCGTCACACCGAGGCCCAGTCGCTCGACCGGGCGCTGCACGCCGTGCGCAAGCGCGCCAAGGCCGTGCGTTATGCGGCCGAGGTGGCGGCCCCCGTGCTCGGACACCGGGCGGAGCGGCTCGCCGAGCGCGCCGAGTACATCCAGGACGTGCTCGGTCAGCACCAGGACGCCGTCGTGGCCCGGGACCGGCTCCGGCGCCTGGCCGTCGAGGCCGACGTCGACCCTGAGGCCGCCTTTGCGCTCGGGACGGTGGCTGCCGAGGAGGAGCGACGCGGGGAGGCAGCGAGGGAGGCCTACCGCCGCGTGACCACGAAGCTGCCGAAGCACGTCCGCGACTGAGGTGAAGTAGGTTGGGCGCCATGTCCCGACCGCACGCGGCCGCCATCATCGAGGACGCCATCAACGAGCAGGTCGAGCGGGTCCTCCGCGGTCGAGGATGGGGCAACCGGGTCGTCACGCACATCGGCTACGGCACGAGCACCTACGTCCGGGTCTTCGCCCGAATCGTCCTCGGACGCAGGGACCGCCCGGGGCCACCCCAGCGTCAGGACGCGACCGGCGCCCTCGCACCCCGGCGGTCCGACCGAGGCTGGCGCGTCTTCCTCACCGCGCCTGCCGCCGGTGTGCCGGTCGTCGTCACGATCGGCGACCGCGAGGTCCATGGTCGTTCCGACCGCGGGGGCCACGTCGACCTCGTCGCTCACGACCACGGTCTCGAGCCAGGGTGGCAGCAGGTCACCGTCTCGGCCCAGGGCACCGACCCCGTGCCCGCCGACGTCTTCATCGTCGGAGACGGGGTCACCCACGGCATCGTCAGCGACATCGACGACACGGTCATCACGACGATGCTGCCGCGGCCGATGATCGCCGCGTGGAACACCTTCGTCCGACGCAGCGCGACGCGGCGGGCCGTCTCGGGCATGGCGCCGATGTACCGGCGGCTGCTCGCTGCCCACCCGGGCGCCCCCATCGTCTACCTGTCCACGGGCGCCTGGAACACCACGCCGACCCTGACCCGTTTCCTCGTCGAGGGCGGCTACCCGCTCGGGCCGCTCCTCATGACCGACTGGGGCGCCACCAACACCGGGTGGTTCCGCAGCGGTCAGGAGCACAAACGGACCTCCCTTCACCGCCTCGCTCGCGACTTCCCCAGCATCACCTGGCTGCTCGTCGGCGACGACGGCCAGCACGACCCCCAGCTCTACGCGGAGTTCGCGGAGGCCCGACCCGACAAGGTCACTGCGATCTGCATCCGGCAGCTGACGGCGACCGAGCAGGTCCTGTCCCATCCCATGGGTCGTATCGAGGGGCCGCAGCGAGGATGGGCGAGCCGGCAGGTGCCGACCTTCCTCGCACCCGACGGTCACGGCCTCCTCCGGCTGCTCGACCAGGCCGGCTTGGTGGGAGAGCCGGTCGCGGCCGACGAGCAGCCCTCCCGACCCAGCGTCACCTGACCTCCGGCACGCACTCCCCGCCGGCTTCGTTTGGCAGGATGGGCCCATGCCTGAGCTGCCCGAGGTGCAGGCGCTCGTCGACTTCCTCGTCGAGCGGACGGTCGGTCTCGCCGTGACGAAGGTCGAGCTGGCCTCGATCAGCGTGCTCAAGACCTTCGACCCACCGCCACAGGCTCTCGAGGGGGCGCCGATCGACGGAGTGCATCGGCACGGCAAGTTCCTCGACCTCGACTGCGATGGCACACACCTCGTCTTCCATCTCGCGCGCGCGGGGTGGCTGCGCTGGAGCGAGCAGCTGCCGACGACGGTGCTGCGCCCGGGCAAGTCCCCGATCGCCTTGCGGATCAGGCTTTCTGACGGATCCGGGTTCGACCTGACCGAGGCCGGGACGAAGAAGTCGCTGGCCGCCTACATCGTGCGGGACCCGAAGGAGGTGCCCGGGATCGCGCGGTTGGGCCCCGATCCGCTCGCCGATGACTTCACGGTCGAGCGTTTCCGCGAGCTGCTCGCGGGACGCCGCACCCAGATCAAGGGGCTGCTGCGTGACCAGGAGTTCATCGCCGGGGTGGGCAACGCCTACAGCGACGAGATCCTCCACGTCGCGAAGATCAGTCCCTTCGCCCTCGCGGCCAGCCTTGCGCCCGAGGTCGTCGACCGGCTCTACGTCGCGCTGCGGGAGACACTGGCCGGTGCCGTCAAGACCGCGTCGGGCAAGCCGGCGAAGGAGCTCAAGGACGCGAAGCGAGCCGGGATGCGGGTCCATGCGCGGACGGGTGAGGCGTGTCCGGAGTGCGGTGACGTCGTGCGTGAGGTGAGCTTCGCCGACACGTCGCTGCAGTACTGCGCGACCTGCCAGACCGGGGGGAAGCCCTTGGCGGACCGGCGGATGTCGAAGCTGCTCAAGTGAGCTCGGTGGCGCGGCGGCGGGTGGCAGCCATCACGGCGATGGCCGCGCTGACCGCCGTCGCGGCTGGGGCGCTCTCCGGGTGCTCCCTCTTCGAGCGCGACTTCGACCCCGCCGCCGCCGACGTCGTGGCGGCGCGCCAGGAGGCCCGGGCGCGCATCGAGAAGCTGCTCACCGAGTTCCCGACGACGCAGGGCCGAGAACCGCTGGCCAGGGTCGACGCGTGTCACCGGGGGCAGTCGAACTGGAAGGTGACGGAGGAGTTCGCCTGGGAGTGCCGGCTCGGCGAGACGGGCGTCCTGGACGGCGCGCGGAGCGTTGACGGAGTGGGGGCCGCGCTGGAGGAGGTGGCCGACCGGCTGGCCGACCTGGGGTGTGCTCCCCGGCCGGGCGGGCTCGGCCTCGACCGGGTCGTCTCGGAGTACTGGGAGCCGTTGCGGTCTCGCGCGGACTACGGCCCGGGATCCCTGCCGTCCGCGACCTACGCCTGCCCCGACGGCCTCGTCGTCGACATCGTGTCGACGACCCCGGACGACCCCGACCTCGTCGCGAAGGTCAACGACGTCTTCGCCGGGACGTTCCTCGGCGAGCGGGTCATCGAGGAGATCGCCTTCTCCGGGCCTGGGGCCGGGTTGGCGGCCGAGCCGTCACTGGCCCAGCTCATCCTCGTGCGGGTCAGCGAGTCGTACTACCGCGTCGAGCACTGACCGGGCACTGACCGGGCACTGACCGGGCACTGACCGGACACTGACCCGGCACCGAGGGGCACTCACCGAAACCCGAGGGCTGCCCGGCGGGGTGCAACGTTGGGGGTGCTGTGGTTGTCTGTGGTGATCATGAGGACGACGTCCCGCACCGCGCGCGCCCTGGTGACGGCCGCCCTCACGCTTCCGGTCGTCGGGCTCGTCACCGCGTGCGGCCAGCCGGCCGGTCCGGGCGACAACGATGGCCGGAGCGGCCCCGACGTCTCGACGACGGCTGCGACGTCGCCCACCGCCACGGGGGCCGGGGGCGCCACGACGCCGGGCGCGCAGCCCACCCCCGTCGTCGTGCCGCCGGTGACGCAGGGCGACGTCACCCTGTCGGCGACGATGGGCGTCGGCTTCGCGCAGTATCCCGATGACCCCGGCATCCGCCGGACGCCCGGGCTCGTCGTGGAGTACACGGTGCGCAACTCCGGCACGGAGTCGCTCGTTGTGCACGATCGGGTCCCCGGCGACCTCGGGTCCTCGACCCTGCCCGACCAGATCGACCCGGAGCACGCGTGGGTCTACATGGCGGGCGATGTCCTCCGCGTGAGCAAGCAGGGCTTCGAGCCCACCGTCGCGTTCTTCGCCGCCCCTGTCACAGGCGCCCGACAGATCCCAGCGGGAGGCATGCTGGCGGGGCGAGCCGTGGTCAACGTGCCCGTCGAGCTCGACGTGCCGAGCGAGGAGTTCGACGCGCCCCGGTCACCGATCGAGACGAGCGGTGCCGGCCGGGTGTGGCAGTTCTGTCTCCACGTCGAGCCCCGGTCAGCCGAGGCCCATCCCTCGACCGCCGATCCCGACGTGCTCGTGGCCCCCGTCAGCGCGCCCGAGCCGGGCGAGCTGCTCTGCACCGCGCCCACACCACTCGTCCTGCCGTGACGCGACGATCCGCAGCGAGAGTCAGAGGACGAAGGGCTCCCTGTCGAGCTCGCCTTCGAGCGGCCTTCCGGCACTGACCCATGCGTACATCCCGCCGTCGAGGTTGGCGACGTCGAAGCCCTGCTGGGTGAGCCAGGCCACCGCCCGCGCGGAGCGACCGCCGGTCCGGCAGACGACGGCGATGGTGTCGTCCGTGTCGGGCAACTCGTCCAGACGCGAAGGCAGCTCACCCAGCGGGATGTGAATCGCATTGGGGGCGTGCCCCGCTGCCCATTCGTTCGCCTCGCGGACGTCGACGACGACGGCGTCGTGCGGGACGTCGTAGACCGTGGTCGTCGGTACACCGAAGTGGTGATGGGGCGACATGCTCATGTCATCCATCCTCACACGAGCGCGTGGCTCGCCCTTCTCGGCCGTATGCCGCTGGGGGCGCCTGTGGATGGCCGGGCCACTCGAGCGTGAGCTCCTCCACTGCCCCGCCCACTCGAGTGGCCCCGCTGTCCACACGCCGACCCAGCGGCATACGACCGGAGGGGACTCAGCCGACTCGTGACGCGAGCGTTTCTGACTGGAGAAGCGGGCGCGCCGCACACCACTATCGTGACCGGGATGAAGGTGCTGTCGATCCAGTCCCATGTCGCCTATGGCCACGCCGGCAACTCGGCGGCCGTCTTCCCTCTCCAGCGGCTGGGCCATGATGTCTACCCGGTGCTCACCGTCACGTTCTCCAACCACACGGGCTACGGCTCGACGCGAGGACCCCTCATCCCGCCGGCCGACATCGCCGAGGTCATCCTCGGGATCGAGGAGCGAGGCGTCTTCCCGCAGATCGACGCGGTCCTCTCCGGATACCAGGGCGGCGAGTCGGTCGGCGAGGTGATCCTCGACGCGGTGGACCGGGTCAAGGCCGCCAACCCCGGCGCCCTCTACTGCTGCGACCCCGTCATGGGGGACGTGGGGCGCGGGTTCTTCGTCCGGGAGGGCATCCCCGAGTTCATGCGCGACGCCGTCGTGCCGCGCGCGGACATCGTCACTCCGAACCAGTTCGAGCTCGAGTTCCTCGTCGGACGCTCCGTCGCCACCGAGGACGAGCTCGTGGAGGCGGCCGAGGAACTGCGGGCCCGGGGACCGAAGGTCGTCCTCGTGACGTCGACGATGACCGAGGACACACCCGACGGGTCCATCCAGATGACCTGTGTGACTGACGATGGTGCCTGGGTGGTCACGACCCCGCTCCTGCCGATGACGGTCAAGGGTGGTGGCGACGTCACCTCGGCGCTCTTCCTGGCCCACTACTGGACCGACGGGCCGAGGCTCGCCCTGGCAAGGACCGCAGCCACGATGCATTCCATCCTCGAGCGCACCCATGCCGCGGGGAGCGAGGAGATGCTCCTCGTCGCGGACCAGGCGGCCATCGCCGCTCCCGGCCAAAACTTCGAAGTTTCCCAGATCCGTTGACGCAGCGCCAACCGAGCGCGTTATAGTCGCTTCGCGCCGTTCCGCATGACCACCCCTGACCGTGCGGAACGGCGCTCCTGTGTGCCGCCCGCCGACGACACGATCGGCGTGTCTGCCGATGTCTCAGGTTTTCTCTAGACGTCCGTATAGCCTCCGATCGTGGACCCCATCACGAACCCGTATGCACCGGGTGCGGGGCAGCGCCCGCCCGAGCTGGCCGGGCGCGACGAACAGCTGCGAACCTTCGACGTCGTCCTCGAGCGCATCGCACGCGGGCGCTCGGAGCGCTCGATCGTCCTCACCGGACTGCGGGGGGTCGGCAAGACGGTCCTGCTCAACGCGCTGCGGTCATCGGCCGTCCGGGCCGACTGGGGCACGGGGAAGCTCGAGGCACGCCCCGACCAGAGGCTGCGACGACCACTGGCCGCTGCTGCCCACCAGGCAGTCCGCGAGCTCGGCCACCCGCGCGGGGTCGAGGTCGACCACGTCCTCGGCATCATCAAGTCCTTCGCGCTCCGCGACGCCCCCAGCGGCGCCAAGCTGCGGGACAGGTGGCAGCCGGGCATCGACGTGCCGGCGGTCGCCGGGCGCGCCGACTCGGGCGACATCGAGATCGACCTCGTCGAGCTCTTCACCGACATCGGCGGCCTCGCGGCCGACCTCGGCAAGGGGGTTGCCTTCTTCGTCGACGAGATGCAGGACCTCGGCCCTGAGGACGTCTCGGCCGTCTGCGCTGCCTGCCACGAGATATCGCAGTCGGGTCTGCCCGTCATCGTCGTCGGGGCCGGCCTGCCTCATCTGCCCGCCGTCCTGTCGGCGTCGAAGTCCTACTCCGAGCGGCTCTTCCGCTACCAACGCATCGACCGGCTCCCGCGAGACGCCGCCGACCGTGCCCTCGTGGGGCCCGCCGCCGAGGAAGGGTGCGAGTTCACCACCGAGGCCCTCGAGGCGATGTATGCGGTGACCGCCGGCTACCCCTACTTCATCCAGGCCTACGGCAAGGTGGTCTGGGACGTCGCCCCCACCTCTCCGATCTCCGCGGAGGACATCCGCGTCGCCGCACCGGAGGCCGAGTCCGAGCTCGCCGTCGGCTTCTTCGGGTCCCGCTTCGAGCGCGCCACCCCGGCCGAGCGAGAGTACCTGCGTGCGATGGCCGATGCCGCCCTCGTCCGGTCCAACGGGACCCAGCACGACGACCAGGGGCGGGATGGGCTGGAAGCCAGCCCAGCGGCATACGGCATCGACGACGAGCTGGATGCCGTGGCCACCTCGTCGGTCGCCGACCTGCTGGGGCGCAAGCCCCAGTCCCTCTCCCCGGCAAGGGATTCCCTGATCAAGAAGGGGCTCATCTATTCCGGCGAGCGCGGGCAGATCGCCTTCACGGTGCCACACTTCGGGCGCTACCTTCGCACCCACGGCTGACCGACGGGGCACAGCCGAGCCGACCACCTGCACCCTGGAACCCGGGCACGATGGTCGTTCGTGAACGCAGATCCACCCGGGGATGACCGTTCTGCTGGGAAAGCCGTCCGCCGGGCGCGGGCACCTCCACCTACCGTGAAGGGATACCGGTGAGAAGCGACGACAGGAAGAACTGAGGTATTCATGCGAGACGTCATCCTGTACATGTCGATGTCGCTGGACGGGTTCGTCGGCAGCGACCGCGAGCACCCCGGCATCGCCGTCCGCGAAGACCCTGAGCTGAGGCAGTGGAAGCTCGCCCGGGTCAGCCGGGCCGGCGCGCACCTCATGGGTCGCGTCACCTATCAGGAGATGTCCTCGTACTGGCCACACTCGGGCGACGCGTATGCCGCGCCGATGAACGACATTCCAAAGGTCGTGTTCTCGAAGACGCTCAGTGACGCCGAGGCGACGTGGCCCGAGACCAGGGTCGCGCGGGGTGACCTCACGGACGAGATCGCTGCCATCAAGGCCGAGCCCGGCCCTGATGTGATCGTCTGGGGTGGTGGCCGGTTGGCCGGCGCGCTCGCCGCGGCAGACCTGATCGACGAGTACCGCCTGCTGATCCAACCGTTGGTCCTCGGTGCCGGACAGGCTCTGTTCGACCAGCTGCCGGGCTCCCGGCACCTGGACCTCGTCGAGGCCACCCCGTTCGCCAGCGGCATCGTCGTCCACACCTACCGACCCCAGAACACCTGAGGTGCGAAACCCCGAGGGGGTGTGCTGAGCCGGTCAGCCCGCGGGGTGGATCGCACGGTGGTGAGGATCCCGGCTGGACGTCCTCAGTCGGCTGTCGGATCGACGAGGCCGGCTCGGTGCGCAAGCACGACGAGCTGGGCCCGGTCTCGGGCGCCGAGCTTGGTGAGCAGACGGCTGACATAGGTCCGGGCAGTCTCGGGGCTGAGATAGAGGGCCCTGCCGATCTCCTCGTTGGTCAGCCCGAGCCCGACGTGCGTGAGGATGTCCAGCTCTCGCTCGGTGAGCCCGGCGATCTCCTCCTCCCTGCTCTTGCGGGTCGGCAGCCGTGCGATGCGGTTCATCATCTGCCGCAGCACCCCCGGGGCCATCTCTGCCTGACCGTTTGCCGCATTGCGAACGGCCCGCCGGAGGTTGTCGGCGTCGATGTCCTTCAACAGATAGCCGTTGGCGCCGGCTGCGATGGCCTCGACCACGTCGTCGTCGGCGTCGAAGGTCGTGAGGACCAGCACAGGCGTCGCGGCGAGCAGGGGATCGGCGCGGATCGCTCGAATGGCCTCGTGGCCGGTCATCGTCGGCATCTGGAGATCCATGAGGAAGACCGACGGTCGCAGCTCGCGGCCCAGCCTCAGCGCCTCGCGCCCGTTACCGGCCTCGCCCACGACCTCGATGTCCTCGGCTCCCTCGAGGATCGCCCGGAGGCCGTCGCGGAGGAGCTGCTGGTCGTCGACGACGAGCACCCTGATCATGCGGTGTCCTCCACGGGAATCGTTGCGTGGACCAGCCACCCATCGGCGCGCGCCTCGAGTCTGAGATGGCCGCCGAGGTCGGCGACCCGCTCCTGCATCCCACTGAGTCCGTGACCCGGGGTCAGCTCGGGTACGGACGCGTCCACTCCGTCGTCACGGACGTTCACCTCGATGCGACCCGGGACCGGTTGGCGGACGTGGACCTCGAGGCGGTTGCCGTTCGAGTGCTTCATCGCATTGGTGATGCCCTCCTGCACGAGGCGGAAGACGGCAGCATCGACGTCTGGGGGCAGCGTGAGGTCGTCCGCCTCGACGCGCACCTCGTAGCCGGCGGCCCCTGCGGCTCTCGCGAGGCTCGGCAGATCCTGGACGCCGGGCGTGGCGGCCTCGCCGGCCCCGTCGCGAAGCACGCGAACGGTGCGCCGCAGGTGCGTCAGCGCGTCCGAGATCGCTGTCCGCACCATGGTCATGGACTCGTCTCGTCGGGTGGAGCTGGTGCCAGTCTCCCGGGCGATCTCGGTGTGCAGGGCCGCCAGGGTGAGGGCATGACCGATGGAGTCGTGCAGGTCCCTGGCGAGGGAGAGCCGGTCGTCCCGGCTCCGGGCATCCGCGTCCATGGTCCGCTGCCGACTGAGCAGTCGGGTGACCTGGTCCGTCCGGCGTCGCAGCTGGCGTGTGGTGCGCACGCTGTGGCCGAGGGCGATGACCGCAGCAATGAGCAGGACGTGTGTCGAGAGCTCATAGCCGAGCACGAAGGCGAGGCTCTGCCGCTCCGCGATGCGGTAGGTGGTCGCGAGGGCAAGAGTCCCGACGCCCGTGACCACCGCGGCGCGCGTGTGGCCCATCTCCGCCGCGGAGTAGAGCGCGGCGGCGATCGGCACCGCCACCCCCATCGGCGGAAAGCCCGCGGCGTAGTACGAGAAGAAGCCCACAGCCGTGAGGAGCAGGACCAGCCGGGCGTGGCGCCGCCGGACGAGCATCAGCAGCCCCAGTCCGACAGCCCACAGATACGCCAGGGGGTTGACCGGCCCGGGGTGCCCTTGGTCCGAGGACACGATGACTGCCAGGACGACCATCACCCCGGCGCACAGCAGCAGGTCGACGCGTCTGGCGCTCATTCCTGAGCCTCCACACCGTCGATGGTAGGACGGCACCCTGCCAACCAGGGATCGCTTTTGAGCGACAACGTGGTCCTCAGCGATCGCCCCAGAGCGACCCGCCTCTCGCCTCCAAGGGCCTGTCACGGGGGGACGACGGTTCTAGCGTCCTGAGTCTGCCCTGGTGCGCTCGTGTGAGGAGAAGGACGTGATGGAACGCCTGGCCCTGGCGTGTCAACGCCTCAGGTATGTCGTCGTGATCGGCTGGCTGGCCGTGGTCGTCGGGCTGTCGATCCTGTCGAGCGCATTCGGGGGGGACGTCAGCGACGACTACGCCCTGCCCGGATCCGAGAGCCATCGCGCGGCTGAGCTCCTGGACGAGGCGGGTTTCGACTTCCGGGCGGGCACTCAGGCGCAGCTCGTCTTCCGCGTCGCCCCGGGCGCGGACACTCCGGCGTTCCGGGAACAGGTCGACTCCCTGACGGACCGCGTCGGCGAGGCGATCCCGGAGGCCCGCGTCGTCAGCCCCTTTGCCCCTGAAGGCAGCCGACAGGTCTCCCCGGACGGGACGATCGCCTATGTGGCGGTCGAGCTGCCCACCCTGCCGGCCGAAGACCTCGCCGACGTGCAGGAGAGCCTGGCGGAGATCCGGGCGAGCCAGGACACACCCGCTTTCGAAATCGGCGGTGTGATGGTCGACCAGGATGCCGAGTCCGGGCCACCGAGCGAGATGATCGGCATCCTCGCGGCCATGGTCATCCTCCTGTTCGCCTTCGGGTCCGTGATCGCGATGGGGTTGCCCATCCTCGTCGGGATCATCGGGGCGGCCAGTGGCGTCGCGGTGGTCGGCATCGGAGCTCGCTGGGTCGAGATGCCCAGCTTCGCCGCACCGGTCGCGGCCATGATCGCGATCGGTGTCGGCATCGACTACGCGCTGCTCGTGGTGACGAGGTACCGGGAGTCCCTCCAGTCCGGAGCCGAGCCGACCGAGGCCATCGTCAAGGCCCAGACCACGGCTGGGCGGTCGGTCCTCTTCGCCGGGGTCACCGTCGTCATCGCGTCCCTGGGACTGGTGCTCATGGACCTCAAGCTCATCACTGGCGTGGCACTCGGCATCGCAGGCGCCGTGCTCATCACCATGCTCGCCGCCGTCACCCTCCTCCCCGCGATGCTGGCTTTCGCCGGCAGGCGCATCGACAGGCTCTCCGTGCACCGGCGGTCGAAGCCAGCCGACGCCGACGGCGGCCTGGCGCGCAGGTGGAGCCGGCAGGTGCAACGGCACCCCTGGCCCTGGGCCGCCGTCGCCACCCTGCTCCTCGTGCTCATGAGCCTGCCTGCACTGGACATGCGGCTCGGCTTCTCGGACGCAGGCACCAGGCCAGAGGGCGACACCGCGCGTGAGGCCTACGACCTCATGTCGGAGGGCTTCGGGCCCGGATCCAGCGGACCTCTCGTCGTCGTCGCGAGGGTGCCGAGCGGGCAGGGCGAGCAGGCGCTCGCGCGGCTGTCGCAGGACCTGGGGGAGACCGAGGGCGTGGCCCAGGTGAGTCCGCCCGTCCTGAGTGAGCGGGGCGACATCGGCATCATGCAGGTCATTCCGACCACCGGCCCTCGTGACGCAGCCACGACGGACCTCGTCCATCGGCTTCGCGACGACGTCGTCCCGGCGGCTGACGCCAACGGCTCGCTCGAGGTCGTCATCGGCGGGACGACGGCTGCCGCGGTCGACTTCGCCGACTACACGGCCGATCGCCTCCCCCTCTTCCTGGCCGTCGTCCTGGGCCTGGCCATGCTCCTGCTCCTGGCGGTGTTCCGGGGGGTCCCGGTCGCCCTCAAGGCCGTGGTCGTCAACCTGCTGTCCATCGGAGCGGCCTTCGGTGCCACCGTCGCGGTGTTCCAGTGGGGCTGGGGCGTGGACCTCCTCGGTCTGGGAGCAAGCGCCCCGATCGAGGCCTGGGCGCCGATGATGCTCATCGCCATCGTGTTCGGCCTGTCGATGGACTATGAGGTGTTCCTCCTGTCCCGGATCAAGGAGGAGTACGAGCACTCCCGGGACAACGCGTCGGCCGTTGCCGAGGGCCTTGCCCGCACGGCACGCGTCATCACGGCGGCGGCGGCGATCATGGTGTGCGTCTTCGGGAGCTTCGTGCTCGGCTCCAGCCGCGAGTTGCAGCTGTTCGGTTTCGGGCTGGCCTTCGCAGTCCTCGTGGACGCGACCGTCGTGCGCATGGTGCTCGTCCCGTCGGTCATGGAGATCCTCGGTGATCGCAACTGGTGGCTGCCGGGATGGCTCGACCGCGTCCTGCCCCGCTTCGAGATCGAGAGTGTCAGCCGTCAGGGCAAGGCGAGCGAACGCCGAGAGCAGGGGACGCCGGTGGCTCCCTGAAGGAGGAGCGCTGCGTGTCGGAGCAGTCGCTCCGCCGCGGGAAACCTGCTCCGGCTGTGCTGCGATCCACGGGGCCGACGGCCGGCGCCGAATGGTGACTCAGGGAGCCGCGGCGAGGACGCGCAGTCGGTACCCGACCCCGTGAACCGACCGGACCTCGCAGCCTGCGCCGGAGCCCAGTCGTTTGCGGAGCCGCTTGACCGTGGAGGTGAGCCGCTCGCGGTCCCCGACGTAGTCACTGCCCCAGACCTGACTGGTCAACGTGGCGAAGGACCACACCCGGCCGAGGTCCGAGGCGAGCAGGGACAGCAGATCGAACTCTCGCGCCGACAAGTGAACAGGCTTTCCCTTCAGGGCGACCTCACGAGCGGCGATGTCGATCCTCAGTGAGCCCACGCTCAGGGACCTCGGACGTGGCCGATGCTGTCCTTGGCTGCGCTGTCCCACCAGGACCTCGGATGAGACGGCAGGGTAGGACGCACGCGGTAAGGAGGTCCACGGCGTGACCACCCCGACCGGGAGCCCTCCGACAGAATCCCCTCCGACCGAATCCCCTCCGACAGAATCCCCTCCGACCGAACCCTCTCCCTCCGAACCCCCTCCTCCCGGGTCCCGACCGACCGGGTTACCTCCGACCGGGGTGGTCTCAGCCTGGCCCGCTCCGCCCGGGGCCACCGTCGGACACGGTGACAGCAGCCGTCCGTTGGCCGGCTCGAGGAGGGCCCGGGCCGCCTCGATGTCGACGGCTGCGATCACTGCGGCCCTGTCACGCAACAGACGAGCCACGCTCGCCACCTCGTTGAGCGACAGGCCGACGCACAGCACCAGTCCTGCACCGCCTGGGTTGTTCAGCATGCCGATTCCCCTCTCGACCGCATACGCCCACAACCCTGCCTACTGATCGTCGTCACAGCGTGTCCAGAGGCCGCGATCGTTTTTGACCCTTTCCTGACCATTTCCTGCCCAAAGACTGCCCTTGGACTGTCCTTGTGAGCGTTTGCACCGGATTGCGAGCGTGAGGGGGTCCCCCATTCACCCCACCAACCCACCACACCGGGGGACCCCTCTGTCCGACCGGAACGGCCGGGCACTTCATGACGGAGGATCGATGAGAGCAACTCCAGCCAGAAGCCCAGGACGGCTGACCGTAGCCGTCCTGGGAGCTGTAGCCACCCTTCTCACCGCCGCAGGCCTCGGGGCACCCATGGCCCAGGCGGCAGAACCCGACCCCACCACGAAGTTCACAGCAGCCGCCGAGCAGGAGCTCGCGACGCACAAGACGGCCGACTTCTGGGTGCGCATGGCGGACAAGGCAGACCTCAGTGCCGCCAGCGCGATCAAGGACTGGAACAAGCGGGGCGAGGCCGTCTACGACACCCTGCGGAAGACGGCGCAGAACTCCCAGACGAAGGTCGTCGCGCAGCTGTCGGCGGCAAGTGCCGACTTCACCCCCTACTGGATCACGAACGCGGTCCTCGTCCGCGGTGGTGACCTCGACCTGGCGAAGTCGCTCGCTGCGAACGCCGAGGTCAAGGAGATCCGTGAGACCACGGTCTTCGAGCTGATCAAGCCGGTCGAGCAGAAGCCCGACACGAACCGGAACGCCCCCACCGCCGTGGAGTGGGGCATCAGCGCCATCAACGCCGACGACGTCTGGGCACAGGGGATCACCGGACAGGGCATCACCGTCGCGAACATCGACACCGGAGTGGACCTGAACCACCCGGCACTGCGCCCCACCTACCGTGGCCTGCTGCCCGGCGGCGGCGTCGACAACAACTACAACTTCTACGACACCACCGGCAACTGCAACGCCGCGGCGGACCCGTGTGACGACAACGGCCACGGGACTCACACGATGGGCACCATGATCGGCGCCGACGGAGCCAACGAGATCGGTGTCGCCCCGGACGCCAAGTGGATCGCGGCCAACGGCTGCGACACCTGCGCGGACGCGGACCTCATCGAGTCCGGTCAGTGGATGCTCGCCCCGACGATGACGGATGGCAGCAACCCGGACACCTCGAAGCGGCCGAACATCATCAACAACTCGTGGGGTTCACGGACCCCCTCGACCGCGCCCTTCATGGAAGACATCATCGAGGCCTGGGACGCCGCAGGCATCTGGAGCCAGTGGTCCAACGGCAACAGCGGACCGAGCTGCCAGTCGAGCGGTTCTCCCGGATCCCGGACAATCACCTACTCGGCCGGCGCCTTCGACCAGTCCGGCGCGATCGCCGACTTCTCGGCGCGCGGCCCGGGCCAGGACGGCACGATCAAGCCGAACATCGCCGCGCCGGGAGTGAGCGTCCGCTCGTCGCTGCCCGGTGGTGGCTACGGCTTCGGGAGCGGCACGTCGATGTCCTCGCCGCACGTTGCGGGAGCCGTCGCTCTGCTCTGGAGCGCGGCACCCTCCCTCGTCGGTGACATGGCTGCGACACGGGCCCTCCTCAACGAGACCGCGATCGACACCAGCGACCTGACCTGCGGTGGGACCCCGGAGAACAACAACGTCTGGGGCGAGGGGAAGCTGGACGCGCAGGCCCTGATTGCCGCCGCCCCGGTAGGTGACGTCGGCCGGCTCGCCGGCACCGTCACCGCCGACGGCGCACCGGTGGCCGGGGCCCGGGTCGACATCACCGGCCCGACGACTCGCTCGCTCACGACGTCCGAGGACGGCACGTTCGACGTCGCCGTCACGGCCGGCGACTACTCGCTGACGGTCAACGCGTTCGGCTACCTCGAGGCGACCCAGACCGCGACGGTCACGGCCGGTGCGACGACGACGGTTCCCGTCGCTCTCTCGCCCGCGCCGCGGCACACCGTCTCGGGGACCGTGACCCTGGAGGCCACCGGTGCGCCGGTGGAAGGCGCCACGGTCACCATCGCCACGCAGCTGCCCTCAGCCACCACCGGAGCCGACGGAACCTTCTCCATCGCTGACGTTCCCGAGGGCCGCTACATCCTCAACGTCGACGCGGGAGGCTGTGCTGCTCCGCACTCCGGCGAGCTCGTGGTCGACGGGGACGAGACCGTCACTGTCGTCCTCGAGGGGCGCGCCGACGGTTACGGCTACACGTGCGTCGTCGGGACGGACGGCTACCTGCAGGGCACGACGGAGACGACGCTCACCGGCGACGACGCGACCCTGGCCGTGGACCTGCCGTGGGAGTTCCCCTTCTACGGTGAGTCCTACTCCACCGCCTACCTGTCGACGAACGGTCATCTCAACTTCCTGGCACGGGTGTCGGCGTTCTCGAACGCCAGCATCCCGCGCACGGCGGCGCCGAACGCGGCGATCTACCCGTTCTGGGATGACCTCCGGGTCGACGACGCCTCCGGTGTGTACACCGGGACGACGACGGTCAACGGCGTGGATGCGTTCGTCGTCGAGTGGCGCAACGTGCGGCTCTTCTCCGACGCGGATGCGAGGACGAACTTCTCCGTGGCGCTCCTGCGCAACGGCCGGGTTCTCCTCGGCTACGGCGATCAGACCGAGGGCAAGCCACTGCTGACGGGCACGTCGGCGACCGTGGGTATCGAGAACGCCGACGGCACCATCGCCTGGCAGTACTCGTTCAACACGGCCGCGGTCACGCCGGGCATGGCGATCACCTTCGCCCCGCCTCCGTCCGGCGTCCTCAGCGGCACGGTGACCGACTACAACGACCAACTGCCGATCGCCGGGGCCAAGGTGACCATCCAGCCGTCGTCGGGTGACCCGATCACCGTGACGACGGACGCCGACGGGACCTACAGCAGGGTTCTCTTCCTCGACACCTACCAGGTCGAGGTGTCGGCGACGAACTACGTCTCCGAGAGCACCGAGGTCGTCTTCGACGAGGACGGCGACACAGCGACGTTCAGTCCGGCGCTCAGGACGGGCATCGCCGAGATCACGGCCGAGCCCAGCTACGACTGGGGTGTGCTCGGCGCGGGAGACACGAGGGAGGCGACCTTCACGGTGACCAACACCGGATCGGCACCGCTCGAGTTCTCCGTCGCGGAGTCGGGCCGCAGGACCACGACCGCGGTGACGCGTCCGGCCGCGCTCAGCGGCGCGGCGGTCAAGTCCGCCACGGCGGAGGACCGCGACGCCATGTCGGCCAAGGGCCTCTACTCCCGCAGCCAGGTGGCAGCGCAGAAGTCCTTGGCAGTGCCGTCGGCAGACGGCGACGTCATCGCGTCGTGGCCGACGGGTCTCACGATCCCGTGGGGCGTCGGCTACGACGGCGACGTCTGGATCTCGGACCCGGACTCCGTGACGAACAACCGCTTCACCACCGACGGTTCGCTGCAGGCCACGTACAGCGGTGCCTGGGGCGGCGTGTGGAACGGCGACATGGCGCTCGACACCCGGACGGGTGACATCTGCCAGGTCAACGTCGGCGGCGACAACGCCATCGTCTGCTTCGACCCGGCCACCGGGACCGAGACCGATCGCATCTCGGGCTCGCCGTGGAACGGGATCTCGCAGCGAGGGCTGGCCTACAACGCGGCCGATGACGTCTTCTACATCGGCGGTTGGAACGAGGGCATCCTCTACACCGTCGCGGGGACGACGCACCCGACCCCGGGCCAGACCCTCGCCACGTGTGAGCCGGCAGAGCCGGGGATCGCGGGGCTGGCCTACAACGGGACGTCGGACACCGTCTGGATGGTGCCCAGCGTGCAGAGCACGGTCTTCTACCAGCTCTCCCCGGAGGACTGCTCGACCCTGAAGACCGTGGCCTACCCGACCGCCGACGAGTTCCCGGGCTCCGGCCTGGAGGTCGACGAGGCGGGCAACCTCTGGACGGCCAACCAGGTCGACGGTCGCGCCTACCTCGTCGACGTCGGCGACCCGCAGGACACGGACGTGCCGTGGCTCTCGGTGGACCCGACGACGGCAACGATCGGGGTCGGCGAGACGGAGACGTTCACCATCACGGTCGACGCGTCCCTGGGTGAGCCCGGGGTGTGGCAGGCCGCGATGCGTCTCAACACCGGAGCCGGTCGGGTCCGCACGGTGAGCGTGCCGATGTCCCTCGTGATCTCCGCCTACCAGGTGGGAGTCAATGCGGGCGGTGAGGCGCTCGACGCCACCGACCTGTTCAGGTGGCAGGCGGACCAGGCGCACGCCGACGGCTCGTGGGGCTATGTCGGGACCGGCACCAAGTCCGAGACGACGAAGAAGGCGATCGCCGGCACGCCGGACCCGTCGCTCTTCCAGTCGCGCCGGGTCGGCGGGGTCACGTACCAGTTCGATGACGCCCCTGCCGGCACCTACCAGATCGAGCTGGGCTTCTCGGAGTGGACCAACACGAAGGCAGGCAAGCGTGTCTTCGACGTCAAGGTGAACGGTGCCTACGCCATCGTCGGCAAGGACATCATCACCGAAGTGCCGATCCTCACGGCCGATCTCGACACGGTTGTCGTCGAGCACGGCGGTGGCGACCTCACGATCGAGCTGGCTCCGCGCAAGGCGATGGACAGCCCGATCATCAACACCCTCAAGGTGCAGGAGCGCGCTGACCTCTGACGCGAGTTCCGCTGCACTGGTCGGCCGTCGCCGGGTCCCCCCGGCGGCGGCCGACCGCTGTCGCGGGGTGACCCAGTCCGTATGCCGCTGAGCTCCTTCGTGGGCGACGAGCCCTCCCATCCCTCCCGACGTTCCCGACGCCAGCGCCAGCGACGCCCAGGAGCCGTGCTCCGACGGGGAGGCACCGTTTCCGACCCGGCCCCCCGGACCACTCGGCGAGGGGCCTCAGCGGCACGTGCCGCTGGCCTCCACCCCATCAAAGCGCGCCTCGGTCCATGCGAGCAGGTCGGCAACGGCGGGCGAGTCGTCGTGCATGAGGGCCACGTGGTCGCGCCCCTCGTAGGTTCGGTAGTCGACGTCCGTCCCCGCTGCGCACCGACCCGTGACATAGGCCTGCTGCGAGGCGGGGGTGATCAGCGTGTCGGCGGTCCCCTGGGCGATCAGCAGGGGAGCGGTGATCGGCCCCGTCGGGGAGTTCTCGGCCAACCTGTTCGCGAAGGGCCTGGTGGTCGGCTCACGATTCCAGACCGGTTGGTCGAGCAGCAGGGCGGTGGCGACAGAGACGAGCACGCCGCGCTCGGACAGGCACCGGGCCGCCATCTCCCGGACGATGACCTGAGCACCCGGCCGGACGTAGTCGGCGTAGGCCACGTCGGCGTAGGCATCGGTGTAGGCCTGCACGACGTAGGCGCCGAAGAGGCTGCCGACCCGGATGCTGCCGACGACGCCGACGAGTGCCCCGAGGTTGCTCGCCGGCGCGAGGGCCGCGACGCCTGAGATCTCCAGCTCGGGGGCGTAGGACGGTGCGAGCATGCCGGCCCAGAGGGCCGCATGTCCTCCCTGCGAGTGACCCCACACCACGGTCGAGTCGGTGAGTCGCAGCTCCTCGATCTGATGGGCGGCCCGGATCGAGTCCAGCACGGACCGTCCCTCGCCCTGGCCGATGAGGTAAGGGTGTGACCCCTCGGTGCCGAGGCCGACGTAGTCGGTGGCGACCAACGTCCAACCCTCGGCGATGACGGCGTCGAGGCTGAAGAGCGCCCCCACCTCGAAGGGGTGCTCGAGGACCGAGGGCGCACAGCCGGTGTCCCACCCCGTTGTTCCGTGCGCCCAGGCCACCACGGGGGTGCGACCGCCCGCTGCGGTGGGTGACACCACGATCGCGCTTGCCACCGCAGGTGTGCCCTCGTCGCGCGTCGTCGAGTAGAGGATTCGCCAACCCCTGCCTCCGGCAGGGACGTCGCGCTCGAACGGCTCCGTGCGAAGCAGCTGTCCCGGGGCGGCCGGGACGGGGTCGCGCCAGGCGTAGAAGCCGTCGGCCTGAGGCGAACTGCGCTGGACGAGCAGACTCAGTCCCGCGAGCACGACGGCGCCAACCGCTGCGGTGACGCCGCGGGACAGCTGCCACCCTCGTCCCGGGCGTTGCCTCCACCGAGCCGGAGTCCGTGGAAGCCGGGTGCGCGTCCGCGCCCCTGCGGAACCCGTCCCCGCGAGCCGGGCTCCAGCCAGGGCCAGCCGGACTCCGAACGCGATCGCGACGACGAGCACTGCGACGTCAGGCCAGGAGAGGGCGAGGACGCCGAGGACGATCTGGGCGACTCCGCCCCCCACGGTGCCCCACCGCGCGGTTCCTGCGGCCCTGGCACCCTCGACGAGATCCCCCAGGCCCTCCAGGACCAAGGCCACTGAGACGACGGTCGTGAGCACACGCAAGCCAGGGCCGGGCCAGGCGAGCAGCGCTAGCCCCAGTGCGAGCTGCCCCACCCCAGGCACCAGCCTGACCCACCCGTGGCCAGTGCGCAGCGGGGTGGAGAGGTCGACCAGACCGGACACGACCAGCGCGACGACGAGGACGATGACGAGGACGGCCAGCGAGCGGAAGGGCTGCAGGGCGAGCAGGATCCCGATGAGTACGCCCCCGACTCCGATAACCATGGCGACCCAGCGCGGCAGCACGCGGTCAGCACGTCGGGCCCCAACGACCCCGCGAGCCCCGCCCATGCCCGCACTGTAGACCTGCCGCCGCCGCGACCCGGCCATGTCCTCGATGCCACCGAGGTTCCCGGTGTGGCTCCGCGCTCAGAAGTCGATGCGCAGGACCGCGCGGCGTTGAGTCGGCCGGCCGACCTCCGTGAGTCCGGCGGCAACGAAGACCCCGACGGTGCCGACGTGCAGCTCCTCGTCGATGACGTTCGTCGTCGTCATCGGATAGGCCTCGAGGGCACGCGCACCGCTTTCGCGCGCGAAGCCCACAGCTGCGCCGGCGAGGGCGCGGCTGATCCCACGGCGCCGATAGCCGGCTCGGACGAAGAGGCATGTCACGGCCCAGATACCGGGGTCGGTTCGGTCCTCGGCGCGTCCCTTCCACGGCACCTTCTGGTTCCGGACGAGTCCCTCGTACTCGGCCCTTGGGGCGACCGCGCACCATCCCACGGCACTCCCGTCGAGCAGTGCGACCAGACCGCTCGTCGTGCCCGATCCGGCGTGGCCGCAGTCGGTCTGCTCACGCAGCCGCTGCGCACGCTCCTCGACGGCGAAGCCCGCGAAGTACTCTCCGGGCCGCAGGCGGTAGCGCTGGCAGAGGCAGCGCGAACCCTGGCCTCGCGTGCCGAAGATCGAAAGCAGGTCGGCGCACGTCACCTCATTGGCCGGGACGACCACCAACGGCGGTGTGGGCGTCACGGGCGCCACGGTCGCCCCCACTGGTGGGCGAAGGACTCGTCCGATGCGACGGGGGCCTGCAGCCACGGCAGCAGGAGCCCGAGGGCCGCGACACCCAGCAGCACCCAGGGCAGCCAGGCTGGAGAGCGCGGCAGACGAAGGACCACCGTGGCAGTGTAGTGAGGATGGGGGCCGTCAGTGGATGAGCTGGCGCCAGTTCGCAGGGACGCGGTCGCGTGGCGCCGGGGACCCCTGCTCCACGGGGCGACTCGTCGGCGGTGCCAGCTGCTGACCCTGGACGAAGTCCTTGGTCCGGTAGTCGTAGAACCAGTCCTCGCCGGGCTCGAAGCTACAGATGATGGGATGCCCGGTCGCGCGGTGGTGCGCCGTTGCGTGCTGCGCGGGGGAGGTGTCACAGCAGCCGACGTGCCCGCAGGCGGTGCACCGCCGCAGGTGGACCCACCAACCCCCGTCGGCGAGGCACTCCACGCAGCCCGGCCCGGTGGGTGGAACCGTCGGGTCGATGTCGGGAAGCTCCCCCGCATTGTCGGCCATGGCGGCAGCCTACGACTCCGGGCGTGACGTGCCCGACGACCGCACGCCGATGCTCGTGGCTACGCTGGAGGGGTCGTGTCGATCCCTGAACGGAGTTGCCGATGGATGCTGAGTTCCGCGACGGGCCCGAGCCGGTGGCGCCGGGCTTCTGGATGACCGTCGTCGGCTCGATCGTCGCCGTGCTCGCGCCACTCGCTGGGTTCCTCGGAGGCAGCAGCACCGGCGCCTTCTCGCGCGAGAACGCCTTGGGAGTCTGGCTCATCGTCGGACTGGTCATCGGCGGGCTGGGTGTCCTCCTGGCCTTCGTCGGTGGACAGCGCTGGTGGCGGTCGACGCATCACTGACCTCCGCGGTGCGGCCGTCGGCCCTGCTCTCGGCCGCTCCCGGCCCGGCCGGCGCTGGCGTCCAACCGTCGCGAGTGGAACCGTTGAGTCGTGTTCCGACTCCTCGGCCTGCTCGGCGGGCTCTCCGGTGTCATGGACCTCGGCTCGGGCGCCGGGCCGGACGAGTCCCTGAAGCGCTGCGTCGTCGGAGCCCGGCTGGCGCGCGTCGTGGGGGTCTCCGACCGCGAGGTGCAGGACGTGATGTACACCGCCCTGCTCGAGCACCTCGGCTGCACGGCGGTGTCCCACGAGGCGGGCCGCCTCTTCGGTGACGACATCTCCGTCATCCGCTACAGCTTCCTTGCGGACCCGGCGCGGCTCACCGATGCGGTCCGGACCTTTGTGCCGGGCGTCGCCGCAGCCTCGGGGCGGAGCAGGGCAGCCACCCTGCTCACGGCTCTGAGGACCGTGCGCGACACCGCGGGCATGGAGGCGACCTGTGACGTCGGTGAGCTGACTGCTCGGCGTCTCGGTCTCGGGGGCCCGGTGGCCGAGTCCCTCGGCCAGATGACGGCGCTGTGGAATGGCTCGGGCTATCCGCGACATCGCGGAGGGGAGATCCCACTCCCGCTGCGCGTCGCGCACGTCGCGAGCGTGGCCGTCCTCTTCGCCGGCCACGCGGGAGGGTCCGCGGCGGTGGAGGCCATTGCCGCACGGAGCGGCACCTGGCTCGACCCAGAGCTCGCGTCGGCCTTCACGCCTGACCTGCTCGACGGGGTCGACGACGGTGACGCGCTCGAGCTCGCTCTCGCGCTGGAGCCGGACCCGGTCCGTCTCGTCGACGACGGCGACCTCCCCGAGGTCGCCGCGACCTTCGGCGACCTGGTGGACCTGAAGAGCCCATGGTTGCAGGGCCATTCGCGTGGAGTCGCGGATCTTGCAGGCTCTGCGGCGACCCTCCTCGGCCTCCGGGAGGCAGACCGCGTGCGCATCGCCGGGCACGTGCACGACATCGGGAGGGCAGGGGTCTCGAGCAGGATCTGGGCCAAGCCCGGACCCTTGACCGCCATGGAGCGCGACCAGGCCAGGCTCCACCCCTACTACACGGAGCGGGTCCTGTCCCGGGTGCCCGGCCTCGAGGACGTCGCCAGGCTCGCGGGCCAGCACCACGAGCGGTGCGACGGTAGCGGCTACCACCGCGGCGTGCGCGGGGCTGACCTGCCGCTCGCGTCGCGGGTGCTCGCGGCGGCCGACCGCTACCGCTGTGACGTCGAGGGTGGCCCGCACCGGAAGCCGCTGGAGGCCGCCCACGCCGCCGGCCGGCTGGCCGGCGCCGCACGGGCGGGAGGGCTCGACCCCGACGCCGTGGACGCGGTGCTCCGGGCGGCGGGCGAGGGCGGAGCCCGGCGAACCACGGGCGCGGCCGGGCTCACCGACCGTCAGCTCGAGGTGCTGCGGCTCGTCACCGCCGGCCTCTCGAACCGCGAGATCGGGGCCCGGCTCGGGATCTCGCCACGCACTGCGGAGCACCACGTGCACGACGCCTACGAGCGCATCGGGGTGCGTTCCCGGGCGGCCGCCGCGCTCTTCGTCATGCAGCACGGACTGGCCGAGCCGTCGACCCAGCTCCCGCCTGCGTAGTCCTACCCATGTCGCGGCGGCCACGCTCCGCCACGCTCGTCGCATGACCACGACGACCACGACCGCATCCCGGGCCACCGAGCGACTCTTCACCCGGGCCTTCGTCCTGCTCACCATCGCCGAGCTTGCCTACTTCACCGCTGACGGCGTCGCGATCTACGTGCTACCGCTCTACGTGACCGGCCCGATCGGGTCGGACGCCGCGGGGGCAGGAGTCGCGTTCGGGGCCTTCGCCGTCTCGGCGCTCTTCCTCCGGCCGGTCGCCGGGCGCTACGCGGACGCGTGGGGGCGCCGCCCCGTCCTGCTCGCCGGTGCCGCCATCGCGGGGCTGGGACTCGTCCTCACGCCGTATGCCGCTGGGCTGGGTGGCGTCATCGCTCTCCGCCTCGTGCTCGGGGTGGCCGAGGCCGCCTTCATGGTGGCTTCCTTCGCCGCGGTGGCGGACCTCGCACCACCGAGCCGTCTCGGAGAGGCGATCAGCTACAACTCGCTCGGTCTCTACCTCGGCCTCGTGATCGGCCCGCTTCTCGGCGAGGTCCTCGTCCGAGTCGGTGACTTCCGCGCCGCGTGGTTCGGCGCGGCCGGTCTTGCCGTGGTAGCGGCACTCCTCGTCGGCGGGATCGGCGAGACCCGCCCTGCCGCCCCCGTCCCCACCGGTCCTGCGGGGTGGGTTCACTGGGCCTCGGTGCCGATCTGTCTCGCCTTCCTCGCATCGGTCGTGGCCATGGCATCTCTCCTCGCCTTCGGGCCACTGCATGCGACCGACCTGGGTCTGCGCCACGCCAGCCTTCCGATCGTCGCCTACGGTGCCGTCGTCGTCGTGGGGCGCGTCGTGTTCGCCCGGGCTGTGGACCGCCTCCCACCCCTGGCTCTCGGGGCGGGCGCCCTCGCCGCGTTGGCGCTCGGCGCGACGATCATCGCCTCCTGGCCCACCCCTCAGGGGCTCGTCGTCGGCGCCGTGGTGATGGGTGCCGGGATGGCCTTCAGCACGCCGGCGTTCTTCGCGGCGATCTTCGCACGGACGGATCCCGCCGAGCGCGGCATGGCATCGGGCACCGCGAGTGCGTTCATCGACCTCGGCGTCGCCGCCGGGCCCATCGCTCTGGGCTTCGGGGCGGCCTCGCGTGGTATCCCGTTCGCGTTCGCCCTCACTGCGGTCGCGGCCCTCGCGGGCTTCCTCTGGGCCCTGTGGCTGGCGCGACCCTCGCTCGCGCCGGTGGTCAGCTCACGAGCAGGATGACACCCGCGATGACGGCGATGACGACGACGAGCCCGAGCGCGAAGAGGGCTGCAGCCAGGCCGATCCGCTGCTCTCGTCCCATGCCCTCCGACCAGCCGAGCGGCTGCGCCGCCTCACGGATCAGCGCGCGACCCTCACCGGCACGGAAGGTGTAGTCGACGACGGCCCCGATCTCACCGGAGGCAGGGTCGGCACCCCATTGCTTCTCCCGGGAGAACTCGAGGACGCGGCCCTTCTGGACCGACTTCTCGGCGTGCAGGGAGGGACGCGCCGAGGGACCGACACCCGCGTCCCAGCGCACCTCGTTCGCGACGTCGGTGATGACCATCCGGCGGCGGCCCTCGTCGAGCCGGACTTCGTGGGTGAAGACCCGCTTGACGGCGTTCTTGCGCAGGAGGGTCCACCACTTCGCGTCGACGATGTCGATGGTGAGGTCGAAGCCGTAGGGACGCTCCTGCACGACGTAGGGCGTTCCCTCAGCGGCGGCGCGGACCCGATCGATGAGCTCGGGCGATGTCGTCATGGGTCCTCCAGGTCGGCGGGCACTCGGCGGACAGCGTCCCCGACCCTACCGAACGCCGGCTGCCCCTTCGACCCGGTTTGTCCCTCCCACATCTGGCGCGAGCGCGCCGATCCGGCCAGACTGTTCCGCGTGATCGGCGCAGACTTCGACCGGGTCCTCGCTGACGCACAGGCTGGTGACGAGCACGCCTTCGCGCGACTCTGGCGCGACCTGAACCCCGCTCTGCTGCGTTACCTGAGCCTCGGCGGCGAGCTCGCCGAGGAGGTGGCAGCCGAGACGTGGACCACGGTCGTGCGCGGTCTGAAACGCTTCACGGGTGACGAGACCGCATGGCGTGCCTGGGTCTTCACGACTGCTCGACGCCGCGCCATCGACGCGGGACGCAAGCGCGCCCGTGAGGCCGGCCTCGGGTGGCGGGCGAGCACCTGGGTGTCGGAGACGGCACCGGACAGTGCCGATGTCGTCGTGGAGGCGGCCTCGACCGAGGACGCCCTGCGCCTCGTCCGGCGCCTGCCGTCGTCCCAGGCCGAGGTCGTCCTCCTGCGCGTCGTCGCCGGCCTGCCCGTCGCCGAGGTGGCGGAGCTGCTCGGCCGAAGTCCCGGCGCCGTCCGGGTGGCCTGCCATCGCGGCCTCGAGAACCTTGCTCGAATTCTGTCCAGGCACGACGTAACGCAGAGCGACCTCCGGTCGCTTCGGGGGTGACATGAGTAACGAAACGTGGGGCCTCGACGACGGGGCAGGGCCGCAGACCGATGCGCGGCATGACGAGGACCTGCTCGCGGACGTCGCGGCCAATCCCGAGCTCGCGCGGGTCGCCTTCCTCCTCACGGCCCGGCCGAGCGAGCGGGAGCTCGCCGGCCTCGACGGGGCCCTGACGGCCTTCCGTGCTCATGTCTCCGCTCCCCAACCGAAACGACGGAGACCCTCCATGATCTCAACGCTTGCCGGCGCGAAGCTCGGCGCGACCATCGCGGGAATCGCCGTGGGCCTCGGTGGCGCCGCCACCGTCGCCTACGTCTCGGCCAACACGCCCGCAACGCCGGACACCCGAGCGACCGCTCCGGCGTCCGCCACGCATGCTGCAGCCGCCGGCTCGGACCATGCTGCCGGGGCTGCCGCGGACGCGAAGGACAAGAAGGACAAGGGCACGCCTGTCGGGCCGGACGCGACCGGTTCGGCTGCACACGGCCTGTGCACCGCGTGGCAGGGCGTGGCCGGCAACGGCAAGGCCATGGACTCGGTCGCCTTCCAGAACCTCGTCGACGCAGCCGGCGGTGAGGACGAGGTCGAGGCCTTCTGCGCCGACGTCGACGCTCCGGGCAAGTCCGAGGACCGTGCGACGGGCAAGCCGGAGACGGCGCCCACCGGCAAGCCTGACACCCTGCCCACGGGCAAGCCCGAGACGGTCCCGACCGGGAAGCCGTCCGACGCCCCGACCAACCGTCCCGACACCACCCCCACGGCTCCGGACGCCAAGCCGGACACGGTTCCGACCGCCTCTCCCTCCCACCCGACCGGGCGGTCGTGACGGCGCGGTTCCCCAGACCGCGCCACCCCCCAACCCAGCCGTATGCCGCCGAGCCAGCTCAGCGGCATACGGCTGGGTCATGCTGGGGGGCCGCATCAGCCCGCCAGGCCCGCCTCCAGCGCGGAGATGATCCGCGGCCGCAGGTCAGCCGCGCTGATGACCTCGTCGACCGAGCCGACCTGGACGGCGCGGTGGATGCTGTGCACGGCGTCGAACTCGGCCGCCACCTGTCCGAGCTTCTCGGCCCGGACCGTGGCGCGCACCTCGGCCAGCTCGGTGGCGAGCTGGGCGCGCTCCACGCCCTCAGCGGCGTCGACCCGACCTTCGAGCTCGACCACCCGCTCGTCGGCGGCTGTCCGCGCCTCGACGTCCCGGGAGAAGACCACGGCGGCGGCCGGTGCGCCGCCGATGACTGAAGCGAAGGATCCCTCCACGGCGAGGACCGTCATATGTGGGTTGAGCGCCTTGGAGAAGACGACGAAGGCGCCACCGTGGTACCGCGAGACGACGGTGAAGACGATCGGTCCGTCGAAGTTGACGATGGCGCGGCCGATCTCTGCGCCGTACTCGAGCTGCAGGCTGCGCATCGACTCCGGTGACCCGTCGAAGCCCGACAGGTTCGCCAGGATCACGACGGGACGATTGCCGCTCGCGGCGTTGAGTGCCCGGGCCACCTTCTTCGACGAGCGGGGAAAGAGAGTGCCGGCGGTGTACGTGTCCGGCCCGTCGGTGGGCGGGAAGCCGCGCCGGGGCACCGACTTCGACTCGATGCCGATGAGGCAGACCGGGATCCCGCCGAGGTGCGCATCCTGGACGACGGCCGTCTCGGCGTCGGCCATGCCGGCCCACCGCTCCAGCGTCGCGTGGTCCTGGTCGGCGAGGGCCCTCATGAGGGTGCGGATGTCGAAGGGCTTCTTGCGGTCCGGGTTCTTCTCGCTGGAGAAGATGTCGCCGACCGTCGCGAACTCCGAGTCCGGCAACGCGTGCGGGAACG
>NZ_JAJJPG010000027.1:0-36569 GCF_032907665.1 Intrasporangium sp.
AGGCCGACCACCCGGCATACCGCCTGGGCCCGGCCGACAGGTCGATGATCTCGTCGGCGTGATAGCCCGCCAGCGCCACCTCAGAGGTGCCGGTGAGGTAGAGGTCGTCGGCGTCGAGGTGGTAGACCTCCTCGACGTGGCTGTCGATGTAGCCCGCGCCGAGCATGATCTCCGGGCGCGCCATCGTCGGCGTGATCATCGGAGTGAACCCCGCCGCCGTGGCCTGGGCCATCGCGAGGTTGAGCACGGCGAGCTCGAGGAGGGCGCCGACGCCGGTGAGGTAGTAGAACCGCGCGCCGGCCACTTTTGCGCCGCGCTCCATGTCGATCGCCCCGAGGCGCTCGCCGAGCGCGAGGTGGTCGAGGGGCTCGAACCCCTCTGCCGCGAAGTCCCGCGGCGTGCCGACCGTCTCCAGGACGACGTAGTCGTCCTCGCCGCCGTGGGGGACGCCGTCGATGATGACGTTGCCGACCTGGCGCAGCAGCCGGGTGAACTCCGCCTCCGCCTCGTCGGCCATCGACTCGAGCGCCTTCACCTTGTCGCTGAGCTGAGCGGCCTTCGTGCGGGCGGCGTGCGCCGCGGCCTCGAGGTCGCCGGCGTCGTCGGCACCCGCCTTCTTCGCCCTCTGGAACGCCGCCATCGCCGCGCCGACGTCCTTGCTCACCGCCTTCTGCTCCGCGCGCAGTGCCTCGAACTCGCCGAGGGAGGAGCGCCGACGCTCGTCGGCAGCGAGGATCGCGTCCACGATCCCCGGGTCCTCTCCACGGGCCAGTTGCGAGGCGCGAACCCGATCGGGGTCGTCGCGCAGGAGCTTGATGTCGATCACGGCGCCAGCCTATCGGCGCCCGTATGCCGCTCACGACCGTGTTTGCCCAACGCGGGCACCGCACGTGGAGCGGTCGTGACGGGAGAAATCACCGTGACAGCCCTGGGCGGCCCCGCGGTACGGTGGTGACATGCACCTCGTTCAGCACACGACGACGCCGGAGACCTCCGGCGCCCGTCCGCTGCCCTGATCGAGACCCCGACCAGCACGCACCGAACGCCCCGGAGCCGACTCCGGGGCGTTCGACATGTCACGGCCGGCGGTTCCGGGCTCAGAAGAGGAGCCCACGATGAGACCTGACCACTCCGACCGCGGGAGCGCGGTCGACGACGTCCCCGCGCCGTCACGGCCTGCGCGAGCCGATCACCGCGAGCTCGGCCGCGCGATGCACATCTTCGCGACGGACGCGCTCGCCGGCGCCGGCCTGCCCCTGTGGCTGCCCGCGGGTGCGGTCATCCGGGCCGAGCTGGAGCGGCTCGCCAAGGACCTGGCCCATGCCGACGGCTGTGTCGATGTGTACTCGCCGGTTCTCGGCAAGCGCGCCCTCTTCGAGCGGTCGGGGCACCTGGCCAAGTTCGCGGACGACATGTTCCCGCCGATGCCCCTGGGCGAGGAGGAGGTCATGCTGCGGCCTGCGAACTGCCCACACCACGCCCTCATCTATGCGGCCACCCGCCACTCCTACCGCGAGCTGCCGATCCGTCTCAACGAGCTCGCCCCGATGTTCCGAGCGGAGCGGTCGGGCGTGCTCTCGGGACTCACCCGGGTGCGGCAGATCAGCCTCGACGACACGCACGTCTTCTGCCGTCCCGACCAGGTCGCGGCCGAGGCCGCACAGGCCCTTCGGACCGCCCTCCGAGCCCAGTCGATCCTCGGCCTTCCCGTCGACCACGTCCGGCTGTCCCTCCGTGACGACGGCGACGGGTGGCTCGGCACCGCCGAGCAGTGGGAGGCCGCGCAGGTCGCGCTGTCCGAGGCCGCCGCGGGCGTTCTCGCCGGTCACGACCTCGAGCTCGTGGCCGTCCCGGGCGAGGCCGCCTTCTACGGCCCGAAGCTCGACCTCCAGGTGCGTGACGACCGCGGCCACGAGGAGTCCATCGCCACGGTCCAGCTCGACTTCAACCAGCCGGAGCGGTTCGACCTCACCTACGACGGGGCCGACGGCGAGCGCCACCGGGTCGTCATGATCCATCGGGGGACGGTGGGGAGCATGGAGCGGGTCACCGCGTCCCTGCTCGAGCGCCACAACGGTCGGCTGCCGTTGTGGCTGTCGCCCGTGCAGGTCGCGATCCTCCCCGTGGGCGACGCCCAGGATGGTCCGGCGCACGCGCTGCGCGACGAGCTGGCCGGTCGGGGGCTGCGCGTCCAGGTCGTCCCGGACGGTTCCCTCGGCGCGAGGATCCGGCGCTCCCGCGAGCAGCGCGACGCGATCATCGCGGTGGTCGGCGCCGCGGAGGCAGCGCGGGGCGCGGTTCAGGTCACGGACGTGGCGGCGGGCTTCCAGGGCGTGGTGCCCGTGGCGGAGCTCTGTGCTGTGCTGGCCGACGCTCGCGACCGCCGGCTTGCGCTCGTCCCCTGGGGGTCGGCCCAGCCGACCCGGGCGAGCTCCGAGCTGTCAGCCACCGTCGAACACCACATGCGATGATGTCGCATCTGGCACTAGACTGCCGTCATGCACGTGCCCGACGGCTTCCTCGACGTCCCGACCTCCGTCGCGACTGCCGTCGTCGCGACCGCCGGAGTGGCGGCGGCCCTGCACGGCGCCCGCCGTGACCTCGACGAGCGGACCACACCCATCGCCGGGCTCGTCGCCGTCTTCGTCTTCGCCGGGCAGATGATCACCTTCCCCGTCGGTGCCGGCACCTCCGGCCACCTGCTCGGCGGTGCACTCGCGGCGGTGCTCGCCGGCCCGTGGCTCGCCACACTCGCACTGGCGGTCGTCCTCATCGTCCAGGCGTTCCTCTTCGCCGACGGTGGCATCACCGCCCTCGGCACCAACGTCGTCCTCATGGGGCTGGTCGGCGTCTGGGTCGGCTGGTTCGGCTTCCGCGCCGCGCAGGCGTTCCTCCCCCGGCGCACCTCGTCAGCGCCGTTGGCTGCAGGGATCGGCGCCTTCGTCAGCGTCCCCGCCGCAGCCGCCACGTTCGTCGCGCTCTTCGCGGTCGGGGGCCAGGCGGAGATCCCGCTGGGCTCGGTCCTCACCGCCATGCTCTCGTGGCACGCGCTCATCGGGATCGGCGAGGCCCTCATCACGGCCCTCGTCGTCGGCTCGGTCGTCGCGGTGCGACCCGATCTCGTCGCGGGCGCCCGGGACCTCGTCGGCGGACGCCCCCTCGAGATCCGCGAAGGGGCCGGCGCATGAGCACGCGACGCTTTGCCGTCCTCACCCTCGTCGTCAGCCTGCTCGTCGCCGGGGTCCTCTCGTGGTACGCCTCGAGCAATCCGGACGGGCTCGAGCACGTCGCTGAGACAGAGGGGTTCGCGCAGACGGCGCAGGAGCACGGCACCGCTGGGGGGCCGCTCGCCGACTACCGGACCGAAGGCGTCGAGGACGAGCGGCTCTCGGGCGGTCTCGCCGGCGTCATCGGGGTCGTCGCCACGGGCGTCGTCATGGGCGGCCTGCTCCTCGTGCTGCGGCGACGGGACCGGTCAGGCCCGGCCGACCCGCCCGACGTCGGACCGGTCGGGGACAGCTGAGCCGATGGGCGCCCCCCACGGCCATGCCCTCCACTACCACGGCCACTCCTTCGTCCACCGGCTCCCGTCGCACGTCAAGATCGTCACGCTCGTCGTCTACGTCCTCGCCGTCGTCGCCACCCCCCGCGGCGTCTTCTGGCCGTATGCCGCTCACCTCCTCGCGCTCGTTGCCGCGGTCGTCGTCTCGCGAGTCCCCTTCGGGCACTTGGCCAGGCGCATGGTCATCGAGGTCCCCTTCGTCGTCTTCGCCCTGGTCCTGCCCTTCGTGGCAACGGGGAGCCGGACGTCGATCGGGCCGGTCGAGGTGTCCCAGTCCGGCCTGGAGGCCGCTGGAGCCCTGCTGGCGAAGGGGACGCTCGGCGTCCTCGCCTCCCTCCTGCTCGCCGCGACGACCGAGGCCCGCGACATCGTGGCCGGCTTCGAGAAGCTCCGGTTGCCCCAGCCGCTCGTGCAGATCATGAGCTTCATGCTCCGTTACACCGAGGTGGTCGCCGCGGACCTCGGCCGGATGCGGGTCGCTCGTGAGTCGAGAGGGTTCCGCGCACGATCGGTGCGCCAGTGGCCGGCGCTCGGGGCGACGCTCGGCGCGCTCTTCATCCGTTCCTACGAGCGCGGCGAGCGCGTCCACCTGGCGATGCTGTCGCGGGGGTATACAGGCCGGCTGCCGACGCTCCGACCGCTCACCGCCACGGGGGCGCAGTGGGCCCTCAGCGGCATACTGCCCTCTGTGTCCGCTCTGGTGAGCGTGACTGCACTGGTGGCGCGATGAGCGCGCCGACGCTCGAGGTGCGCGGGCTGGCCTTCGCCTACCCGGACGGGCACCAGGCCCTCTTCGGCGTGGACCTCTCGGTGGCGCGGGGTGAGCGTGTCGCCCTCCTCGGACCCAACGGGGCAGGCAAGACGACCCTGGTCCTGCACCTCAACGGGATCCTCACCGCGGGAGCCGGCACGGTCACCGTGTCGGGCCTGCCGGTGACCAAGGGCAACCTCGGCGAGATCCGACGGCGCGTCGGGGTCGTCTTCCAGGACCCCGACGACCAGCTCTTCATGCCCACGGTGCGCGACGACGTGGCCTTCGGCCCGGCCAATCTCGGGATGCGGGGAGATGAGCTCGACGCCCGCGTCCGGCACGCCCTCGAGCTCGTGGGCATGGCCGAGTTCGCGGACCGGCCGCCACACCACCTGTCCTTCGGGCAACGGCGCAGGGTCGCGGTGGCGACGGTGCTCGCCATGGATCCCGAGGTCCTCGTGCTCGACGAACCCTCGTCGAATCTCGACCCGGCCTCCCGCCGCGAGCTCGCCGACATCATCCGGTCCCTCGACGTCACCGTCCTCATGGTCACGCACGACCTGCCCTATGCCCTCGAGCTGTGCGAGCGTGCCGTGGTCCTCTCCGGTGGGGTCATCGCGGCGGACGGCCCGACGAGGCAGCTGCTCGGCGACGCGGACCTGATGGCCCGGCACCGGCTCGAGCTGCCCTACGGCTTCACCGTCCCGACCCCGTGACCCGCCGGCCGCACCTCCGCGCCCGCCACAGCAACACACCCGGCACCTCGCAACTCACCACCGATATTTCGCGGTGAGTTCTCGATTGCCGGGTGTGTTGCGTCGGGGGTCGAGAGCTGCCGTCGGGTCTGGGCTACTTGACCTCGGCCCGGCGGAGCAGCCAGAGACCCGCGGCGAGCGGGAGTGCCACCCAGAGACCCACCGAGGCACCGAGCTGAGCCCACTGCTCCCCCGTCAACGAGCCCTCGAAGAGCGGCTGCATCGTGCGGTTCATGTCCAGCCAGCTCGCGGCCTCCTGGAGCCAGCTGACCAGGTCGCCGAGGATCGACCACGCCGACGGGAGGACGAAGTAGACGACGATCGCGGCGGGGGTGTTCTTGAAGAGCATGCCGAAGGCGACACCCTGGAGCAGACCGAGCAGGACGTAGCCGGCCGCTCCCAGCAGTGCGAGACCGTCGATCGACCAGCTGCCCTCGATGCCGCGGAGGGTGATGGCGGCCTGATGGGCTGCTGCCGCGAGCACCATGGCGGTCGCGAAGGCCGCGACTCCGACGACCAGCGCCCCGAGCGTCTTCGCGAACGCCACCCTGCTGCGCCGGGCCTCCAGACCGAAGGTCACGAGCCCGGTGCGCTGGGACCACTCGGAGGTCACCGCGAGGATCCCGACGATCGGCAGCAGGATCGCCATCGGCATCGTCGTCGTCTGGAGGTACATGCCGAAGGAGTGGTCGCCGCCGTTGTTGAAGAACATGATCGTCAGCGCGATGGCGATGATCGCGCCGATGCCGATGATGAGCCAGCGACCGGCCCGGGTGTCGAGCATCTTGCGCAGCTCGACGCCGAGGAGCCGCAGGAAGGGCACCCCTGCAGTCGGCCGCTCGCCCGGAATGCGGTCGGGGATCCGCGCGACCGTGGGGAGGGCGGACTCGGCCCTCGAGGAGATGACCGGACCGGCCGCAGCGCCGCCCGTGCTGTTGGCGGTGGTCGTCGTGGCGCTCATGCCGCCACCTCCTCGCGTGCCGTCGCGGCGGTGAGCTCGAGGAACATCTCCTCGAGGCCGCGGCTGTCCCCGGACCGCAGCTCGATGAGGGCGATGCCGGCGGAGGCTGCCGCCTGGCCGACGGTCATCGGCTCGGCGTCGACGTGCAGCCCGCCGGTCGTCGACCGGGTGACGGCGACGTCCTCGAGGGCCAGCGCAGCCTCGAGCGCGGCGTCGTCCGTGGACCGCACGAAGGTGCCGACACCGGAGAGCAGCTCGTCCTTCGTGCCCTGGGCGACGATCCGACCGTTGCCGATGACGATGATCTCATCGGCCACCCGTTCGATCTCGTTGAGCAGGTGGGAGCTGAGCAGCACGGTTCCGCCTCGGTTGGCGTAGCCGCGGAGCAGGTCACGCATCCAGCGGATCCCAGCCGGGTCGAGGCCGTTGGCGGGCTCGTCGAGGATGAGCACCTCCGGGTCGCCGAGGAGCGCGTGCGCGATCCCGAGGCGCTGTCGCATCCCGAGCGAGTAGTTGCGGACGCGGCGCGCGGCCTCCTTGTCGGTGAGGCCCACGAGGTCGATCATCTCGTCGACCCTCTTGCGGTCGACGCCCATCATGATGGCCCCCAGTGTGAGGACCTCGCGGCCCGTGCGGCCGGCGTGCTGGGCGGAGGCGTCGAGGAGGACGCCGACGTGGCGGCCGGGGTTGGGCAGGTGCCCATACGCCCGGCCGAGCACCGTTGCGGTGCCGGAGGTGGCGGGTGTCAGGCCGGCCATGATGCGCATGGCGGTGGACTTCCCCGCGCCGTTGGGGCCGAGGAAGCCGGTCACCTGGCCGGGATTCACCTCGAACGAGATGTCGTCGACGGCCGTGAAGGGTCCGTAGCGCTTGGTCAGTCGGTCGATCTGGATCATGGGGACCACCCTTCCGGACGAGTTCGGTCGAGCACATCCGTCATGAGCCTGATCCGACCCCTACTCGAGTCGTAGACGACCCTGAGAGCGGGTCAGGGTCGAAGCCGTGGAGGGCGGCGTTCCCGGGCTCGAGATCCACGCCGTATGCCGCTGGGCTCGGTCGCGCGACCGAGCCCAGCGGCATACGTGCTGGGTTGTCGTCCGCCGTCAGCGGTGGTGCGGCAGGCGCACGTCGACCCACACGAGACGGTGGTCGCTGGAGGGGAAGGGGAAGGTCCCCGTGAGCCGGGACAGCGGGTCGGCCCGGACCGGCCAGAAGACCCCGGCGTCGAGGATCCGCAGCGCCCTGCTCGGCAGGACGTAGTCGGCTCGGAGGTTGCCGGGGGCGGGATTGTCGTTGAAGTCGGCCGTGTCGTGGGCCGGGTCGCCCTCGTGGGCGAGGTTGGCTCCGCCCTGGAGCAGGCTGGCCTCGACGCCGCCCTCGCTCGACGGTGTCACGGACGTGTTGATCCGGGGATGGTTCAGCAGCGCCTCGATCGAGCCCTCGACGGAGTCGCCGTCGTGGGGGTCGGAGTTCTGGTCGCCGGCGATGACGAACAGCTCACCGGGCTTGAGACCGCCTGTCCCACCGTCGTCGTCGTAGATGTAGGCGGAGCGGGCGGGCGAGCCGATGTAGTCCGCCCAGAAGCGGATCTCGTCGTTGTTGCGTCTTCCGTTGCGGTCCTCCGCGCCGTCGAAGGTCGGCGGCGTGGGGTGGCTGACGAGGAAGTGCACAGTCCGCTTCCCGATCGAGACGGGCACGTCCCAGTGCGACTTGCTCGACAGGCGCAGGACGTCCTGCTCCTCGGACGAGTAGAACTCGGTGGGCATGAGGTTGCCGGGCATGTCCTTCCAGAGGAAGTGCTGGAACGTCCGGACCGCGTCGTCGACGATGGGGTACTTCGAGTAGACGACCATGCCGTACTGGCCGGGGAAGAACCCGAAGCCGAAGGCGTCGTCGGGTCCGCCCACGACACCGTCGTTGTTGAGGTCGTGGCCACTGGGGATGCCGGTGTTGGACGGCGCCACGAAGGAGTACGGGTACTCGACCGGGTCGGCGCCGTTCTGCGGGACCTCGAGGTAGTTCTCCCGGAAGAGGTCAGCCGCGACGCCGCCCTCGTCGTAGTCGAACTCGTTGACGAGCAGCACGTCGGGGCTGGTCCGCTGGATGATCTCCGCGACGGCCTTGGCCTGGGCGTTGTGTGGGGTCGACAGGTCGGTGACGAGCTGGCCGGCCATGTTGCGGTTGAGCGAGGCGTTGAACGTCGCGAAGCGGACCTCCATGTCGGGCCTCCCGAGAGCATCGGCCGGACCGGCCGACTGTGAGTCGGCCGGTCCGGCCAGGGCTGCGGGCGCGGCGGCGAGGCCGATCGCGGCGGTCGCAGCGGCCACGCTCGCTGCGAGGAGACGGGTGAGTCGAGGGCGCGTGCGCATGGTCCCACGCTAGGGCCGTCACCCTCTGGGCGACGGCACTAGCCGTGAAGTTCTCGTGAATCGAAGGTGCGGGCGCGCCGTGGAGGGCGTCGCGGCCCCCCGCCCTGTCCCGAGCCCTCGACCCTCAGTCCACCTCCTGGAGAACGGCCTCGACGCGGGGGAACCGCTGGCGCCGGAGCAGCATCCACGCGGAGATGAGCACGCCGACCACGGTGAGGCCGACGATGACCTGGAGACCGGCGTGGAGTCCGGTGAGCGCGGCCGCCGGCCCGCTGCCCGGGTCTCCGGCCCGACTGGCGAGCACGGCCGTGACGACGGCCATCATGATGGCCCCGCCGACCTGGATCGACGTGTTGACCAGCCCTCCGGCGAGGCCCTGCTCGTCGTCGACGACGCCTGCGGTCGCCTGTGCGTTGACCGAGGGAAAGGAGATCGCAAAGCCGGCACCGACGAGGAGCATGGTGGGTAGGAGCACGGCGGCGTAGGACAGGTCGAGATCGACGCGGAAGAAGAGCAGATAGCCGAGGAAGAAGGACGTCAGGCCGACACCGATGAGGATCTCGGTGCGGACCAGGTCGAGCAGGCGGTCGATGTGGACCGAGCTGAGGACGACGATGAGACCACCGGGGAGGAAGGCGAGCGCCATCGCCAGCGGCGACCACCCCAGGGTGTCCTGGAGGAAGAGCGTCACGAGGAACTGGAAGGCCGCGTAGGAGCCGAACATGACGGCCCCGGCGATGTTGGCGTGCACGAGGGACGGCGAGCGCAGGATGCCGAGTCGCACGAGCGGCTGCGGGTGGCGCAGCTCGGTGACGACGAAGGCGACGAGGAGGGCGAGCGCGAGCGTGCCGGACCCGACGGTGGCCGGGCTCGTCCAGCCTCGGCCCGGAGCCTCGACGACGGTGAAGACGGTGAGCAGCAAGCCCCCGGTCACGGTCAGGGCGCCGAGGAGGTCGAAGTCGCGGAGGCGGAAGGCCGGGACCGAGACTCGGGGCACGACGCGCCAGGCGAGGGCCACGATCGCGAGCGCGACGGGGCCGGGCAGGAGGAAGGTCGCTCGCCATCCGAGCTCGGTGAGCAGGCCACCGAAGACGAGTCCGAGGGAGAAGCCGCTCGCACCGGAGACGGTGTAGATCGACAGGGCCCGGTTGCGGGCCGGGCCCTCGGCGAAGGTCGTCGTGATGATCGAGAGGCCGGCCGGCACGGTGAAGGCGGCGGCGACGCCCTTGATGAACCGGAGCGCGATGATGGCGACATCGTGGCTGAGCAGGGCCGTGACGACGGAGGCGAGGCCGAAGACGAGGACGGCGACGAGGAAGACGCGGCGCCGGCCGAGGAGGTCCGAGGCCCGCCCGCCGAGGAGGAGCAGGCCGCCGTAGCCGAGGACGTAGCCGCTGACGATCCACTGCAGGGCGGCCGGGTCCATTCCGAGGTCGGCGCCGACGGACGGCAGGGCGACACCGACCATCGAGATGTCGAGGGCGTCGAGGAAGACGGCGCTGCAGAGGACGAGCAGGAGCATCCACGTCCTGCGGCTCCAGCCTCGGGAGTCGTCGACGAGCAGCGGGGTCTCCCGCGGCGGGGCAGTCAGTGTGGAGGAGGTCATGGCGGTCACTATGCATGCACATGCATATGATGCACAAGCAATTAATGCACAGACATCTTATGCACACGCGTCGTACCATGGGCTCATGGCCAAGCCCACCGATGACGAGCTCGCGGCGGCGTGGCACGACCTCATGGGTCGCTACCAGCGCCTCACCTGCACCCTCGATCGCGAGCTGGGCACTGCCCACGGCCTGTCCGCGAGCGAGTTCGAGGTGCTCCAGCAGCTGTTCCTCGCACCCGACGGGCGGCTGAAGATGGCCAGTCTCGGCGAGCGGGCCCACCTGACCCAGAGCGCCCTCTCGCGGCTCGTCACCCGCCTCGAGGCGGACGACCTCGTGGCCCGGACCTCCTGCCGGGACGACCGCCGCGCGGTCTTCGCGCAGATCACCGACGCCGGCCGCGCGCGCTACGAGGAGGCCAGGCCGACCCAGCGGCGCGTGCTGCGCGAGGGTGACTGCCCGGCCGTCCTCCGCTGACGGCTCCTCCGGGCATCTCCGCAACCCCCGTCAAGGCCGCCGGCGCGCCGCCTGAAAGTCGCTGGACGCCACGACATCTCGCGTCATAACGTCTGGTCTCGTGTGGATCTCCTGAGCTCCGAGCCCGCTCATCTCGCGACCCCAGGACCTCCCATGCCATCCCTGCTGACCATCGCCGACCTCGACGTCGCCTTCGGCGCACGCACGCTCTTCTCCGGTCTCGACCTCACCCTCGCCGACGGCGACGTCATCGCCGTCGTGGGCCCCAACGGGTCGGGCAAGTCGACCCTCATGCGGACGATCGTCGGCGAGCTGCCGATCGAGCACGGCTCGATCCACCTCGCCCCCCGCGCCACGACGATCGCCTGGCTCCCGCAGGTCCTTCCCGACCCCGAGGAGACGCTGCTCGGCTATGCCCGACGACGCACCGGGGTGACCGCTGCCGAGGTCGAGCTCGAGGCGGCCACAGCCGCCCTCGCCGCCGACCCGGACTCTGACCGTATACCGCTGAGCGCGGACCGCTACGCCCGTGCCCTCGAGCGGTGGCTCGCCCTCGCTGGCCCTGACCTCGAGGAACGGCTGCCGGCCGTCGCGGCGAGAGTCGGCCTCGACGTCGACCCCGACCGCCCCCTCGGTTCCCTGTCCGGTGGGCAGGCGGCACGCGCGTCCCTGGTCGCCGTACTCCTCAGCCACTACGACGTCCTCCTGCTCGACGAGCCGACGAACAACCTCGACGCCCGCGGCCTCGACCTCATGGCGGAGTTCGTGCGGTCGCACACCGGGCCGGTCCTCATCGCCAGCCACGATCGTCACTTCCTCGACGCCGTGGCCACCGGCATCGTCGAGCTCGACCTGCACCAGCAGCAGATCCGCCACTACTCCGGGTCCTACAGCGACTTCGTCGCCGAGCGCGCACTCCGACGCAGCCAGGCATGGGAGGCCTACGAGTCCTACGCGACCGCCCGGGACTCCCTCGTGGCCCAGGCCCGCCAGCGCCAGGGCTGGGCGGACCGGGGTCGGCGCAACGTGGCGGGCGGGTCCGAGCCCGACAAGCACATCCGCGAGAAGCACCGTGCGCGGGCGGACCGCCAGGCCGCCAAGGGCGCCCGGCTCGAACGGGCTGCGGAGCGCCTCGACGCCGTCGACCAGCCGCGCAGGGAGTGGCACCTGCGCTACGCCATCAATGAGGGGCGACCCTCGGCCGATGTCGTCGCCAGCCTCTCCGAGGCCACGATTCGGCAGGGGGACTTCGTCCTCGGGCCGCTGAGCCTCGTCGTCGGCCGGGGAGACCGGATCGGCGTCACCGGCGACAACGGGTCCGGCAAGACGACCCTGCTGTCCGCGCTCCTCGGCCGCGTGCCGGTGGCCTCCGGACGGCAGTCCCTCGGCGCGCGGGTGGAGGTCGGTGTCCTCGACCAGAAGCGACGTCTCCTCGACGATGACTGCGCCCTGCTCGACGTCGTGCGGCGCGAGCTCGGGCCGGCACGTGGGTCCGGGGGACCGTGGCCGGTCGCCGACGTGCGGACGCTGTTCGCGAAGTTCGGCCTCGGCGCCGACCACGTGGGCCGCCCGGCGCGCTCCCTCTCGATGGGCGAACGGACGCGAGCGCTCATGGCGCTCTTCCAAGGACGCGAGGTCAACACGCTCGTCCTCGACGAGCCGACCAACCATCTCGATGTCGAGGCGATCGAGCAGCTCGAGGCCGCCGTGGCGGCCTTCTCGGGGACGGTGCTCGTGGTCAGCCACGACGAGAGCCTGCTCAGCGGCATACGGCTGAGTCATCGGTGGCACGTCGGCGACGGCCGCGTCGAGGTCTCAACGGCGGACGCCGTCCTGCCGTCGTGAGCGCGCCTGCTACACCCCTTGGCTCGGTGCAGCGCGTGGCTCCGGCTGCGACACTGGCGACCAGATCCTGCGCAGGGGTCGGAGCCCTTCCTCGACATAGTCCGCGATCGGACGGGTGCCGCCCTCGCTGAACCACGACTCGAGCGCAGCGAAGTAGCCGAAGGCGACCGCGTTCGCCGCCACGCGTGCCTGCTGGGGACTCAGGCCGCCCTCGGTCGTGAGCAGCGGCGCAACCCGCTGCGCGGAGCGGTCGAGGGCGGCCAGGACGGCTGTCCTCACGGACGGCTCCGTGAAGAAGTAGCGCACCCTGCGCCACGGGGTGAGGGCGCGACCCTGCGCGCTGCCCTTGGCTTCCACCTCGGCGCCGCCCGAGCCGCCCGAGCCGCTTGGTGTCTCGTAGCGCAGCACCGCCTCCAGGAGGCTGTCGACCGGGTCCGTCGGATCGAGGATGTCGGCGAGGGTCTCCGGCGCCATCGTGTCGAACTCGTCGGCGACGAGCAGACCCTCCTTGGTGCCGAAGTAGCGGTACACCGAGGACGGTGACACCTCGGCCGCGGCAGCGATCTCCTCGATGGTGACGGCCGCGAAGCCCCGCTCGTCGAACAGGTCGAGGGCGCGCTCCTGGATGACGTGCATGGCGTTGCGCCGCCACTGCTCTCGAAGGCTCGGCATGGGGCCGACCCTAGCAAGTGACTGTCTAAATGACTTTGACTTGCAGGAGGTGGTTTGTACAGTGACCGTCCAACAGAAAGTGACTATCTGAAGGACGAGCCATGACCGTACGCGCCACCACCGCGCCGACCTCGGCGCGCGGGACCCTTGCCGCCCTGTGGGGCGGACTGGCCCTCACCGTCGTCGCCACGGTCTACCCGTTCGCCGACCGGGTCAGGGGCGACGTCCTCGCCGACCACATCCGGGCGTCCTACCCCGCCTACGCACCCGACGAGATCGACTCGGCCGTCGTCGCCTACCTGGTGATCCTGTCCGTCATCGGCGCGCTGGGGACAATCAGCTGGCTCAGCATGATCTGGGCGGTCCGTGCCGGGAAGCCGTGGGTGCGGTGGGTGGCGCCCGTCATCTTCGCGATCGCCCTGCTCCTCGCGCTCGCGGGGCTGACGGTGAGGGACACGTCGGGCGACGTCGGTCTCGCCCCCTCGTTGGCGGCGCTCCAGCTCCTGCCCTGCGTGCTGGGGCTGGTGGCCGTGGTGCTGCTGTGGCGCAAGCGCCAGTGATCGCGCACTGGTGACTCCCACTGCGGGCGGGCCGCTGGCAGGGTAGGGGCATGCCTGCGACCACCGTTGTCCTCTTCGGCGCCACCGGCGACCTGGCGAAGCGCAAGCTCCTGCCGGGGATGCTGCACCTGCACGAGTCACGGCTGCTCGACGGGCTTCGGGTCGTCGCGACGAGCCTCGAGGACCTGACCCGTGACGAGTTCCTCGACCTCGTCACCGAGTCCGTCCGGAAGCACTCCCAGCGCGAGGTGACGGACGAGGACCTGCGTGAGTTCGCGGACCGCATCCACTGGGTCCCGGGGGCGGGTGGCACCGAGGCCCTGCGCGAGGCGGTCCACGAGTCGGAGCTGGTCCTCGGGCCCAACGCCCGCCGGCTGCACTACCTCTCCGTGCCGCCAAGCGCTGCTCTGGCCGTCGTGCGGCAGATCGCGGAGGCCGGACTCGTCGCACGGAGCCGGATCATCATGGAGAAGCCCTTCGGCACCGACCTCGAGAGTGCGCAGAAGCTCAACGCCGAGCTGCACGAGGTGTTCGACGAGGACCAGATCTTCCGCATCGACCACTTCCTCGGCAAGGAGCCGGCCCAGAACATCCTCGCGTTCCGGTTCGCCAACGGTCTCTTCGAGCCGATCTGGCACCGCAACCACATCGACCACATCCAGATCGACGTGCCCGAGACACTGGGCCTCGAGCAGCGCGCCGAGTTCTACGAGGCGACCGGCGCCTACCGGGACATGGTCGTGACCCACCTGTTCCAGGTGCTGGCCTTCACCGCGATGGAACCACCGACCTCACTCGAGCCCCACGCCATCACCGAGGAGAAGAACAAGGTCTTCCGCTCGATGCTGGCCCTCGACCCGCACGACGTCGTGCGCGGGCAGTACGTCGGCTACCGCGACGAGGAAGGCGTGGCGCCGGACTCCGAGACGGAGACCTTCATCGCCTTGAAGTGCTTCGTGGACAACTGGCGCTGGGCGGGCGTGCCCTTCTACCTGCGGACCGGCAAGCGGCTCTCGGAGGGCGCGCGGATCATCTCGATCGCCTTCAAGGAGCCGCCGCGCACGATGTTCCCGCCCGGCTCCGGGGTCGGGGACAACGGACCGGACCACCTCACCTTCGACCTCGCCGACCGGGCGCGCATGTCGCTCTCCTTCTACGGCAAGCGGCCCGGGCCAGGGATGGCGCTCGACAAGCTCTCGATGCAGTTCTCCATGGTCGACACCGACTGGGCCGGCGCCGCGCTCGAGGCCTACGAGCGGCTCATCTACGACGCGGCACGCGGCGACGCGACCCTCTTCACCCGGGCCGAGGGCATCGAGCGACTCTGGGAGATCAGCCAGCCGCTGCTCGACAACCCCCCGCCGGTCCGGCCCTACCAGCCGGGCACGTGGGGTCCGAACCAGATCCACCAGCTCATAGCGCCCTTCGCGTGGCGGTTGCCCTTCGAGCGGCCGTGGCGCGACCCCAACATCATGGGCGCCTGAGCTCCCTGGGCCAGGTGGTATGCCGCTGGGCGGGCACCTATTGGTCCCTCCTGACGGCGTCGGTCGGCTTGTGGCGATGGTAGTGGCGCGAGACTCGGACCCGGTTGCCACAGCGCGCGGACGAGCACCAGCGCCGGCGAGGGTGCGCCGGAACGAACAGCATCACGCAGTCGTCGGCCTCACACTCCTTGAGCCGGACCGCAGCCGGGCTGGTGAGGAGGTCGGCGGCGGCCTCGGCGAGTCGAGCAGCCAGCCGCACGCCGAGAGTGCCCTGTCGACGGGTGGTCGCTATGACGGCGGCGCCGTCCCACGTCAGCTCTCGAACGGCCGGTGCCCCGCGCTGCGCCTCGGTCAGTGCCTGCAGGGCAGGACGCGGCGCTGGTCCGCCGCGCAAGAGGGCCTGGACGACGGCGTCGACCTGCGTGCGCACCAACTGGACAGCGGCCACGTCGGCCGCCGTCGGTGTGGCCTCGCCAACCTCTGCCTCGAGCTCCGGCTCGAGTCCAAGCCAGGCGGCGAGCTGCTCGGGGGTGCCGAGGAGGTCGGCGCGTCCGCCCTCGGTCAACGGTCGCGTGTTGACCAGGTCCAAGGCGAGGTGCTCCCCGATGAGTGGCTGGGCACTGGTCATGCCCCTAATGATATTGCTTCTCGACTATCCATTAGGGAAACTCATGGCTTCCACGCACCTTCGCTCAAGGAGTCCCCGTCATGATCACTCGGGTCGTCCACCGCCGCGTCGAGGTCGACGGGGTGGAGGTCTTCTACCGGCAGTCGCTCCCCGACGTGCCCGACGCGCCGGCGCTCCTGCTCCTGCACGGCTTCCCGTCCGCGTCACACCAGTTTCGCCGCCTCATCGACGCCATCGGCTCCCGCTTTCGACTCATCGCCCCGGACTACCCGGGTTTCGGTCACACCCGGGTCCCGGACGGGTTCGCGTACTCGTTCGATCACCTCGCCGACACCGTCGAGGGCTTCGTCGACCGGCTGGCCCTCGATCGCTTCACCATGTATCTCTTCGACTTCGGCGCGCCCGTCGGCTTCCGTCTGGCACTGCGCCAGCCGGAACGCATCGCCGGCCTGGTCGTGCAGAACGGCAATGCCTACGCCGAGGGCTTGTCGGACGCGGCGCGTGACTTCGTCAGCCTGACCCCCGACACGCCCGGTGCCGAGCAGGCGATCCTGGACCTTCTCACGTTGGAGGCAACGCGCGCCCAATACGAGGGCGGGACCACCGATCCCGAGCTCATCGCCCCGGAAGGCTGGCTCCTCGACCAGTACTTTCTCGACCAGCCGGGCCGCAGGCAAGCGCAGCTCGCGCTGGCCTACGACTATCACCGCAACATCACCGCCTATCCCGACTGGCAGAAGTGGTTGCGCGACCACCAACCGCCGACACTCATCACCTGGGGCGTCAACGACCCCTTCTTCACCGAAGCGGGAGCTCGCGCCTACCTTCGCGACGTGCCGGGGGCTGCACTCCATCTCCTCGACACCGGCCACTTCGCGCTGGAGGACGACCTGCCCCGGATCGCCCCACTGGTCACGGACTTCCTCGCGGGCATCGAGGGATGACGCAGCCCGGAAGCTGACGATGTGCTCAGGCTCGGTCGACGGACCGTGCCGCGATGCCGTCGAGGTGGAGCTCGGTCGAGGGGTCCGAGTGCGTGCCGGACGTGCCGACGTGCTTGTCGCTGATCGTCGGGCCGTTCTTGAGGACGTGGAAGAAGGCCATGGCGTGGCCCCGCCCGAGGCCGTAGTCGTCTCGGAGCCACTCCACGACGACGGCAGCCTTGGTCTCGGCGTCGAAGCCCTTGACGGCTGCCTCGGCCAGCAGCTCGCGCGGCGTCTTGCCGGTCTTGGTCTCGATGGTGTCGAGGTAGGCCTGGAACGACATGATCGGTCTCCTGTTCTGACGCCCTTCACGGGCTCGGTCTCGGTGCCTGACACCAGCACGTCGAACCGCACGGGCAGTTCTCGACACGGCTTCGTCGGACGTCCCCATGGTGGCCCAAGCGGCCCAGGAGCGGGCGGCCGGGGCAGCTCGCAGAAGTGCGCATTCCCCGCCCGCCCCTCGTGACGGCGCCGGGCCTGGGCGCCAACTCAAACCGGCACGACAGGCGGACGTCCTCAGGAGCGGGTCTCGGCAGCCGCTCGGCTCGCGAAGAGAGCACGCTCCTGGTCGTTGCGGGTCAGGCCGGCGGCCTCGCTGAAGGCCTGCGCCGCCTCCTCGTGCCGTCCAGCACGGGCGAGCAGGTCACCGCGAACGGCGTGCAGGTGCGGATAGGTGACGAGCTGTCGCGCGTCCGCGATCCGGTCGGCGATCGCGAGACCCGCCTCGGGCCCCCGGCTGAAACCCACGGCCACCGCCCGATTCAGCTCGACGACGGGTGACGGCCAGACCTGGACGAGAACCTCGTAGAGCGCCGCGATCCGGCCCCAGTCCGTCTCTTCGGGACGCGCCGCCCGCGCATGGCACGCCGCGATGCCCGCCTGCAGGGCGTAGGGCCCGAGCGGCTTGCCCATTCGCTCGGCGCGGGACAGCGCCTCGAGTCCCCGACGGATGAGCAGGCGATCCCAGAGGCGGCGGTCCTGGTCGGGCAGGAGCACCGCCTCTCCCCCGGCGCCGACCCGGGCAGGGAGGCGCGACGCCTGCAGCTCCATGAGGGCGACGAGTCCGAGCACCTCCGGCTCGTCCGGGACGAGCCCCATCAGCACGCGCCCGAGGCGCATCGCCTCCTGGCACAGGGCCGGCCGGGTCCAGTCCGCTCCAGCCGTCGCCGAGTAGCCCTCGTTGAAGACGAGGTAGACCACCTCGAGGACGGCGGACAGCCGCTCCGACAGCTGGTCCGGAGCCGGCAGCTCGAAGGCGACACCCCTGTCGCTCAATGTCTTCTTGGCCCGCACGATGCGTTGTGCCGCCGTGGACTCCGGCACGAGGAAGGCGCGGGCGATCTCCTCCGTGGACAGGCCGGCCAGGCACCGCAGCGTGAGCGCCACCCGGGACTCGAGCGAGAGCACCGGGTGGCAGGCCGTGAACACGAGCCGGAGGAGGTCGTCCCCGACGTGGTCATCGAGGGCGTCAACGCGCTCCTCACTGTCGACCGGTGGCTCGTGGGTCAGCTCGCTCCGCAGGATCTCCACCTTCCGGGCGAACGTCGCACCCCGCCGATGCGCATCGATCGCCCGGCGCTTGGCCGTCGTCATGAGCCAACCGGCCGGGTTCGGCGGCACGCCCTCGGCAGGCCACTGCTCGAGGGCCACGACGAGGGCCTCCTGGGCGAGGTCCTCGGCCACCCCGACGTCACCCGTCACGCGGGCGAGGCCGGCGACGAGCCGCCCGGACTCGATCCGCCAGATCGCCTCGATGGTGCGACGGGCGCGGTCGTCCTCGGGCGACCTCGACGTCGTGGACCTGGACATGGGTCGACCCTCCCCGATCCGGCCGGGGAGGGTCAACGCTGGGAGGAAGGGACGACGGGAGCGAGCCCAGCGGCATACCCGCTGATGTCTAGCTGGGCGGCGCGAAGTCCTCAGGCCCCATGATCTTGACGACCTCGGACTCGCCCTCCCAGCCCGTCCACAGGTCGAGGTGCAGCTTCATGAAGCGAGAGGCCCACTCCACAGCCTCCTCCTTCGTCCGGACCTCGTAGACGGCGTAGGAGATGAACTCCTTCGACTCCGCAAAGGGACCGTCCATGACCGACAGCTCACCACCGGCCACGGTGACCCGGGCACCGCTCGCGCTGGGGGCGAGGCCGCCGTTGTCGAGCATGGCCCCAGAGCCGGTGGCCTCCGCACCGAGCTGCATGATCGCGTCCATCAGGCCCTCTGGCGGTGGGCCGGCCGGCTGGGTGCCCTTGAGAATGACGAGGTAACGCATGGAACTCTCCTGTCTCCTGAGGTGATTCACAGCATGTCAGGCGAGGGCGCCGAGCTCGCGGTAGTAGTGGCGCGCCACCGCGGCGACCCACGTGAACACGAGGACGACCGCGGCGGTGAAGAGGAGGTTCGCCGCAACGCTGCCGGCCCCCGAGGCCACGCAGAGGAAACCGCCGAGGAAGACGACACCAGTGGCGACGGAGAAGCGGCTCATCGCCCGCCGCCCCTCGGCGCCGAACCGTCGAGCGATGACGAAGCACGCCGCAGCGATCGCCATGAAGCCGACACCCGCCGCGGCGAAGTGGACCAGGCCACTGGTCGTCACCTCGCCGGGGCCCTCCGGGGTTCCGACCGGGAAGCCGAGTGCCGGATCGGCGCGGAAGACACCGGCGACGACCATGCTCAGCCCGAAGAGCCCAGCGAGACGCGGAGCCCAGCGGCTGCCCACTCCTCCGGCGAGGGCACGACCGAGGCCGACGGCGAAGGCCGTCAGCATGAGCCCGGTGAGGAGGAAGTTCGTCACCTGGACCCAGCCGAGGTCACCGTTCGCGAGCAGGCTCCACTGGTGGCGTGAGGCGTCGAAGCCCTCACGGAGCAGGGCCTGAGCGACCGAGGTGAGGACGTAGCAGGGACCGGCGACGACGCCCCAGCCGAGCAGGCTGCGCGTGACGTGGACCGGCGTCCAGTCGGTCTGGGTCGTGGACTTCGCCGACGAGGTGGTGTGGGACGTGGGGGTGCGGTTCATGGTGACTCCTCGGACATGGCACGGGCCCTCTGCCCGCTGCCGTCACCCCCTCCACGAGTAGCCTGACCACCGATCGACATGGCCTGAGAAGTTTTTGCCTGGCGCAGGGTGCCGGCGGCCTCCTCATCTCGGTGTGGGACGCCTGTCATCCGCACCATGAGCAGGTCCGGCCCAGGAACTCGGTCCTCGCGAGCGTCCGCTCACTCGCCGGGGTAGCGCACCCCGATCTGGGACCTGATCTCGTCCATCGTCGACATGACCCGCAGCGTCGCAGCATGCGGCATCGAGTCGCACTCGCGGCACCCGGACGTCAGACAGCGAGCGAACTCGGCGGCCTGGTAGCTGAAACCCCGGATGCGCCCCGGCAGGACGCCGGGCCGCTCGGCGAGGACCTCCCCGTCAGAGGCGAGCAGCCGCACCGCAGTCGGCGAGTAGAACGGGCCGTCGAGCTCGATCCGGGCCTCCGTGCCCACGACCTCGGCGGCACTGGGCGTCCTCGCGAGCATCGAGCTCGTGAGCACGGCGACCGCCCCGGAGGCGTAGGCCAGGACGACGCCGACGGTCGCGTCGACCCCACGGTCGATGAGGGTGCCGCGGGCCGCGACGGACACGGGCGGGCCGAGCAGGTGGTCCGCGAAGGACACGGCATAGACGCCGAGGTCGAGCAGGGCCCCGCCGGCCAGCTCCGGTGCGGCCAGCCGGTCCGGACCGTCAGGGTGAAGCAGCTGCGAGTGGTCGGCGCGGACGAGCACGACGTCCCCGAGCAGCCCCCTGTCGACGACCTGGCGGATGACGTCGTAATGGGGCAGGTAGCGCGCCCACATCGCCTCGGCCACGAGCAACCCTCGAGACGTGGCGGCCCGGATCACGGCACGCGCCTCCGAGGCATTGCGGGTGAACGCCTTCTCGACGAGCACCGACTTGCCCGCCTCGAGGGCGAGGAGGGCGTGCGCGTGGTGCTCGGAGTGCGGCGAAGCGATGTAGACGGCATCGACGTCCTCATCGGCCATGAGCTCGTCGTAGGTGCCGTACGACCGCACCACGCCGTGGCGCTCCGCGAACGCGCGCGCCCGGTCCCTGCTGCGCGAGCCCACGGCGACGACGCTCGATGCGGTGCCGGTCTCGACGGCGGTGGCGAACTCGTTGGCGATGAATCCTGGGCCGAGGATGCCCCATCGGATGGCAGGTGCCTCGCGGGGATCCGGTATCCGCGCCTCCGGCAGGAGCGGGGCACCCACGGCGCCCGTCGCGGTCATCCGCGCACGTCCCACAGGTGGTGGACGACATCGTGGACGAAGTACCGGCCCAAGGACTCCACGGTGAACCGCGACCCGTTGCTCCGCAGCCCGGGCCACGAGAGCTGCGCCCGCGTCGGCCGGTCGAACGCTGCCGCGGCGGCGTCGAATGCCGCCTCGAGCTCCACCCGGAGCTGGGCGGGATCGGACTGCCAGTAGGCCTTCTCCGCTGCGGTGGCGTCCTGGTCCCAGTCCGCGAACCGGACCTGCTCGCCGCCACCGTCGAGGATCTGCTCGAGGCGGCGGCGCATGACGTCGCAGACGTCCCTCACGTGCGCGCAGTACTCGAGGGGTGACCACACGCCGGCCGACGGGCGAGTGCGCGCGTCGGGCCGAGCAAGCACGGCGGCATACCGCCGCTTGGCGTCGAGGAGGATCTCCGTGACGCCCTCGGGGCGCACGTCATCGGGGTCGAAGCCACAGTCCGGGCAGGGCCTCGTCAGGACCCAGGTCCAGTCGGCGGTGTCGGGCGTTGCGGGGCCGGGATCGGAGGGGTGCGCGCTCACGTCGCTCATGCCCACAGCGTAGGACCCGCCGAGGTCGCCGCCCGCGCTCCGGTAGATTCTCCGGGTGCTCGAGGACTACCTGCCGTGGATCGTCATCGGCGCTGCGGCGCTGGTCGTGGTCCTCGTGATGTGGACCACGAAGCGCAACGCCACCCGCTCGACGACGGTGCTCCGGCGGCGCCGGGGGCGTCCGGGTCGCGCTCAGTTCGGCGCCGGTGAGCGGGACCGGGCACTCCGCCGCGCAGCAGTCGTGGTCAACCCGACGAAGTTCGCCGACCTGCCGATGATCCGCGAGCGCATCACGTCGACGTGCCACGCCAACGGGTGGGGCGACCCCCTGTTCTACGAGACGACGGTGCAGGACCCGGGCACCGGCCAGGCGCAACGGGCGGTCGCGGAGGGCGCGAATGTCGTGTGCAGCCTGGGCGGAGACGGCACGGTCCGCGCGGTCGCTCGTGCGCTCATCGGTTCGGAGACGCCACTCGGCATCCTTCCAGCCGGCACCGGCAACCTCCTGGCCCGCAACCTCGACCTGCCCGTGGACGCCCTCGACGAAGCGGTCCGGGTCGCCCTCTCGGGACGCAATCGACGCATCGACGTCGGCGAGCTCGTCATCGGTGAGATGGACGCCCACGGCGACCCGGTGGAGGGGACCGAGCTCGTCACCGAGCAGTTCCTCGTCATGGGTGGGATCGGGCTCGACGCCCTCATCATGGGTGGCACCAACGAGGCCCTCAAGCAGCGGGTGGGGTGGGCTGCCTACCTGCTCTCGGGCGCCAAGCACCTCGTGTCCCCCGAGTTCCGGGCCCAGGTCCGGCTCGACTCGGAGCCGGAGTTCAAGCGGCGCGCGCGGACGGTTGTCATCGGCAACTGTGGCCGCCTCCTCGGGGGCCTCGTCCTCATGCCGGACGCCCGGGTCGACGACGAGAGGCTCGATGTCGTCATCGCCTCACCGCGCGGTTTCGTCGGGTGGGCGCCGGTCATCGCCCGGGTCCTCACCCGGCAGCGCAAGGGGCACGCCACGCTCGACCACAAGGTGTGCCGTGAGATCCGGGTCCGCATCGACCGCCCGGTCCCCGTCCAGGTCGATGGGGACGTCGTCGGGCAGGCGACCGAGATCAACTCCTCCGTGCGGCCTGCTGCACTGACGGTTCGGGTGCCCATCGCGTGACACCGGGCTCGGCGCCCGCCGCGGCCCGCAACCCGCCTGCCCCCTCCCGCACCACGCCAGTCATCTCGGGCAACACGCCCGGAACCCTGCTGCTCATCCTCGATATTTCCGGCGGGAGTTCGGCACTGCCGGGCGTGTTGCGGGTGGGTCGTCGGACCTCGGCGAGCGAGAGCCGCTCGGCGAGGGCAGGGCGCCTCGTCCTCAGCCGCTCGATCACCCACCAGGCCTGCGGGTGGTGGCGGCTCGAGGGCCCCGCGTCGCCGCTCCCTGCAGCCGCCTCGACCACGACGGTCGAGACCCACATCGCGTCGAGGAGCTCCAGGGCCCGGCCGCGCGTCGACCGGAGCCGCCGGATGCGTCGGACGCTCGACGGCGTGAGCCGGAAGGTCAGCCCGAGCTCGCCCAGGGCCTGCCCGAGCTCGACGAGCCACGGTGCGTCATCGCTGCGCGGGAAGCCGGCAACGAGCAGACGGCCCGGCACGTAGTCGCTCATCCCGCCTCCCTTCGCTCGCGGCGCGTTCGGCTCGCCGCTGGACCCACGACAGAGCACGACGTCGCCGCCGGTGATACGTCCGGGCCGCCCGCAACTCTTCCGATATCGGACGTATCAGGAGCCTGCGGGATGACTCTGCAGGGTCGGGGGCAGCGAGACATCGGGCGCCACGGGGGCGTTGTCGGGGGGACAACGAGCCCGATGTCTCAGCCGGTCCCACCGGCTCAGGGGATCGGCGGGACACATGAGGGGCGCTGGCTGTCACGGCCAGCGCCCCTCGCGCGTGCCCTCCGACCACCGGGCCGTATGCCGCTGGGCCCGCCGAGCCGCCCCGATCCCCCGGGTGCCCCGGTCCCCCGGCTGCGGTCGCCCGTCGGCTCAGCTGCGCAGCTGCGCCAGCCAGGCCCTGGCCGCGTCGAAGTCGGTGTCGGCGGTGCCGAGCCGGGCATCGGCCCGGACGCCGTCCGCGCGCGGGTACGACCCGAGGAAGCGGACATCGGCGCAGACCCGCTTCAGACCCATGAGGGTCTCACCCACCCGGGCGTCCTGGAGGTGACCCTCGAAGTCGATGGAGAAGCAGTAGCTGCCCATCGCCTCACCGGTCGGTCGCGACTCGAGCCGGGTCATGTTGACACCTCGAACCGCGAACTGCTCGAGCAGCTCGAGCAGGCCGCCGGCATGGTCGTCGCGCTGGTAGAGCACGACGGTGGTCTTGTCGGCACCGGTCGGCTCCGGGAGGGTCCCGGGGCGGGACACGAGGACGAACCTCGTCACCGCCGACGTGTTGTCACCGATGTCCTCGGCGAGGATCTCGAGCCCCTCGTTCCGGGCCGCGACCGGGGCGCACACCCCAGCGTCGAACATGACGTCGCCGGGCTGACCCAGGCTCGCCGCGCTCGCGGCCGTCGACAGTGTCGGGACGTAGACCGCATCGGGGAGGTGGCTCGACATCCAGCCGCGCACCTGGGCCCACGCGTGCGGATGGGTGCCGACGCTGCGGACCGCGCTCAGCGGCATACCGGCCCGTGCGCAGAGGACGAAGGTCACGGGCACGAGGACCTCGCCGATGACGACGAGCGGGTCGCCCGTCGCAAGCGCGTCGAGCGTCGCGGACACGCCGCCCTCGACGGAGTTCTCGATGGGCACCATCGCCGCGTCGATCTCCATCGCCCGCAACGCCTCCAGGGCCGCGTCGACGCTCCCGAAGGGCAGCTGCTCCTGGTGGGCCGCACCGTCCCAGGCATCGAGCGCCATCTGCGTGAAGGTCCCTCGCGGGCCGAGGTAGCCGAATCGGTGCAGCTCGGACGGGGACCGCGGCGTCATGAGACGTCCTTCCGGCGGGAGTGGGTGAGGGAGCGCGGCTCGCCCTTCGTCGCCGCGGCGAGCGCCTGCTGCTCCTCAGGACTCAGGGTGACACTTGACCGGCCGCCGACGATGCCCTTGGCATACGTCCGCGACTCGCTACGGGCGTGGATCGACGAGACGACGATGCCATCACCGAAGTCGTCGACGATGGCCGCCGAGAAGGAGAGCCGGCCGCCCATGTCACCGAAGGCGTCGTAGCGCACCACAGCGACGTTGCGCAGGCTCTGCCGAACGTCGTCCTCGGCCGCCGACACCTGCGCCCGCAGCCGGGTCACGTCGGCGTCGAGTCGGTCGATGCGCTGATTCTGACCCGCCGCCACGCGCGCGATGTCGGTGGAGCCGTCGCCGGCGAGGGTCCGGAAGTCACGTCGAATCCGCGCAAGGCGCAGCTGCGCGCCGACCGCGAGGACGAGCGCGAGAACGGCGACGACCGCAGCCCCGGTGGCCACGACCGACAGGGTCGGATCCTCCACGATCCGCAAGGGTAGTCCCGCAGCCGGACCGTCTCGTCGCCGTTTCACGCTCTGGCCGTCCGCGTACTGCGGGCGGTCCGCACCTCACCGGGCCTTTGTAGTCTGTCCAGCGTGATCCGCAGGCACCCCGTCCAGGCGCTCGTCGCCGTGCTGGTCCTGCTGATCGCAGCGCTGGCCTGGTCCTACACGACGCGGGAGACCGTGCCGGTCCCCCGCACCACGGATCCGGCGCCCGGCGAGTCCCTCGTGGTCGTCGGCGTCGGGGGGATCTCGTGGGACGACGTCTCCGCGGAGGAGACACCCGTCCTCTGGGGCCTGCTTCGCGACGGCGCGGCCGCATCGGTGTCGGTCAAGACGCTGCACCTGACGACGTGCCCCACCGACGGATGGTCGACCCTGTCCGCCGGCGAGGCCGCCGGGCCCGAGGCGGAGGGTGACCGCCCCGAGTGCACGCCCCTGCCGGAGGTGCTCGACGACGCGAAGGGCGGCCACACCATCGCGGGCTTCGACGACCTCGCGGCCGCGTCCCGCGAAGCAGCGTTCGAGGCTCGGCTCGGCCTGCTCGGCGACAGCTTCGCGACCCACACGTCCTGTGTCTCGGCGATCGGCCCCGGTGCCGCCATCGCTGCCGCGACGTCGGACGGGCAGGTCGAGCGCTATGCCCCGTTCGAGGTGGCGACCCTGGTGACGGAGCTCGCGCAGTGCCCGATCTCGATCGTCGACGCCGGCGCGGTCCTGACGACGGACTCCGACCCGGCAGCCCACCTCGCCCAGATCAACGAGCTCGAGCGCCGGATCACCCAGGTGCGTGAGGCCATGCCCACCGGCGCCGACCTCGTCGTCGTCGGGCTGTCCGACCGGGACCGCCGGGAGCGGCTGCGGGTCCTCACCGCCACCGGGCCCCACTATGCACCGGGCGTCCTCGCCTCGGCGTCCACCCGGATGCGCGGCATCGCCCAGATCTCCGACGTGACGGCGACGATCCTCCAACGCGGCGGGGTGCGGCCCGTCGAGCCCATCGGCGGTCGCGCACTGTCGGTCGACCCGTCACCCAACAACAGCGAGTCGACGGCCGCGGACAAGCTGACGGTCCTCACGGACATCGACCGCAAGGCCGATGCGATGCACAGCATCGTCGTGCCGTTCCTCGTCGCGTGGCTCTCCGCGACAGTGCTCGCATTCCTCGTGTTGGCGATCGCCTGGCGTCGCGCCCGACCGTGGCGGACCAGCCTGACCCGCCAGCGGGTGCTGCGCCTCGCCCGCCTCGTCGGGCTGGTCGCCGCCGGGATGCCCGCGGCGACGTTCCTGGCCAACCTCGTGCCCTGGTGGCGGTGGTCACCCCCCTCCTGGGCGCTCGTCGCCCTGCTCAGCATCCTCGTCCTGCTCATCAGCGCCGTGATCGCCGCCGCCTGCCTCAGCGGACCGTGGAGCACCTCGGCGCTGGGGCCGCTCGCTCTGCTGTCCGCCGTCACTGCGGGGGTCATCGGAGTCGACCTGCTCACCGGCTCGCACCTGCAGATGGCCTCGATCTTCGGCCTCCAACCCCTCGTCGGAGGTCGGTTCTACGGGATGGGCAACGTGGCCTTCGCGCTCTACGGCTCGGCCGTCCTCCTGCTCTGCGCGTCGGTGGCCCACGCCCTGATCCGCCGCGGCGCACCTCGGTTCGCGGTCGTCGCCGTCCTCGCGCTCGGCGGCATCGCTCTCGCCGTGGACGTGCTCCCTGCCTGGGGAGCGGACTTCGGCGGTCCGATCGCCCTGGTCCCGGCACTGGGGCTGCTGCTCATGCACGTCGCCGGCGTCCGGGTCTCGGTGCGCAACCTGGCCCTCGTCGGCGCGGCAGCGGCACTCATCGTCACTGCGGTCTGCTACCTCGACTGGCGTCGACCGGAGCAGTACCGGTCCCACCCGGGACGCTTCTTCCAGACCCTGCTCGACGGGGACGGTCTCGCCGTGGTCTCACGCAAGCTCGTCGCCAACATCGAGCTCGCGACCGCCGACCCCGTCCTGCTCGGGGTCGTCGTCGTCATCTTCGCCTTCCTCATGGTCATCGTGCTCCAGCCGGGCCGGTTCGGCACGGATCCCTTCGCCCGGCTCGTCGATGAGGCGCCCCTGCTGCGGGCAGGTCTCGTCGCGGTGGTGGTCATGTGCGTCATCGGTTTCCTCACCAACGACTCCGGCGCAGCGATCCCCCCTGTCGCGATGATCCTCACCGTTCCACTCGTCATCTCGGCCGTCGCGCAGTTCATGTCGATCGAACGGACGAGGGAACCGGTCCGCCGCCGTCGAGACCGGCACCATCTCTGAGGCCCCCTGGCGCCGGGCCTCAGCACACAGTCAGATGGGCGCGCACGTCAGGTGGCCGATTCCGACGGGGACCGCCGGAATCGGCGCCGTAGCCGGCGAGTGCTCAGGGCGAGGGCCACATCGCGGTACTGGCCCGCTCGGTGCAGCTGAGCGCGCCAGTCGGTGCCCGTGACCCGATGGTGCAGGTCACAGGGGACCTCGCGAACGACCAGTCCGGCGTCGAGGACATCGATCGTCATGCCGACCTCGACCCCCCAACCCCGCGCGAAAGGCGTGGCCGCGCCGACGGCGGCCGGCGAGAGGCAGCGCATGCCGGACAGCGGCTGGACCGGGGTCCATCCGGTGAGCTCGGCGATGCCCCGACGGGCCAGGCCCACGACCAGTCCCCGCCCACCGCCGGGGGTGCGCTGCGGCGGGAGCGTCGCGATCGTCAGGTCGGCCTCACCCGCGGTGACGGGCCCGACGAGGGCCCCCACCGCCTCGGCGGAGTCCTCGAGGTCGGCGTCGACGAAGAGCACCGCCGCCCTCGGTTCGACCCGTCCGGCCCGCTGGAGTGCCGCCATCCGGTCGAGGCCACTCATGAGCGCGTGGGCCTTGCCGCGGTTGCGGGCGTGCCGGACGACTTCGGCGCCGGACTCCGCGGCGACCCGGGCGGTTCCGTCACGCGAGCCGTCGTCGACGACGATGACGGTGACGACGCCGGGGATGCGCCGCACGGCTCTGATCGTCGCGGCGACCCGCTCCGCCTCGTCCCTGGCCGGGATGACGACGGCGACCGGCGTTGGGCCCCCTGCGGTGTCGGGCATCGTCTGGGCGCTCAGCGCAGCGTGACCTGGCGGTTCGTCAGGCCCGCCCGCGCCCCGCGCTCGGCCGCTGTGAGCGGCTCCGTGGACGCCGCGGCAGTGTCGATGCGCCCCTTCATCGCGGCGACCGCGTCCTCGTGGCTCTCCGGCTCGGCCTGTGGGTCGACCTCCCAGACGGGGATGAGCAGCCCGCTCGACCGGAAGCAGCCGAGGAGTCGGCCGGTGTCGCCGAGCGCTGAGGTGCCGGCCGCGTGCAGGCGGGCGAGCGCGCTCGTCGCGGTGTCCTCGTCGAAGGGCAGGACCCACCGGACGTAGCAGCGCTCGCCGATGCGGCACCAGTAGGCCGAGGGCGCCGACGCGAGCTTCACGGTGGGGATGGCGGACTCGTTGGCCCGCTCGAGGGACTGCTGACCCTCCGCGTCGAGCTCCGTGTCGGCCACCCAGAAGTCGAAGCCCTCGTGCACCTCGATCTCGAATGGCGCGTCGAGGTCGAGAAGGTCCTGGAGACGTGTCGTGTCGACGGTCGAGACCGGCAGGGTGGTCACCGGGTTGCCCGGCTCCGCAGCGACGGCGAGCTCGATGGCGTGGGCGATGTCGCGACTCGTGTCGCCGCTCGCGTTGCCGGACTGGATGCCGACGAGGACGTCGCCGTTGTCGCGGTGCAGCGCGGGCCAGGCGAGGGGCAGGACGGTCGCGATGGTCACCGTCTCGGGGGCCCCCTCCGGTGCCCTGCCGTCGGCGAAGCGGACCGTGGCGGTCGCCGCGGGGACGATCTCGCGCATGGCGACCCAGTCGGTCTCACCGGGCAGGCCCTCGAAGGGGCGCGGCACGAACGGCGCCGGAACCGGGCGGGAGGCACGGACGGAACGGTCCGCGCGCGAACGTCGAGAAGCCTTGCCCATGGGATGCCACCCTAGTCGGTGGTCACCTGCGCTCGGGCGCCCGCTCAGCGGCATACGCCATGAGGAGAGCGGCCGTATGCCGCTGGGCACCTCCTCGGGACGCGCTCAGTGCGTGCGGCGCCGGGACGGGCCTCCGACGGAGGCCCAGACGGTGCGACCGTTGGGCTCCTCGAGCACCCCCCACTCGTGGGCGAGGGACCGCACGATGCGCAGCCCTCGGCCTCCCGGGGCCCACGTGGTCGGGGGCGCGGGACGCGGGATGCTGGGGCCACCACCGTCGGAGACCTCGACCTCGACGACGTTGTTCTTGACCTTCCAGTGGACGCGGATGGCGCCGTCGGCGAGCGGCTTGGCGTGGCGAATGGCGTTGGCCACGAGCTCGCTCACGACGATCTCGGCCTCCTCCACCACCTCGCCCGGGACCTTCCGGGACGCGAGGTCCTCCACAAGGGTCCTGCGGATCCGCGGGGCCGCTGCCGGAGTCCAGGGGATGCGCACCGTCCTCTTCTCGCTCTGTGGCGATCCCCCGTTGGTGCTGGGGGTGCCCTCGTGCATGGTCGGCACGCGGGTCCTCCTCCCTAGGGCGCCGGTCGACGTATGCCGTGGACACGGTAGCCGTGCCCGCGGGGCCCCCTCAATGAAGCACTTTCGGTGTCTTACCCGCAAGGTGGCCACAAAAAACCTTGAGAGCGACCCATTCTCGATATATCGTTGACACATCGCGACTGATCGACAGTTGCGCGACGACAGGGAGACGACATGAACGACCACAGCGAATCAGGATGGGCCTCGAGCGGTCCCGGCCGCCATGGCGGATCCGGCGGACCGGGCCGACACGGTGGACCCGGTCGACACGGCGGGCCCAGTGGCGGTGGACGCGGTCGCCGTGGAGACGGCCCCGACTGGGTGACCGGCTTCGGCGGCTGGGGCGGCCTCGAGGGCGGGCCCTGGGGCGGCATGGGGCGCGGTCGGCCCGGACCGCCCCCGTGGATCCACGACCTCATCCGGTCCTTCGGCGGGCCGGGCTTCGGACCGGAGCAGCGGCCACCGCGTCAGCGGCGCTCCAGGGCGCGCCGCGGTGACGTCCGCGCCGCCATCCTCGACGTCCTCGCGGGCGACGAGATGAACGGCTACCAACTCATCCAGGAGATCGCCGAGCGCTCCGGCGGCGCATGGAAGCCCAGCCCTGGCTCGGTCTACCCCACCGTCCAGCAACTCGAGGACGAGGGACTCGTCGAGGGGCGCGAGGTCGACGGTCGTCGGCTCCTGCGCCTCACCGACGACGGTCGCCGCTACGTCGAGGAGCACCCCGACGAGATGGCGGCCACCTGGGCTCCCTTCGAGTCCGACGAGGAGGAGCCGGAAGGCGACGGCGGCGGCTTCGGACCCGGCGGCGGGGGCGGTGACGGCCTCATGCCGGTCGTCGGCCAGGTCATGGGTGCGATGTGGCAGGTCGTCACGACCGGCACGTCGCAGCAGCGGGCCGAGGCCACGGAGATCCTCTCCGAGACCCGGCGTCGGCTCTACCAGCTCCTCGCCGACGGCGACCCGGAGTGAGCCGGTGCTCCCACGCGAGCGCCCTTCACCGGGGGAGTCCGGCAGGTGGCTCCCCGGGACCTCGACAGGGGTCCCGGGGGAGCCCCCTCGGCGCCCGCACTGTGTCGGAGTGGCCCGCCGTGCGCGGACGATCAGAGGTCGCGGTGCTGGATCATCTCCTCGGTGTCACCGCGACGCAGGTTGAGGATCGCGACGGCGAGGCCGCCCCAGACCACGAGGACGGCGACCGCCAGCATGACGATGGCTCCGGTGCTCATTCTTCCTCCCTCCCTCGGCCGTGGATGGGTGTGTCGGGACGCCAGCGGATCCGGGTGAGCAGGAACCCGACGACGAGGACGAGCACAGCGGCCGCCCACCCGAAGGTGAACAGCATCCACTGCGGATATTCGCCGTAGGGCTCCTGGATGACGGTGACGAGCTCGCGGACGAGAACGAAGCCGAGCACGATCGGCGTGACCACCGAGATGAGGGCGATCCACCAGCCGCGGACCGGCACCGACCCATCGGTGTTGAGGTGGTCCCGCAGCCCCGGGAGGGCACGCACGCCCCACGCGAGCACGAGCATGCTCACGACGGCGACGAGCAGGATGCCGAAGCGGTTGATGAAGTGGTCGACGATGTCGAGCACGAAGAGGCCGCTGGCGGTGCTGAAGCCGATGAGGCTGATGAGGGCGCACGGGATCGTGACGACGAGCGTCGCCCGCAGGCGTGACGTCTCGAACTTGTCCCGGACCGCCGAGATGACGACCTCGAGGATGCTGACCAGCGAGGTGAATCCGGCCAGGACGAGGGAGAAGAAGAAGAGGAAGCCGAGCAGGGCACCCGCGGGGGCCTCGTTGACGATCGCCGGGAAGGCCACGAAGGCGAGGCCGATGCCGGACGTCGCGACCTCGCCGACGGCGACGCCGGAGGCCTGGGCCATGAAGCCGAGCGCGGCGAACACGCCGATGCCGGCGAGGATCTCGAAGCCGGAGTTGGACAGACCGACGACCATCGCGGAGCCCGTCATGTCGGTGCGGCGCTTCACGTAGCTCGAGTACGTGATCATGATGCCGAAGCCGATCGACAGGGAGAAGAAGATCTGTCCGTAGGCCGCTGCCCAGACCACCGGGTCGGTGAGCGCGGACCAGTTCGGTGCGAAGAGGGCATCGAGCCCGGCGCCGGCGCCCGGCAGCAGGAGGGCCTGGATGACGAGAGCGAGGAAGGCGAGCAGGAGGATCGGGATGAAGATCACCGCGGTCCGGCCCACGCCGTTCTGGACGCCGAGAGCCATGATGACGATGAGCACTCCCCAGACCGCGAGGAGCGGGATGAGGACCCCCGGCACGAAGTCGAGCGACACCCCGGGCTCACCGGCCTGGAGGTAGTCGCCGAAGAAGTAGGCGTCCGGATCGTCACCCCAGGCCCTGCCGAAGGACAGGAACGCGTAGCTCAGCGCCCACGCGACGACAGCGGCGTAGTAGACGGCGATCATGAAGCAGACGCCGACCTGCCACCAGCCGAGGCCCTCCGTGCGGCGCGAGAGCCGGGCGAAGGACAGGGGCGCGGACCCGCGGTGCTTGTGCCCCAAGGCGTACTCGAGGAAAAGGAACGGGATGCCTGCGGAGAGCAGCGCGACGAGGTAGGGCAGGATGAACGCCCCGCCACCGTTCTCGTAGGCGACGTAGGGGAACCGCCAGATGTTGCCGAGGCCGACTGCGGACCCGATCGCGGCGAGGATGAACACCCGCCTGCTCGAGAACAACCCGCGATTCGCCTCGTGGAGATCTTCGCCCGCTGTCGTGCTCATGAACCCTCCCGGATCGAACGAGACTGGTCCTTCACAGCATTCCGCGAACGCGCGCGTCGCGCCAGTACCCATGTGCACCGACTCGCGCGATCGGCAAGGATGTGACGGTGCAGCTCGCGTCCTCCGGAGGTCCCCGTGTGCCGGCCTCCGGCCTGCTCATCGCCGGAACCTCTTCGGACGCAGGCAAATCCGTCATCGTGGCTGGCCTGTGCAGGGCCCTCGCGCGGCGTGGACTCCGCGTCGCTCCCTTCAAGGCCCAGAACATGTCGAACAACTCGATGGTCTGCGCAGACGGAGGCGAGATCGGGCGGGCGCAGTGGGTCCAGGCCGTCGCGGCCGGCGTCGAGCCGGCGACCTCGATGAATCCCGTCCTGCTCAAGCCGGGGACGGACCGGCGTGCCTTCGTCGTCGTCCGTGGCGCTCCCGCCGGAGTGCTCGAGGCGGGGGCGTATGCCGCTGGGCGGGCTCACCTGCGCGACGCCGCGTTCGCGGCCTACCGGGAGCTGTCGGAGGACGTCGAGCTCGTCATCTGCGAGGGTGCGGGGTCGCCGGCGGAGATCAACCTGCGGTCCGGCGACTACGTCAACCTCGGGCTCGCGAGGGAGTTCCGGCTGCCGGTGGTCGTCGTCGGCGACATCGACCGGGGCGGCGTCCTTGCCTCGCTCTACGGCACGTGGGCCCTGCTCGACGCCGAGGACCGAGCGCTGCTCACGGCGTTCGTCATCAACAAGTTCCGAGGGGACGAGTCACTCCTCGAGCCCGGCCTCGAGGAGATCACGCGCCGGACCGGGATCCCGTTCCGCGGTGTCATCCCGTGGCTGCTCGACGTGTGGCTCGACAGCGAGGACACCCTCGCGGTCGCGCAGTGGCGGGGCTTCTCTGTATCCGACTCTGTGTCCGACTCGGGGGCGGGCTCACCATCGCCCGCTGCACCACGCCGGCTGCGTGTCGCGGTCGTGCGGTTGCCGCGCATCTCCAACGCCACGGACGTCGATGCCCTCGCGGCGGAGCCCGGCGTGGACGTGCTCGTGACCATCGACCCGAACGCCCTCGAGGCCGCGGACCTCGTCATCCTCCCCGGGTCCCGCTCCACCGCAAGCGATCTCGCGTGGCTGCGTGAGCGAGGGCTCGACGGCGTGCTCGTGGCGAGGGCGGCAGCCGGGCGGCCGGTGATCGGCATCTGTGGGGGATACCAGATGCTCGCAGCCGAGATCGAGGATGACGTCGAGGGCCGCGTGGGCAACGTGCCGGGCCTGGGGCTGCTGCCGATCCGCGTCGAGTTCGGCGCGCAGAAGGTTCTCGCCCGGCCGACCGGCTCATGGCGGGGTCATGCCGTCGAGGGAGCCTACGAGATCCACCACGGCGTCGCCCGTCACCACGGCCTGCATTCGGGGCCACTCGACGGGGCCGGCTCGTCGAGTGGCCACGAACGCCGACCCATCGACGCGCATCCGGAGCCGTTCCTCGACGGCTGGGCGGCTGGGTCGGTGTGGGGGACGATGTGGCACGGTGCCTTCGAGAGCGACGGCTTCCGTCGCGCCTGGCTCACCGAGATCGCCCGGCACGCCGGCTCCGACTGGAGTCCGGAGCCCCATGCTCCCGGTTTCGGGGAGCGTCGCGAACGCATGCTCGACACCCTCGCAGCCGCCGTCGAGCAGCACGTCGACATCGATGCCCTGTTGGACGACACCAGAGTGGGGAGACGCTGATGGTCAAGCGAATCCGGGTCATCGGCATCGGTCTCGGCAGCCCTCTGCACCTCACTCGCGAGGCGGTCGGGACGCTGCGCACCGTCGACGTCCTCGTCCTCCTCGAGCGTGGCCCCGAGGCCGGAGATCGGGTCGCCGCGAAGCGGGCCCTCTGTGCAGAGGTGGTCCCGGACATCGGCGCCCATCGCGTCGTCGAGGTCACCGACCACCAGCCTGAGGATGCCGGCGGAAGGGACTCAGCGGCATACGACCGTGGAGTGACGGAGCGGCTCGTGGAGGCCGGCGTCGACGCGCTCACCCACCTCGCTCCGGAGGACGAGGCGGTCGGTGTGCTCGCGTGGGGCGATCCGGTCCTCGGGGGGCCGGAGCTCGAGGTGGCCGCCGGCTGGGGCGCGCGCCTCTCCGCCGAGGTCGACGTCGTCGCCGGCGTCGGAGCACCGCAGCTGGTGGCCGCGGCTCACCGCCTCCCGCTCGGCGCCATCCGGCTCCTGACCGGGACGACGCTCGTCGACGAGTACGACCCGGCACTCGGCGACGTCGCGGTCGTGCTCGACGACGACCTTCGCGGCCTGGAGCTCGCCGAGCTCCATCCCGACCTTCAGCTCCACTGGGGAACCCATGTCGGGACGCCCGACGAGGTCCTCGTCTCAGGACGACTCGCCGACGTGGCTGACGAGGTCCGCGAGGCACGAGTCCGGGCGCGCGAGTCGCGAGGCTGGGTCATCGACACGTACCTGCTGCGGCGGGAGGGCGAGGAGGCCGGACCGGCGGCGAAGCCCTGGCCGGACGTCCAGTCGATCTCAGACGGCGTCCTCAGCCTGCGTCCGGTCACCACGACCGACTGGGACCTGCTGCTCGCCGAGAACAACAACGCCGAGGCGATGAGGTGGGGGTTCACGTCCGAGCCGATGACCGAGCAGGAGGCGCGGCGTGCGGCGGCCAGGGCCGTGCGCGACTGGAGGAGCGGTCGCGCGGCGCGGTTCGTCATGGTGGACGAGGCGACCGGGCTGCGGATGGGGATGCTGTCCGTCATCCGAATGGGGCCACCCGGAGTCGGCGTCGTCGGCTACGGCGTGCTGCCGGAGTTCCGGGGGCGGGGCGTGACGGTGCGCGGCCTGGAGCTGCTCGTCGAGTGGGTCTTCACCACGACGTCGCTCGGCCGGCTCGAGCTCGGCCACAAGGTCGGCAACACGGCGTCGGGGATCGTCGCCGAGCGAGCGGGCTTCGTGCGCGAGGGCGTGCTCGCGGGGCGACTCGTGAACCCCGACGGGACGTACTCGGACGAGGTGTCCTACGGACGGCTCCGGCCCTGAGCCGGCGCCGGGCCGAGGGGACCGGAGCTGGTGTGCTGCGGTCAGGCAGGTCCGGTCGGACGGCTCTTGGACATGTGCCGGGCCCGGTGGGCGACCTCGGTCGCCGCGGCAGCCACGCGTCGGCCGAGTGTGTCGAGGTCGTGCTCGCCGACGAAGACGAGCGCCACCGCCGCGCGGCAGGTGCCGTCGTCGTCGAGCACCGGTGCGGCCACGGACTTCATGCCCGGCAGCACCTCGGACTCCGAGTAGGCCCAGCCCCGGTCCCGACACTCGATGACCTCCGGACGCAGCTCCGATGAGCTGCTCTCAGCGCTCTCCCTCGCACCCGCGAGGAGCGCCAGCCCGGGGGCACCGCGGTGGACCGGGTGCCTCTTGCCGGGCCGGTAGGTGACGTGTGCGACCGCGGAGCGGGGTTCGACGACCGACACGGTGACGGCCTCGTCGTGGTCGCGGATGACGAGGAAGGCGGTCATCGCCGTGTCGTCGGCCAGGGCCTCGATCACGGGCTGGGCTGCCGCACGGACCTCCGGGACGACGTTCGTCGCGAGGACCGCGAGACCCGCGCCCGGCAGCCAGGCGCCGGCCGGGTCCCGGTCGACGAGGCGGCGGTCCTCGAGCGTGCGCAGCATGCGGTAGGTGATCGATCGGTGCAGGTCAAGGGCGTGCGCGACGTCGGCCGTCGTCATCGGCCGGGCCGCGGCAGCAACGAGCTCCAGGGCGCGCAGTCCCCGGTCGAGCGTCTGCGAGGCCGGGGCGCCGTTGGCGATCGCGGCGCCTGCGGTGACGGTAACGGTTGGGTACCCGGGTCTTGTCACGGCTCGTCCCTCACTCCTACCTTGTACCCGATATCGAAATCCTCCGTTCGATTATCGAAGAGTGTGGACCCCCCCGCCACATTTAGCCAGAGCCACGCCGACGTGGCAGATGGGACCAGCCATGACCCCCAGTAACCCTTCCCCATCCTCGCGGACCTCGCGACGCGCGCTGCTGCGCCTCTCGGCCGTCGTCGTCACCGGGGCACTCGTCCTCGCGGGCTGCGCCGAGGGCGAGGAGACACCTGCCCCGGCCGGCACCGGCGGCGCCGCCCAGGAGGGCCCGATCAAGATCGGCGCCGTGCTGGACATCACCGGCGCCGGCGCGACCCTCGGCGTCCCCGAGCGCCAGACGCTCGAGATGCTCGCCGAGCAGGTCAACGCCGACGGCGGCGTCAACGGTCGCGAGA
>NZ_JAJJPG010000028.1:0-30952 GCF_032907665.1 Intrasporangium sp.
GCGCCACCCCGCCCGGTCCAGCCCGGCGGCGGGAGCTCGTCGAGTGCCTCGACGAGCGTGGTCGTGTCGGCGCTGTCGGCGGCGAGGTCGGACTCCCGACGTGGGAGCGAGGGGTGCTCGACCCGGGAGTCGCTTCCGTGGGTGTCAGCGAGCAGCCGCGAGACGTCGCCGTGTCCTGCGTCATCGGCACTGGCGGCGATGGGTAGGGCATCCTGCGTCACGTCTGCATGACCGACGCGCCAGGGTCGGGAGTGCTGCTCCTTGGCCCAGGCCCAGAACGCGTCGAGGTCGGCGGCGCCGAGACGGAGGACCGGGCCCGTGAGCAGCCGCATCAGCTGGTCCCCGCGCGTCGGGTCCTGCACGACCCACAGCAGTGCGACGAGATCGCTGACCTCCGGGGTGCTGAGCAGACCGCCCAGACCGACGACCTCGACGGGGAGCCCAGCGGCGCGGAGTGCCTCCATGATGATGGGGAAGGACGATCGGCGACGACACAGCACGGCGGCGCTTCGCCCCGTCCGTCGACCGCTCGGGGACCGCCACCGCGCGGCGACCCAGGCGGCCACCTGCTCGGCCTCGTCGTCGGCGGTCTCGTGACGCGCGATGGTGATGGTGCCGGGTCCTGCGCCCGGGCGGGCTCGCAACGGTCGCACGTGAGCCGTCGCCAGGGGCGTCGCCGTGACGTTGGCCGCCGCGAGGATCAGCTCGTCGTTGCGCCAGCTCGTCGACAGGGGGAGCACGTCCGCCGGCCCCTCTCGACCCGCGAACTCCTCGGGGAAGCGGAGCAGGGTGGTCGCGCTCGCGCCGCGCCAGCCGTAGATGGACTGGTTCGGGTCCCCGACCGCGGTGAGAGCGACGGAGGGGTCATGGAAGAGGGAGCGCAAGAGCGCCAGCTGCGCCTCGGACGTGTCCTGGAACTCGTCGAGCAGGACCGCCCGGAACCGCTCACGCTCCGTCACTCCGACGGCCGGCACCGATTCGGCGACTCGGGCGGCGAGGGCAACCTGGTCCGCGAAGTCCAGCGACTCCCGCTCCTGCTTCACGCGCTGGAAGGCCTCGACGATGGGCAGGACGGCACGCCGCTCCCGAAGCACGGCCAGGGCCTCCTTGGCCGGCGCAAGGCTCCCGCGGCCGTCGCCGTCGGGCAGGGCCTCGAGCGTCGCGATGACCTCGTCGAGGTGGCCCATCACCTCGGCCGGCGTGCGGATGTGCTCGGCCATCTCGCCTGCGAGGGACATCACGGCCTCGATGACCGTCGCCTCGGACTTGGCCACCTCGTCCATCGGCCCGTCCCAGCGTGACACCGCCTCGGCTGCCAGCTGCCAGGCGCCCGCCTCGGTGAGCACCCGGAACTCCGGCTCGATCCCGAGGCGCAGGGCGTGCTCGCGGACGAGACGACCTGCATAGGAGTGGTAGGTCGAGACGGTCGGGGTGCCACCGAGCACCTCGGCGCCGGTGCCGTCGTCGGCCGGGGGTGTCCAGATCCCGGCGCGGACGAGCCCGCGCAGCCGCTTGGCGATGCGCTGGGACAGCTCTGCGGCCGCCTTCCGCGTGAAGGTGAGGCCGAGGACCTGGTCCGGGGCCACCAGGCCGTTGGCGACGAGCCAGACCACCCGAGCTGCCATCGTCTCCGTCTTGCCTGAGCCGGCACCGGCCACGACGAGCAGGGGGCGAGGCCCGGCCTCGATGACTGCCGCCTGCTCGGCAGTCGGTGGGGGCAGCTCGAGCGCCCGCGCGATGTCGGCGGCGGACAGTCGCATCCCTTCACTCGTCGCCGTGAGGCGAGCTGTCGTCGTGGTCACAGGGCATCTCCCTCCGGCTGCACGGGGCAGGACGACTTCACCGGGCAGGTGCGGCAGTTGCCTTGGGACGCAACGAAGGTTGCACCCGCCATCCCGTCCGCGGTCTCCTCGACGAGCGCGCGCGCCCACGTCGGCTCGGCAGATTCGGACAGAGCCGGCTGGGCGAGCACGGCGGGCCGCCGACCTGCCAGACCGCCCTTCCCGATGAACACCAGGGCCGCGCCAGCACTCTGCGAGCCCAGCGCCGGGAAGCCGTCCGCCTCGACGGCGACCTGGTAGGCGCCGAGCTGCCCGTGCCGCTCCAGCTCGACCTTTGTCGGCTTGCTCGTGCCGGTCTTCAGGTCGACGATGCGGAGCCTTCCGTCTCGGTCACGCTCGATGCGGTCGACCCGGCCCGCGACGACGGCTCGGCCGACGCGAACGCGGAACTCGGTCTCGATGCCGACCGCCTCCCAGTCCTTCGCGACCGACTCGCGGTATGACACGTAGCGGGCCACCATGTCGAGCGCTTCCCGATGGGTGCGGTCGGTGACCCAGCCGGATGGCAGCCCGAGCCGGCCCCAGCGGGCATCCACTTCGGCGGCGAGGACCTCGAGCGGAGCGTCAGGCAGCTCGGCGATGATGTCGTGGACGAAGGTCCCGACGGAGGCCGCCCCGAGCGAGACGCCTTCGCCACCGACCGAGGTGAGGAACCAGCGCAGCCCGCACTCGGAGAAGTACGTCACCTTCGACGGGGAGACGTGGACCGGCTCTCCCTCGCGCCGCACCGGACGGTCCGTCGACACGTCTCGGAGCGCCCACCAGCCGCGCGGGTCGGCCCCCCGGACCCCGGCGCGCGCTGCCGCCGCGAGCAGCGCCAGCGCCGGCTCTGCCACTCCGGGATCGGGGCTGACGACCTCGCGTCGCAGCTCTCCCACGAGCCCGGCGAGCGACATCGTGCGAGAGACGTCCGTGTGGGGACGAACCTCGTCGGCCATCCGCACACCCTCGGGCGGGTCGACGAGGTCGAGGTAGACCGAGGGCTGCTCGTCCTCGTTGCCCACCGCAGTGACGAGCAGGCGCTCCGTGGACCGGGTCACGGCGACGTGGAAGAGCCGGGTCTCGTCGTAGCGGACCGCCGCCTGCGCCGCCCGGAAGCCGGAGGGTCGCTGCGTCACCACGTCGACGAGATCCTCGGAGCCGAGGACGGAACCCCGCAGGCGCAGGTCCGGCCACACCCCTTCCTGCACACCTGCGACGACGACGATCCGCCACTCGCGCCCCGCGGCGGTCTGGGGCGTCACGAGCGAGACCTGCGCGCCCGCCTGACCGCCCACGAGCAGCGTGTCCCCGGGAACGTCCTGGCCGAGGATGTGCTCGACGAACGTGTCGGGCCCAGCGGTCGGCAGCCGGTCGACGAAGGACCCGGCCGCGTCGAACAACGCGAGGACCGCGTCGAGGTCCCGGTCCGCCCGCTGCCCGGCGGAGCCACCGGCGAGCGCCTGCCTGCGCCAGGGCTCGGCCACCCCTGCCCCCTGCCAGATCGCCCACAGCACCGACTCGGCCGTCACCCCGGAGGCCCAGCGACCGTCTGCCCCGGCCTGGGCGGCCGCCACTCCTGCGGCGAGGGCAGAGGCGATGCGGGACGCGGGCCGGCCCGTGCCACCGAGCCGCGTGGCCCACGACGGCTCACGCACCAGCGCGGACAGCAGCTCGTCGCTCGACCTGCTGCCGCCCTCCGCCAGCTCCTCCTGCCGGAGCAGCCGTCGGAGGCGCCTCAGGCCGACCGTGTCGGAGCCGCCCAGCGGGGAGAGGATGAGATCCGCCGCACGCACCGGGTCAAGGACGTGGCCCGGGTCGCGCGCGATCGCCACGGACTCCTCGAGGAGGGCGAGCAGGGGGCGCACCGCGGTCTCGTCGCGCACCGGCGCCTCTGCCGTGGCCGCCGTCACCGGCACCCCGGCCTGGGCCAGGGCGCGACGCAGGGTCATGGCCCGCGCGCTCCCCCGGACGACCACTGCCATGTCCGTCCACGGAATGCCCTCGACGAGGTGTGCCCGCCGGAGGACGGAGGCGATGTGGCTCGTCTCCTGAGCCACCGAGCGGAGCAGTGCGACGTCGACCTGACCCGCCGAGGGAGTCGGCACGCACCTGCGCTGGTCACCGCCACCGAGCGCCCCGATCCGCCGCGACACGCGGTCTGCCACCGCCGCTACGGCGGCGGGCAGCCGATGTCCTCGTCGCAGCACCAGGGTCTCGTGGTCCGGCGCTTCGCCGGTGGCAGCCCCGAGGGCCTCCCAGTTGCTCGCGAGGAACCGGGGGTCGGCACCCCGGAAGGTCTGCACGGCGGAGTCGGGGTCGCCGAGGAGCACCACCCGGGGCCCACCCGGCGTGATGACCCGAAGCAGACGGGCGGCTGCCGAGGTCATCTCGTGTGCATCGTCGACGACGACCAGCCGGAGCCGCTCGTGGAGCCGGGCGAGCGCCGACTGGTCGTCCTCGAGCAGGTCGGCTGCGGCGGTGAGCACCCAGGCGGGGTCATAGGCGCCGTGCCGACCCAGCGCCGTCACCTCGTCGTACTCGCGGAGGACGACGGCGGCGGCGACCCACTCGGGCCGGTCGTGCTCCACGCCGAGGCGGTGCAGCTCATCCGGCCCCTGCCCGTGCTCGACTGCCCGCATGAGCAGATCGCGCAGCTCGTTGCGGAACCCCCGGGTGCCCAACGCACCCCGCACTGACTCCGGCCACTCCGGACCCGGAGCGTCGCCCGCCGCGTGCCCGGCGAGGAGGTCCCTGAGGATGGCGTCCTGCTCGGGGCCGTTGAGCAGCCGCGGCACCGCTCCGCCGCGAAGCGCCGCCTCCGCTCGCAGGATGCCGAAGCCGAGGGCCTGCCACGTCCGGGCGAGCGGCTGGGTCGACGTGCCACCGAGGCGTGCCGTCACGCGCTGGCGAAGCGCGCCGGCCGCAGACCGTGTGGCGGCAACGACGAGGCACTCATCTGCCCGTGCACCGTCGGAGACGGCGTCGACGACGAGCTCGACCGCCAGGGTCGACTTGCCGGTGCCGGGACCGCCCAGGACGCGGAGCACCGCCGCCGTCGAGTCGAGAGCCTGCTGCTGGGAGTCATCGAGGCGCACCTCCCGCGCCAGCTCGGCGGGGGCTCGGCGGAGGATGACCACCGAAGGATTCCATCACGTGACGCCGACAGTCACCCGCACCTCGGCGGGCGTGGCGCGGGTCCGTCCCCACGACGGTCCCCAGGGCGCATCAGCTGCGACCGCCGGACGCACCACGGCAGGTCTGGATGATGCTGCGAACTGGCGGGAGCGTCGTGATGAAGGGCAGCTCAGCGGCGCACCGGGCGACGACAGCGGTATGCCGCTCAGCCAGCCGGGCGCCCGACGGACCGGGGCACGGGGCGGGCTCAGCGGCATACGGCATCCCTCGGCCTGGCCTGCTGTCACTCGGCGACGAGCTCGACCTCGAAGCCCTCCCCGCTCTCCAGGTAGGCGGCGTAGTGCTGCGGGCCCCCCGCGAAAGGATGACGGTCGGTGAACATCAGGGTCCACCCTCCGTCGGAGCGTGCGGCGACGATGTCATCGACGTCCTGTCGCGAGCCCGCACGGAAGGCGAGGTGGTTGAGGCCGGGCCGCGTCCGCTCGTGCCGGCCCGGGGAGACGTCCGGACCGGACTCGATGACGATGTAGAGGGGGCCGAGCTCCCACGCCTGGCCGTGGCCCCAGTCGTCGCCGAGCCGGTAGCCGAGACGGCCGAGCAGCCACCCCCATTCCCGCTTCGCCGCGCCGATGTCGGCGACCCAGAGCTCGACGTGATGGAGGCCTCCTCGACCCCCGGGTGCACTTCGGGTCTCCGGGATCGGCCAGCGCGCGGCCGCCATGTCGACCCGCCCTCCCTCGAGCAGGCCCCGCACCATGGGTGTGCCCTCGGCCCGCCAGTGCTCGATGGCGACGGCGTCGTGACCCTGCGGGGGACGGCCGTCGGCCCGGATCACCCGCCACCAGGGGACGTCGGCACCGTAGCGGCTCATGACCGTCCCGACGTTGCGGGCCCCGCCCTCACCCAGTGCCCGTGCGATGTCGCCGTAGGCGACGACACGCCCGGGCGGGATCCGCGCGACCACCTCGAGGACGCGCTGGGCGTAGTCCTCCATCAGTACTCCGGCTGGCTCGCGTCGATGTCGTGCAGGTAGGCGATGACACCGCCCGCCACGTTGGCGACGTCCGTGTAGCCGGCGCGCAGCGCCAGCCGCGTCGCCTCCGCCGACCGGGCCCCGACCTTGCAGTGGATGAGGACCCGGCGGTCGCGAGGCAGCTCGTCCCACGCCTGGCCGCTGCGGAAGCGGTCGAGGTGGATCGGGACGGCGCCCGGGATCGAGGCGATGGCCCGCTCCTCCTCGCCGCGCACGTCGACGAGCAGCGGCGGCTGTGGACCGGCGAGCTCGCTCACCATCTCGCGGACCGACACCTCGGGCACGTCGACCTCACCGACGGCGGGCGCGCCGGGGACGCCGCAGAACTCGACGTAGTCGATGAGCTCGGTGATCGACGGGTCCTCTCCGCAGACGGGGCACGCGGGGTCGGCCCGCACGGTCAGGGTGTCCCAGGACTGGCGCAGGGCGTCATGGACGAGCAGGCGCCCGGTCAGCGGCTCACCGAGCCCGAGCAGAAGCTTGACCGTCTCGGTGGACTGCACCGATCCGATTGCAGCACAGAGGATCCCGAAGACACCCCCTTCTGCGCAGCTGGGCACCGAGCCCGGCGGCGGCGGCTCCGGGAAGACGCACCGGTAGCACGGGCCGTGCCCCTTCCACCACACGGACGCCTGACCGTCGAAGCGAAGGATGGAGCCCCAGACGTGGGGCTTGCCGAGGAGGACGCACGCGTCGTTGATGAGGTAGCGCGTCGGGAAGTTGTCGGTGCCGTCGACGACGACGTCGTAGTCGCGGATGACGTCGAGGGCGTTCGTGGAGTCGAGGGTCAGGTCGTGGCGGATGACCCGCACGTGCGGGTTGACGCGGCCGACCGCGGCCGCGGCCGACTCCGTCTTGGGCCGACCGAGGTCGGCGTCGGAGTGGATCACCTGGCGATGGAGGTTGGTCAGCTCGACCACGTCGGCGTCGACGATCCCGATGGTGCCCACGCCGGCTGCCGCGAGGTAGAGGAGTGCGGGCGAGCCGAGGCCGCCCGCCCCGACGACGAGGACCCTGGCGGCGGCGAGGCGCTCCTGGCCCTCGTGGCCGACTCCGGGGATGAGCACGTGCCTCGCGTAGCGCGTGACCTCCGCCGCGGAGAGCGGTTGCCCGGTCTTGACGAGTGGCTCGAACGGCATGCCACAACCGTACTGGTCGGTATTGTGAGAGCGACACCGTCGCCACCGTCGCCGACCCGGCAGGCAGGGGCCCGGTGCCCGACACGAACCAGAGGACCCCATGCCCGACGACACGCCGACCATGCAGCCCGGACAGCCCGGACAGCGCGGGCAGCGCCTGCCCCGCTCGGAGCGACGCGCCCAGCTGCTCGAGGCCGCGCTCGGCGTCTTCGTCGAGAACGGGTACCACCAGGCCGCCATGGACGACATCGCGGCTCGCGCAGGGGTGTCCAAGCCCGTGCTCTACCAGCACTTCCCCGGCAAGCTCGAGCTCTATCTCGCGCTCGTCGACCAGCACTCGACGGAGCTGGAGAAGCTCGTCCGGGACGCGCTCGCCCTGGAGGACAACAAGGCGCGCATCAACACCATGGTCAAGGCCTACTTCGACTTCGTCGCCCAGGAGGGCGCGGCCTTCCGTCTCGTCTTCGAGTCGGACCTCGCCAACGACCCCGAGGTGCGCAAGCGCCTCGACCAGGTCGACCTCACGTGTGCCGAGGCCATGGCGGACATCATCAGGGCCGAGACGTCGATGGACCACGACGAGGCCGTCCTCGTCGGCGTCGGGCTCGTCGGCCTCGCCCAGACGTCGGCGCGGCACTGGCTCGACCACGTCGACACGATCTCCAAGGAGACGGCGACGCGGATCACGAGCGCCTTGATCCGCCGCGGCTTCGGCGCGTTCCCTGCTGTCGGCAAGGGTCGACCGGGCCGGGAATCGGTGGGGTCGGCCGCTGGTTAAGGTGTCGTGAGGGGACGATCCGATCGGCTCCTGACTGACGACGAGAAAGAGGTTCGACCGTGGAGGTCCGCATCGGCGTGCAGCACGTGGCACGCGAGATCACGTTCGAGACGACCCTGACCGCCGACGAGCTCGTCGAGGCGGTCAAGGCTGCGCGCACGGCCGAGCTGCTCGAGCTGACCGACGACAAGGGCGGCCGCGTCATCGTGCCGAGCGGCTCGATCGGCTATGTGACGCTCGGCGCCGAGCGCAAGACGGGCGTGGGCTTCGGAGTCCACTGAGTTCGTCCGCACTGCGCCGCCCCACCCCGGCATCACCTGGTCGCGAATCGTTTTCCTCCGTAACCGGATCGGCACCCGCGTGGCTCACACCACGAGGCTGGGTACGTGGTTCAGTAGAGACAGACCGGGACAGCCGGTCCGTATCCGCCCGACCCGGGCACGGAGGAGGAACGCATCCAATGTTGTGGACAATCCTTATCGCACTTCTCGCCGGCGCGATCATCGGCCCGCTGGCCCGCCTGGTTCTGCCGGGGCGTCAGAACATCAGCTTGCTGATGACGGTGATCCTCGGCGCCCTCGGTGGCGTCATCGGTTCGTGGATCTACTACACCGTGACGGGAGTGGATGACACCGGCGGGATCGACTGGATCTCCTTCCTGATCGGCATCGTCGTCGCTGCGGCGCTGATCCTCATCTACGGTGCGATCCGCGGCCGTCGCGTCTGACCGAGATCGCTTGACACGGCGAAGGGCCCGGCTGCTCGGCGGCCGGGCCCTTCGCTGCTCCGGGGGCCCATGACGTATGCCGGTGGGCTCACTCCCGGGTGCCGGTCGGCCCGCTGCCCGCGGGAACGTGACCGCCCGACACCACGCCGCGCCGACAGGCTCAGGCGGAAAGACCGAGTCGCTCCATTCGCCTCGTGTGCTCGTCGGTGAGACGGACGAACATCCGACCCAGCTCGGCGAGGTCCGCGCCACCACTTCCGGGCGCCCCGACGAGGAGCCCTGCCAGTGCGTCGCGCTCGACACCGACCCGCTGGGCCTGGGTGATGGCCTCGCCGACCAGCCGCCGACCCCAGAGGGCGAGCCGTCCAGCGATCCTGCGGTCGTCGTCGATGGCCTGACGGACCGCCGAGACGGCGAAGTCCGAGTGGCCCTGGTCCTCCAGAACGGTGAGGACGAGAGCCTTCGTGTCCGCGTCGACGTAGTTGGCGACCTCCCGGTAGAAGTCCTGCGCGATGCCTTCCCCGACGTACGCCTTGACAAGGCCCTCGAGCCAGTCGCTCGGTGTCGTGCGCTCGTGGAATGCGTCGACCGCCTCGACGAAGGGCTGCATGGCCGCCTCGGGCTCGACGCCGAGAGACGTCAGCCGATCGGTGAGCAGCGTGAAGTTGCGCAGCTCGTGAGCCGCGAGGACGGCGAGGGCCGACTTGTGGGCGAGGGTCGGCGCGAGCTCGGAGTCCTTGGCCAGCTGTGCGAAGGCGCGCAGCTCCCCGTACGCGAGGGCCCCGAGGAGGTCGGCGACGGCGCCACGGTAGGTCGGATCGGACAGGTCGCGGTCTGGTCCCGGCTGCGGTTCCCGGTCCTCGGCGTCGCTCATGGCCGCCAATCTAATGACTCGCCCTCCTCGGCGGTCGCGCGACGTCCCGCGGACCGCCGAGGGCTGGCCGTGGCGAGCGTGGACCGTGGCGCCCCGCCCTGCCGGTAGACTGGGCGGGACAGCACGGTGCCCGGTCGGCACGATGACCACCTCACTGACTCCCCGATCGGCCCGGAGCATGACTCCTCGCACTGAGCTCCCGCACTCGCGGCTGGTGCTCGTGCCGATCGAAAGACAGTGATGACCCAGTCCACCGAAACCTCGCACGCACCTGCCCCGGAGATCACCTTCGAGGACTTCGAGATCCACCCCGACATCATCGCGGCCCTCGCCGACGGCGGGATCACCACGCCGTTCCCGATCCAGGCGATGACCCTCCCCGTGGCGTTGTCGGGCCACGACATCATCGGCCAGGCGAAGACCGGCACCGGCAAGACCCTCGGCTTCGGCGTGCCGATGCTCAACAGCATCGTCGCTCCGGGCGACGAGGGCTTCGACGCGCTCACCCGCCCGGGTAAGCCCCAGGCGCTGGCGGTCGCCCCGACCCGCGAGCTCGCCGTCCAGGTGGCCGGTGACCTCGAGCGCGCCGGCAAGCGGCGCGGCATCCGCGTGCTCACCGTCTACGGCGGGCGCGCCTACGAGCCCCAGATCGAGGCGCTCAAGCGCGGCGTCGAGGTCGTCGTCGGCACCCCGGGGCGGCTCATCGACCTGTCCAAGCAGGGTCACCTGGACCTGTCGCAGGCGAAGGTCGTGGTCCTCGACGAGGCCGACGAGATGCTCGACCTCGGGTTCCTGCCCGACGTGGAGACGCTGATGGCCCTGACCCCGGCGTCGCGCCAGACCATGCTCTTCTCGGCGACGATGCCGGGCGCGATCGTCACGCTCGCCCGCCGCTACATGTCCCAGCCGACCCACATCCGCGCCATGGGCGACGGCACCGAGAACGCGCACACGGTCAAGGCCGTCGAGCAGTTCGTCTACCGGGCCCACGCCATGGACAAGGTCGAGATGCTCTCTCGCATGCTCCAGGCGAAGGACCGGGGCCTGACCATCATCTTCAGCCGCACCAAGCGCACCGCGGCGAAGGTCGCCGACGAGCTGGTCGACCGGGGCTTCGCGGCTGCCGCGATCCACGGTGACCTCGGGCAGGGCGCGCGCGAGCAGGCGCTCCGGGCCTTCCGCAAGGGCAAGGTCGACATCCTTGTCGCGACCGATGTCGCCGCCCGCGGTATCGACGTCGACAACGTCAGCCACGTCATCAACTTCCAGTGTCCGGAGGACGAGAAGACCTACCTGCACCGGATCGGGCGCACCGCCCGCGCGGGCAACACCGGCATCGCGGTGACGTTCGTCGACTGGGATGACCTGCATCGCTGGGCCCTGATCAACAAGGCCCTCGACCTCGGTATCCCTGAGCCGCAGGAGACCTACTCCTCGTCCGAGCACCTCTACACCGACCTGGACATCCCCACCGACGTGCGCGGCTACCTGCGCAAGTCGGAGCAGACGCGCGCCGGGCTCGAGGCCGAGGAGATCGAAGACCTCGGTGAGACCGGCAAGCGTCACGGCAAGGGCCGGACCGGTGACCGTCCTGACCGGGGCGACCGGGCTGACCGGGGCGACCGCGGTTCACGGGAACGGTCGGCCAGGGGCCGTCGCGATGCCTCCAGCGCGGTCACAGCAGAGGGCGAGAGCCGACCCCGGCGCAGCCGCAACAGGCGGCGGACGCGGGGAGCCGGCGCAGCGGCCGCCGCAACCGGTGCGGCGACCTCCGGCGCCGATGCCACGGCGAGCGCCTCCGCCGAGCCCACCGGCTCCGGCGGGGCTGCCTCGCGAACCCGACGCCGCCGGAGGGGTGGCCCCGCTCGCAACGAGTCAGCACCCGCGACCACGAGCGCCGACTGACCTGACTCCTCTCCCGGCGGCTGAGCCGGGGCAAGCGGGCCTCGGGCAGTCCGGAGCGCACGGCTCGGACGGCGAGAGGGCCCGATGTCGGGGCCCGGCTTCTGGGCGGCGACCGTCGGGCAGACCGCACCGGGCCGCTCCAGCCAGCCCAGCGGCATACGAAGCGCTTCTTCTCTCCGAATTCGGCCTTGATTCTGCCCGATTCCGGGCAGAATCTTGGCGTTGAGGGTGACGTTCCGGCATTGTCGACCCGTGCCTGATCCAGAACTCATCACCCGGATCTCCGAGTCGAGCGGCCTCACCGAGGCGGAGGCGGCGCGTGTCATCGGCGACGTCCTGGCGCACTACGCCGAGCCCCTCGAGGACTACGTCCGGCGCCGCCACGCGCACCTGCAGACCTACGGGGCCCGTAACGCGGAGATCTTCCGGATCCTCCAGCACGAGCTGGTGGGGCGCCCTGTCGCGGCCCCCACCCTGACCGAGCGGCAGCTGCGCCGCATCGTCTACGGCTGACCAGGGAGGTCACGCATGTGTGGAATCGTCGGCTACATCGGCCGTCAACCGGCCGCACCCATCCTCGTCGAGGGCCTCAACCGGCTCGAGTACCGCGGCTATGACTCCGCGGGGCTGAGTGTGCTCGGTCCGAGCGGCGCGACCACGCTGCGTCGGGTGGGCCGGGTCCGCGACCTCGAGGCCGCGCTCCCCCGACGCCTCGCAGGCACGGTCGGCATCGGCCACACCCGCTGGGCCACGCACGGTCCCGCGACCGAGGCGAACGCCCACCCGCACCGCAGCGAGGACGACCGGGTGGCCGTCGTCCACAACGGCATCATCGACAATGCCGCTGCACTGCGCGCCGGTCTCGAGGCCGAGGGCGTCACCTTCTCGTCCGACACGGACACGGAGGTCGTCGCCCACCTCGTCCGCCGCTCCGACGCCGCCACGCTCGACGAGCGCGTGCTCGACGCCGTCGACCGGCTCGTGGGGACCTACGCCCTCGCCGTCGTCGACCAAGCTGATCCGGATCGGATCGTGGTGGCCCGCAACGGCTCTCCCCTGATCATCGGCGTCGGGGACAAGGAGATGTTCGTCGCCTCCGACGTGGCGGCCCTCGTTCGGCACACGTCGTCTGTCATCCACCTCGACGACGGCGAGCTCGCGTCGGTCACCGCCCGGGGCTACCGCACCTTCACCCGTGACGCCGCGGATACCGGCCGGACCCCGACGACCATCGACGTCGAAGCGCAGGACGTCGAGCTCGGCGCCCATGCGAGCTTCATGGCCAAGGAGATCGCGGAGCAGCCCGAGACCGTCGCCCGCATGCTCGGCGGTCGCCTCGACACCCGCTTCGGTACTGCGCGGCTCGACGGGCTCAACATCACGCCGCGGGAGCTGCGCGCGTTCACGCGCGTCAAGATCCTCGGCTGCGGGTCCGCGTTCTACGTCGGCGAGCTCGGCGCCCTGATGATCGAGGAGCTCGCCCGCATCCCGGCCCACGCCGAGGCCGCCTCCGAGTTCCGCTACCGCAACCCCATCATCGAGCCGGACACGCTCTACATCGCAGTGAGCCAGTCCGGTGAGACGGCCGACACGGCCTTCGCAGTCCGGGAGATCCAGCGCAAGGGCGGCCGGGTCATCGGGCTCGTCAACGTCGTCGGCTCGACGATTGCGCGCGAGTGCGACGGCGGCATCTACCTCCATGCCGGTCCCGAGGTCTCCGTGGCCTCGACCAAGGCCTTGACCCACATGGGAGTCGGCTTCGCGCTGCTCGCGCTGCTCCTCGGCCGGGTCCGTGACCTCTCCGTCGCGGACGGGCAACGGATCATTGCGGGCCTGCAGCGCCTGCCCGATGACATCGCTGCGGTCCTCGCCGGAGAGGATCGGATCGCAGAGGTCGCGCGGGGGCTGGCCACGGCACAGAGCCTCTTCTTCATCGGGCGCGTGCGCGGCTTCCCGGTCGCCCGCGAAGGCGCCCAGAAGCTCAAGGAGATCTCCTACCGACACGCGGAGGCCTACCAGACGAGCGAGCTCAAGCACGGCCCCCTCGCGCTCATCGAGGAGTCACTCCCCACCGTTGCCGTCATCCCCCAGGACGAGCTGACGGAGCGCAACGTCGCCGCGGCAGAGCAGATCCGGGCCCGCGGCGGGCGGGTGGTCGCAGTGACCCATCCCGGCGTCGAGCTCGACGGCGTCGCGGACCACCGGATCGACGTGCCCCACAACGAGCCCGAGCTCGACCCGATCCTGCTCATGATCCCCATGCAGCTGCTGGCCCTCCACGCAGCGATGACCCGCGGCCTCGACATCGACAGGCCGCGTAATCTGGCCAAGTCGGTCACCGTCGAGTGAGGCCGGCGCGCCCGATACCGACCGAGGAGGGGACCCCTCGATGAAGCTGCACGAGTCGATCTCGGGGAGGCTGCGCACATTCATCGAGGCGCAGCACGTCTTCTTCGTCGCCACCGCACCGCTCTCCGGGGACGGGCACGTCAACCTCTCCCCCAAGGGCCTGGACACCCTGCGTGTCATCGACGAGCACACCGTCGCCTACCTCGACCTGACGGGCAGCGGAGCGGAGACGGCCGCTCACCTGCGTGAGAACGGCCGCATCACGCTCATGTTCTGCGCGTTCGAGGGTCCGCCCAACATCGTCCGTCTCCACGGCCGGGGCCGCTACGTCACCCCGGGGGACGACGAGTTCGAGGGATGGGCACGACGCTTCCCCACCCACCCGGGCGCGAGGGGTGTCGTCGTGGTCGACGTGGGCCGGGTGTCCGACTCGTGCGGCTACGCCGTGCCCCTCATGGCCTACGAGAGCGACCGAGACGTGCTCGACTCGTGGACGCACAACCGTGGCCCGGACGGGCTCGCTCGCTACCGCGCGGAGAAGAACGCGACGTCGATCGACGGCCTGCCCGCGCTGGCCGCCGACTGACTCGCAGGAAGGCCTGAACCGGCCATCGGCTGGGTCAACGGCACCCGACGCGACGTCGGTGGAGTCTTCAGGTCCGCGCAAGCAAGGCCGCCGCGACCTCGCGGTATGCGGTGGCGCCCTTCGACGAGCGGGCCGTCGAGAGGATGGACCGTCCGACCGCCGGCGCCTCCGCGAAGCGGATCGTCCTCGGGATCGGGGGATCGAGGACGGCGACGCCGTAGCGCTCGCCGACGTCGGCCAGGACCTCGCGCGCGTGCCGGCTCCGCCCGTCGTAGAGCGTCGGCAGGATCCCGATCACCTCGAGGTCGCGGTTGAGGATGCGCTGGACGTCGGCGACGGTGTCGAGCAGCTGGCCGACGCCTCGGTGGCTCAGCATCTCGGCAGGCATGGGCACGATGAGCCCGTCGGCGGCCGTGAGCGCGTTGAGCGTCAGCACGCCGAGGCTGGGTGAGCAGTCGATGAGGATGACGTCGTATGCCGCCCCGCCGGCTTCGTCGTCGAGGGCCCGTTCCAGCGCGGTGCGCAGGACGTACTCGCGGCCCGGTCGCGGCAGGAGCATGGCCTCGGCACCGGCGAGGTCGATCGTCGACGGGACGAGGTCGAGGCCCTCCTCGCAGTGCAGGACCGCGTCGGCGATCGGTGCGTCCTGGGTGAGCACCTCGTGGATGGAGGTCTCCACGCTGTCGGGATCGATGCCGAGGGAGAAGGTGAGGCAGGCCTGCGGGTCGAGGTCGATGAGGAGCACTCGCCGACCCAGTTCGACGAAGGCGGCGCCGAGACTGGCGACCGAGGTCGTCTTGGCGACGCCCCCCTTCTGGTTGGCCAGGGCAATGATCGTGGGGCGACCGTCTCTGGAGGTGGGGCGGGCCATGGCGCCAGTCTCTCAGGTCCGCCGTGGTCAGAACGCCGAGATCGTGCGTGGTGCCCGCTCGGAGCGGGTGAGAGCCGCCACAACCGCGGCCTGCCCGTGCCGGCGCACGGCCAGCCGGGTGAGCAGCCGCAGAACCGGGTCGAGGACCTCTGGGGGCAGAGGTGGGGCCGCGATCCCGACACTCGCGGCGACGTCCTCGCCATGAACCACGATCTCCATCATCCGGGCCGTGAGGAAGTCGTCTCGGCTCAGCGACCAGCCCTGCCAGGGGATGAGCACGGCATGGTCCTCTGGGAGGTCGACCAGGACGCCGGAAAGCTCGGCGAGGGCCTCGCTCGCGGCCGCCAGAACGGCGTCGCGCCCGCTGGCAGCCTGCGAGTCGCCCGTGCCGCGAATGCCTACGTTGACCTCGTCGTCGAGCTCGGCCGTGACCCAGGCCGCTCGTGCGTAGTGCTCCTCGAGAGGAATGGGAGCGGGCCCGGACGCAGCCCTAAGGAGCCGCAGCGCGGTGGGGAGCTGGCTCGCGAAGTGGGCAGCCAGGCCCCCGACGGACCAGTCCGCGAGGGCGCTCGGTCGCTCCCACGCGACTGCGACCTCCTCGCGCTCGAGCACCCGGACCACGTGGTCGCCAGCTGCGAGGAACGGCTCCCTGAGGTCTTCCACGGTCAGTTCCCTCCCGTTGCGTGCAAGGCCGACTGGGCGTAGCTGTCGCTGTCGAGGCCCGCCCAGTCGGACTTCTCCGGACCCATCTGCTGGCCCTCGGGGCAGTGGGCCCGGAAGTCGCACCACGTGCAGAGCGCCGAGGGCCGCGGCGGGAAGGATGACGACTCGACGCCGCGCTCCCCGAAGTCGGCGTCGACGCGACGCAGGTCGGAAGCGATGGACTCCGCCTCGTCGATCTTGCGGTCGAGCGACTCGGTGGTGTGCTCGTGGGCCACGACGGTGCGGGTGGGCACGTGGTGCAGCTCGACGCGGACGCAGGGCCGTCGGAAGGTGCGCGCCACTCCCGCCGCGTAGAGCGCGAGGGGAAGGGACGTGCGAGTGTCGTCCTCCGTCGGCACCTGACGGCCGGTCTTGTAGTCGACGACGACGAGCTCACCGTCGCGGTCGTCGAGCCGATCCACGCGGCCGGTCACCGTGATCGAGCCCGTCCTCAGGGCGACCGACCTCTCGAGCCCCAGGGGCTGGCGGGTGCGGTCCATCCCCCGGAGGTACTCGACGACGGCCTCGCGCACCCGCTGTCGCCAGGCCGCCGACTGCTCCGCATCGCGGAAGCCGAGGTCGATCCACGACGTGCGGACGAGCTCGCCCACGCCGTCCGGAGTGCGCTGCAGCTCAGGGAGGTCCCAGAAGTCCCGCAGCACGTTGTGCGTCGTGATCCCCACCGAGGTGTGCGCCCGCTGCGCGCGCGCCTCCGGCCTGGGTCGGTCGAGGTACTGCATCCGGTAGCGCCGCGGGCAGTCGAGCCAGGCCATCAGCCTCGATGGCGAGGCGGGATAGAGCGGCACCGGCATCCCGGCGAAGGTGCCCTGCTCGGCCCTCCGCGTCGCGTCCTGCTCCGTCGCCTGTCCGGTCCCCTGAGCCACGCCGCCACTCTAGGCGGGTCCGGTGACAAAAGCCCGCACCGAGTCCGCCACCATCTGCACGGCGATGGCCGCGAGAAGCAGACCGGCGATCCGGGTGAGCAGCATCGTGCCGCTCTCCCTGAGGACAGCGCGGATCTGGCTCGCGAAGCGGAGGAAGACATAGACCACGAGGAGCGCGGCGACGAGGGCCGCAGCCACCGCGACATAGGCACCGCCGTCCCGTGCGTCCTGGACAGCGAGCATCGTCGCGACGATGGCGCCCGGGCCCGCGAGGAGCGGCGTGCCGAGCGGCACCAGCGCGACGTTGACGCCGGCGTTGCTCAGGGAGTCGGACTCCTTCCCCGTGAGCAGCTCCAGGGAGATGAGCAGGAGCAGCAGCCCACCCGCTCCCTGGAGGGCCGCGATGGAGATGTGGAGGTAGTTGAGGATGCTCTGCCCGAAGAGCGCGAAGAGCGCGATGACGAGGACCGCGACGAGCGTGGCTCGCAGGGCCGCAGCGCTGCGTTGGGCCCGGGTCAGGGATCCGGTGAGGGCGAGGAAGATCGGGATCGCACCCGGCGGGTCGAGGATGACGATGAGGGTGATGAAGGTGCTGAGGAAGATCGTGGCGTCGAACCAGCTCACGGTCGCACCACCGGTGTCACGCCGCTCGCCCGGGCCTCGATCGCCTCGAGGACCTCGGGCGCCGTCGTGTACTCCGCCAGGCGGTTGCGCTTGCCCGCGCCGTGGTAGTCGCTGGCGCCCGTCACGAGCAGGCCGAGCCGGTCTGCGATCCGGAGGGCGCGCTCGACCTCCCAGGGCCCGTGGTCGCGGTGGAAGACCTCGAGACCGACGAGCCCAGCGGCATACATCTGCTCGATCAGCGTCTCCGTCACCGTGGAGCCCCTCGTCCGCGTGAACGGGTGGGCGAGCACCGGCACTCCCCCGGCGCCCCGGACGAGCTCGCACGCGCGCACCGGGTCGGGCGAGTAGTGGGCGACGTAGTAGGGGGACTCGTCGGTGAGCCATTCGCGGAAGGCGTCGTCGCGGTGCCCGATCGTCCCGTTGGCGATGAGGGCGTCGGCGATGTGGGGGCGCCCTGGCGTGGCGCCGGGTGCGACCTGGCGCAGGACCTCGTCGTAGGTGATCGGGATGCCGTCGGCGGCCATCAGCTCCACCATCCGCTCGAGTCTCGTCGCGCGCGAGTGCCGAGCCTTCGCCAGCTCGCCCATGAGGCCCGCGTCGTCGGGATCGGTCAGGTAGCCGAGGACGTGGATGGAGGCGCCGCCGAACGTCGTCGAGATCTCGATGCCCCGGATGAGTCCGATGCCGAGCCGCCGGGCAGCCGCCACGGCCTCGCCCCATCCCGCGACGGTGTCGTGGTCAGTGATGCCCAGGATGTCGATGCCTGCGTCGCGGGCTGCTGCGACGAGCTCGGACGGCGAATCCGTGCCGTCACTCGCGGTCGAGTGCGTGTGCGGGTCGATGACGAGGCGGGCCGGGCTCACGGCCCCAGCGTAGAGGCCCCGCCCGAGGCGGTCTGCCCCGCCGCTCCCCTGCCCAAACCGCAACACACCGAGCACCTTGCGACACACCGGCGTCCGATCCCGGTGTGTCGCAATCTCAACGGTGTGTTGCTGGGGTGGGCGGCGCAGCTCCCTCTGGTCGGACCGGCGCCGACTGGGCCGGGAGCGGGTCAGGCGGTGGACCGCGCTCCACCCTGCGGCGGCCGCACCAGTGCCCGCGCCGCTCGGATTCGCGCCCCGATCAGGCCTGGCCTCGCCAGGTCCTCCCAGACCACCCGCTCGACGGGGTGACCCAGACGTCGGATCCCGTCCTCACGACGCTTCTCCAGCCACAGGGTCTCGCCTGCGTCCGTGGCCACGTCCTCCTGATCGCGGCTCCGGCCGTACTTCACCTTGCCGTCGAACTCGACGACCACTCCCTCGACGAGCAGGTCAACCCGGGCCACGAACCGGCCCGCGGCGTCCCGGAGGACGACCTGGCTCTCGTGCGCCAGCCCGAGGGCGTCCACGACGAGCCGAGTCCGCGACTCGCCCACCGACTCCGCCCGGCCGTCCATTCGCAGGACGGCGGCCAGCGCCCGCCCGCGACCTTGGTGCGGCGTCACCCGGGCCACCTCGGCACGCAGCTCCTCCGCCGTCACCAGCCCTCGGTGCAGCCCGGCGTCCCCTGCGACGACGGCACAGTCACGTCCCATGGTCAGCGCTGCTCGCACGATCGCCCGGGCAGGCGAGACCACTCGCAGACCGCCCACCTCGGCCGTCTCCACCCGCTCGCCCGGATGCAGCCAGATCCTCCCGCGCCGCACGCCCTGCCGCACCGACGCCGCGAAGTCGACCCGACCGGCGTCATACCCCCAGAGCGGCAGGCCGTGCACCGCGATCGCCGCATGGTGGCTCAGCGCGTCACCCGGCCGGGTCCGGGCGACGGCCAGGCAGGTGAGCCGGTATCGCTCGGCGTCGTCGGCGCCCTGCCAGACCTGGGCCGAGACGTAGGCTTGCCGCCGCACGCGGATGAGGTCCCCGGCACGGACGGCCCGATGCAGCTCCACCGCCGAGACCCCGGCGGCGAGCGCCTCGGTCGCGCAGAATGTCCCGTTCTGGCTGCCCGCCAGCGCCTGAAGTCGCGTGTCCATGGGAGCCAGCCCAGCGGCATACGGCCCGGTTCCGGTACCCCAGCCACGCGGGTGTGGACAGCCGCGAGCGGACCTCACCAGATGTGGACAAGGCGAACGCACCGGCTACCTTTCAACGCACCGGCGACGCAACCCGGTGTGTCGCAATATGGCCGGTGTGTTGCGGAGGAAGCGGGCTCAGGCGTCCGCGCCCGGAGTCGATCCCGGCCAGTTCTTGTCCGGCTGCGGCACGGGCCGTCCCGGCTGCTCACCGCCGCGCGCGTCGAGATAGCTCTCCTTGGGCACCATCACCTTGCGCCGGAAGATGCAGACGACCTTGCCGTCCTGGTTGTAGCCGACGGTCTCGACGTGGACGACGCCTCGGTCGTCCTTGCTCGTCGACTCCCACTTGTCGAGCACCGTCGTCTCGCCGTAGATCGTGTCGCCGTGGAAGGTGGGCGCCACGTGCCGCAGCGACTCGATCTCGAGGTTCGCGATGGCCTTGCCGGACACGTCGGGCACCGACATGCCGAGCAGGAGCGAGTAGACGTAGTTGCCGACGACGACGTTGCGCCCGAACTGCGTCGTCTCCTCGGCGTAGTTCGCGTCCAGGTGCAGCGGGTGGTGGTTCATCGTGAGCAGGCAGAAGAGGTGGTCGTCGTACTCGGTGACCGTCTTTCCGGGCCAGTGCTTGTAGACCGCACCGACCTCGAACTCCTCGTAGCTGCGACCGAACTGCATGACGTCCTCCTGGGACCCACCACGTGCTGAAGCGAACGCTCCCCAGCCTGCCGGACCCAGCGGCATACGGACATGGCCGTATGCCGTGTGCTTCCTCACGCTGCTGTGCGACTCACCGGGTGGGGCGCGGTCCCGGCTCGACCTTCGGCAGCTCTCCCGTGTCCGAGAGGATCGGCGCGTTGACCGCCGCCGACAGCGACGGGTCGGACGGCAGCCGGGAGCCGGCCGCCTGTGCCATCCGCAGCCCGAGCCGGCGTGCGACGACGAGCCCCGCGAAGTAGGTGCCGAGCGAGACGCCGGCCGCCAGGCCGAGCCCGAGCCCGAACGCCTCGGCCAGGATGGGCAGCCCCGAAGAGAACCCCAGCCCCTCGGGCTGGGTGACGATGAGCGAGATGCCCTCGTAGGCCCTGCGTCCGGGCAGCAGGGGCACGATGGCGGCCGTGGTCACGGCAAGGGCGGAGATCCGGGCGCGGCGCGCGAGGAGCCTGGCCGCGAAACCGATGACGAGGGCCGCCAGGGCCGAGGAGGTCACGGCGCCGAGATCCACCCGTTCGCCGATGGCGAGGATGATCCACCCGAGCGCGCCGGCCGCTCCGGCGACGGCCACGGCGCGGCCGGTTGCGTAGGACATGACGGCGAAGGCGACGGAGATGACGGTGGCGCACACGACCTGCACGAGGAGGTTGTCGTCGAGCAGGGTCCGCGAGCTGATGGCGATCGGGTAGCCGAGGCGTTGACCTGCCGCGAGAACGACCGAGATACCCACGGCGATACCGAGCGAGAGCACGATGACCTCGAAGGTCCGAGCTCCCGCGGTGACGTAGTACCCCTCGAGGGCGTCCTCGCCCGCCCCGACGATCGACAGCCCGGCGAGCAGCAGCACGATGCCCGAGGCGACGACGAGCGACGGCGAGACGTCACCGAGGAAGGTCAGCCCGGCCGACTGCGCGACGACGACGAGCGTCGCGACGAGCGTGGGGATCGCCGCTCCGAGGGACTGGGCGAAGAACGAGGCGACACCGATCTTGCCGAGCCACCCGTTGAGCCGTGTGACGAGCGCTGCGGTGAGGAAGCTGAGCAGGACGATGAGCCAGCCACCGCCCAGCAGGCCGGCGGCCCCGGCCGCGAGGGTCGCCCCGGCGATGGTGACGACCCAGCGCCGGTACGGGTGAGGAGCGGTGAGGACGGCATCGAAGCGCACCCGGGCGTCGTCGACGTGGATGGGGTTCTGGCTCAACGCGATGATGAGGCCGCGCAGCCGCTCGAGGCGGGTGTAGTCCTGGACCCGGAAGCGGACGACCCGCATCACGGTGATGGGGTCTGCCTCCGGACCGCGGTGGTAGGACACGGTGACCGAGGTGTACGTGACGTCGACGTGGACGCTCGTCAGGCCGTAGGCCCGCGTGAGCATGAGCACGGTCGCAGTGACGTCCGCCGCTGCGGCTCCGGTGGCGAGCATCGCGACGCCCGCACGCATCGCGAGGTCGACCACGGCCTGACCGGTGCCACGGTCGACCTCGTCGGGAGACCGCCACAACGGGATCTCGTCGGTCGGCGGGCCGGTGGGACGCATGGCCCGCCGGGTGCTCGCCCGCAGTGACGGGAGTGAGGGGAGGGAAGGGATCGGTTGGAGCGGCGGCCTGCCGGGGCGTCGCCGGGAGGGGTCACTGCGAGGCACAAGGAGACCGTATGCCACCGGCCGGGCCCGCGCCCGTCTCCCGGTGGTATGGGCGGTTCTCGGATCGGTCCGAGGTGCCCGGCCCAGCTATTGGGTTGGTTCCTTCGAGCCGGGTCGTGGAAGCATGGGCGGGTGATGAGCGAAGAGCAGAGGAAGAGCGAGAACCGCACGCGCCCCACGACCGACGAGTTCCGGGCCTTCGTGGCGTCCGGCTGGGCTCCCCGCCGCACCGACCACCCAGCGCGCGCAGCAGCAGCGCCGTATGCCGCCGAGCGCCGTGCCGCCGTCAGCGCGGCCTTCCCTGGTGAGCGCCTGGTCATCCCGGCCGGGGGTCTCAAGGTCCGGAGCAACGACACCGACTACGTGTTCCGGCCACACAGTGCCTTCGCCCATCTCACCGGCCTGGGGAGCGACCGCGAGCCCGACGCGGTCCTCGTGCTCGAGCCGACAGGTGATCCGCGCGGTGACGGCGACGCGCCGGGTCACGAGGCGATCCTCTACTTCCGACCGCTCGCCGGTCGCGACACCGACGAGTTCTTCGGCGACGCCCGCTACGGCGAGTTCTGGGTCGGGGCGCGACCGACCGTCGAGGACGTCGAGGCCGAGCTCGGCATCTCCGCGCGTCACATCGACGAGTTCGCCGACGCCGTGGCCAAGGACGCCGGTGAGGTGACGGTCCGCGTCGTGCGTGATGCCGACACCTCCGTCGCCGCAGTGGTCGACAGGGCGCGCGCCGCGGCGACGGAGGCCGGCAGCCAGGGCGAGGCCGAGCAGCGGGTCGAGACGGAGCACCAGTCCGACGACGAGCTCGCCGCCTTCCTGTCCCACCTGCGGATGGTCAAGGACGAGTGGGAGATCGAGCAGATGCGCTCGGCGGTGGAGGGGACGCACCGGGGCTTCGATGCCGTCATCGCCGACCTCCCCGAGGCCGTGCGCCGCGGACGGGGGGAGCGCTGGGTCGAGGGCGTCTTCGGCCTGCACGCGCGGCACCACGGCAACGGGGTCGGCTACGACTCGATCTGTGCGAGCGGAGACCACGCCAACACGCTGCACTGGATCAAGAACACCGGGGAGATCTCCGAGGGCGACCTCCTGCTGCTCGATGCCGGTGTCGAGGTCGACTCGCTCTACACCGCCGACATCACGCGGACCCTTCCGGTCAGCGGCACGTTCACCGAGGCGCAGCGTCGGATCTACGACGCCGTCTTCGCAGCGCAGGAGGCCGGCATCGCCGCCTGCAAGCCCGGCAACCGGTTCAGCGACGTCCACGCTGCCGCCATCCGCGTCATCGCCGAGCACCTCCACGAGTGGGGGCTGCTCCCCGAAGGGGTCGACGTCGAGGCGACGCTGGACAAGGAGCACGGCCAGTACCACCGGCGCTGGATGGTGCACGGCACCAGCCACCACCTCGGTATCGACGTGCACGACTGCGCGCTCGCCACGCGTGAGCAGTACACCGACGCCGAGCTTCGGCCCGGGATGATCCTCACCGTCGAGCCCGGCCTCTACTTCAAGGCTGACGACCTGCTCGCCCCGCCGGAGTTCCGCGGCAACGGCGTGCGCATCGAGGACGACATCCTCATCACCGAGGACGGCTGCGAGAACCTCTCCGCAGCCATGCCGCGCCGGGCCGAGGACGTCGAGGCGTGGATCGCGCGGATCTGGGCCGCCCGCCGCTGATCTGGGCCGCCCGCCGACTCCCGCCGACTCTCTCGCAGTCTGGCGGACTCGGTCAGGGCACTGTCGTGACCCTCGCGTCGGGCTCCGACTGGGGCTGGCTTCGCGGAGCCACCGGGTCCACGCTGCCCTCGGTGCCGGTGCCGGTGCCGGTGCCGGTCGGTGCGGCTGGCACTCCGGAGCCATCGGAGCCGGCCGAGCCCACGGTGCTTCCCGGTGAGCCGGAGCCGTCGGAGGAGACCGGAGCGTCGGGGTCGGGCGCGGGGATCGGCGGGCTCCACTGCTCGACGAGCTCGACGAGCTCACCCACCTCCGCCGACTCGACGCCGCCACCGAGCACCGGTGGCCGGCACGACGGGGTGACGCCGACGTGGACGGACGGCCCTCGGGGATAGCTGAGCACGAGCCGGAAGGCGTCATCGGCCCCCGGGTCGGCGCCCTCGCACATCCCCAGTGTCGGCCGGATCGGGAGCTGACGCAGCTCGGTGACGACCTGCGCGCTGCGATCCTCGTCCAGAGGGGTCTCCTGCCAGGACCCGCTCGCGGCCAGGCGGCAGACGGTCACGGTGGGGCTGCCCTCGGGGACGAGGGTCTGGTCGTCGCCGAGCCGGCCCGTCGACCAGCCGACACAGGTCGGCTGCTCGGCCGGGGGCGTCACCGGCCCGGGATCGTCGCCGTAGAGCCGCTCGAGGGTCCCGCCGACCGGCGCCCGGGACTCGAAGTCCCCGTTGGTGGCGCCAGAGCAGGAGTTGGCGTCCGCCTTCGCCGCCACCCAGACGATGGCGTCTCCATAGGTCGCCCCGACGAGGTGGACCGACTCGTTCCCCGCCATGGCAGTGCAGGCCCGCCCCTCGGTCGTCCCCCGCGGTGCCCAGGTGAGCAGGTCGACGACCGTCTGCCGCTGGTTCGCGGCGACGACGTTCCGGCTCTCGAGGGCGAACGGGGCCTTGAGGCTGCCGGTCATGACGTCGAGCACGGGATAGCGGCACACGACGAGCGTCTCGGGCTCGCGGTCCGGGAGCAGCCGGGCGTTTCCGTCGACTCCCTGCGGCTTCTCGGGCACGGTGGTCCCGCGCTCGTCGGCGAGGGTCGCGGGGCACTCCAGCGCGCCATCCTCGGCCACGGGCTGGCTGGTCACCGAACGCATCGGCCCGACGGTCGACTGCGACCTCGCGCCATCGGTTCCGGGAGCGGGCGTGCTGCCACAGGCGGCGAGCATGGTGGCGACGACGACAGCACCGCCCACGGCGGTGACGAGGCGGCGGGGTGGCGATGGCAAGAGAGACCTCCGGATTCGATCCACACCGAGAAGACCCGCGACGCGCCCGGACCGTTGCATTCCCCGGTCACCCTCACCGCAACACGCCCGGAACCTCGCAACGGACCAGTGGTATTTCCGTGGTCGGTTGTGACTTTCCGGGCGTGTTGCGGGGACCTGGCGCGAGACCGGGCAGTCCAGCGGCGTCGGCTCAGCCGTCCGTGCGGTCCTGTGTCGGGGCTTGGGGCACCTGAGGGGCCTGTGACGGGGCTTGGGGCACCTGAGGAGCCTGCGACGGCGCCGGGGGTGCCGGCGGCGTGGTGACCGGAGGACCGCCGAACGCGGCACTTCCACTCGGGTTGATCCCCGCCTTCGCGAGGATCTCGCGCGCCTGCTGGGCGAACTTGTGCTCGGTGAAGACCTCGTACTTCGTCGCCACGACCTGGCTCACGGACGAGAAGTCCCGAGTGCCGCGCGTGAACGCGTAGCCGACGAGCGACCAGATGAGCCCGAAGAGAACGCCCCAGAGCGCGGTTGCGAGGAGCAGCGCGAAGGCGCTCGTGGGTGGGTTGAACAGCGAGAAGATCAACCCGACGAACAGGCCCAGCCAGAGGCCGGACAGCGCCCCGCCCAGGGCGACCCGACCCCACGTCAGCCGGGCCGTGACGCGCTCGAGCTGCTTGAGCTCCGTGCCGACGATGAGGCAGTTCTCGACCGGGAAGCCGTTGTCGGACAACACGTCGACGGCCTTCTGCGCCTCTTCGTACTTCTCGAAGGTCCCGAGGGACAGCGGGTAGTCGAGGGACAGTGTCGCAAAGCCGGGGCGAGCCCCCGGACCCTTCGGTTGCAGGCTCATGGGCTCATCCTTGCACTTTCCCCGCCCGGACCGCGGGACGCCTCACGACTTGAGCTTGTAGTCCTCGACGAGCCGTCGCCCGATGATCATCCGCTGGATGTCCGCCGTCCCCTCGCCGATGAGCAGCATGGGGGCCTCGCGGTAGAGCCGCTCGATCTCGTACTCCTTCGAGTAGCCGTAGCCGCCGTGGATCCGGAAGCTGTCCTCGACGACCTGTGCGCAGTTCTCGGACGCGAGGTACTTGGCCATGCCGGCCTCGAGGTCGTTGCGCTCGCCGGAGTCCTTCTTGCGTGCCGCCTTGACCATCATCTCGTGGGCGGCCTCGACCTTGACCGCCATGTCGGCCAGCCGGAAGAGGACGGCCTGGTGGTCGACGATCTTCTTGCCGAAGGTCTCGCGCTGCTGCGCGTACGCGATGCCGAGCTCGAACGCCCGCCGCGCCACGCCACAGCCACGTGCCGCGACGTTGACCCGGCCGACCTCGACGCCGTCCATCATCTGGTAGAAGCCACGACCGGGCTCACCGCCCAGGATCTGCGCGTCCGTCGTGCGGTGGCCGTCGAGGACGAGCTCGGTCGTGTCGACGCCCTTGTAGCCCATCTTGTCGATCTTGCCCGGCACCGTGATGCCCTGGGCCGTCTCGCCGAAGCCGCTCTCCTTGTCGATGAGGAAGGTCGTCATGTTCTTGTACACCGAGTCGGCGCCCGTGTCCGTCTTCACGAGGACCGCGACGAGGTTGGCGGTGCCGCCGTTGGTCAGCCACATCTTCTGGCCGTTGATGGTCCAGTCGCCGTCCGCGCCCTGGACCGCCTTGGTCTTGATGGCCGACACGTCCGAGCCGCAGCCCGGCTCGGACATCGAGAAGGCGCCTCGGATCTCCCCGGTGGCCATCCTCGGCAGGTAGCGCTGCTTCTGCTCCTCGGTGCCGTGCTGGAGGATCATGTAGGCGACGATGAAGTGTGTGTTGACGATGCCGCTCACCGACATCCACCCGCGCGAGATCTCCTCGACGCACAGTGCGTAGGTGAGCAGGGACTCCCCCAGGCCGCCGTACTCCTCGGGGATCATCAGGCCGAAGATCCCCATCTCCTTCATCTGGTCGACGATGGCCTGCGGGTACTCGTCGCGGTGCTCGAGCTCCGTCGCGACGGGGATGATCTGCTCATCGACAAATTGCCGTACGAGCGACAGCAACTCGGTCTGCTCCTCGGTGAGGCCTTCGGTCTGCTGGAGTCGGGACACGCGTGATCGCCGCCTTGCTGGGTGTCGTGGTGGTGGCCGGTCAGAATCCCCTTGAGTATGCCGCTGAGCTCGCTCCCGAGGTCACCGATCCTCGTGTGTCGTCCCCCACCTGTAACCCTCGTCACGGGCGACGCAGGATCAGTGTGCCCGTGAGGTCTCCTCGCGGGTGGGCACCCCGAGCTCGTCGAGGAAGTCGTCGACGACGCGCTCCCAGTCGTCGGGCCGCTCGAGGTTGGGGAAGTGCCCGCAGTCCGGCAGGCGAACGACACCGCGCCCGTCCACCACCGAGGCCACGGCTCGCTCGCACATGTGGTGGTGGTCGGTGGAGTCGAGCTCGCCGACGATGCCGAGGACGGGAACGGTGATCTCTGCGAGGCGGTCCCACGAGCCGACGACGTGGGTGGGCGGCACGATCCCTGGTCGGACGTGGTCGCGGACGAAGGCCTCATGCATGTCCCGGATCCGCTCGACGACGTCGGGGTCGACGTCATTCAGCGAGCGGGAGGGCCCGGCGACGTACTCGAGAGTGGCCTCCAGCCACGACGCCGGGTCCTCGGCGACGATCGCCTGCTGCTGCCGTTGGACCAGGGCCAGCGCCCAAGGGTCCTCGAAGGTCGGCTCGTTGGTGCCCGCGCCGCTGATGACGAGGGCCCGCACGACGTCGGGGTGCTCGAGCGCGGTGTCGACCGCCGCCCCAGCGCCCATGCTGACGCCGACGAGGACTGCGGGGCCGGCTTCGAGGTGTCGGACGAGGGCGGCGACGTCGTCGCACTGGCGGAAGGCGCTGAGGGGTGTGGACGACTGACCATGAGCGCGGGCGTCGGGGGCGACGGCCCGAGTTCGGTGGGACAGGTGGGCCAGCTCCCGGTCCCACATCCGGTGGTCGACGTAACCCGCGTGGAGCAGGACGATCGGGGGCCGACCGCTGCCCGCCTCGGCGTAGGCGATGTGGCCGTCGGGCACGGAGAGACGCTTCATCGGACTTCCTCTCCCGGCCGGGGACCGGGCGTCTCCCAGCCGGCGTCGGGAGCTGCGGTGTCGAACCTCTCACGCAGCTCGTGGGTCAGGTGGGACAGGACGCGGATGCAGGCCTCGACATCCTCCTCGGAGACACCGGCTGCGATGCCGTCGAGGGTGACCAGCTCGGACTCGTGGAGAGCGGCATAGGCCGCCCGGCCACTCTCGGTCAGGACGACGAGGTGCGAGCGCCGGTGCTCCGGATTCGCCCGCGTCTCGACGTAGCCGAGCGCCTTGGCGTCGTCGACGATGCGCTGGACGCCCTGCCTGGTGATCCACAGCGAGCGCGCCACCTGAGGAACGGTCTGGGGTCCTGCTTCATCGAGTCGTTCGATGACGGCGCGCATCGGCATGGTGATGTCGTGCGCAGCCAGCGAGGTCGCGACGGCCCGGGCGGAGTACTGGTGGACCGGCCGGATGTGGCGGATCGCTTCGTAGAGGCGCTCGGCGCGTCGTGACATGACAACGAGGATGTCATCATGACAATGCCGATGTCAACTGAGGCCGGTCACCAGAGCTGACCGAAGCCGACCTTCTTCGCCTTGAGGGCACCTTCGAGGGTGGAGCGCTGCTCGAACCCCTCGGACTTCAGGCCCGCGTGAACCGCCTTGAGATGCTCGGCTCGCGTCGCGTCGGGGCGTTCCTGCAGGGACGTGAGGAACAGGTGGGTGAAGGCGCCGTTCGCGCGGCCGTCGAACGTCGCGTCGGACGCAGTCTGGTGCGGGCGGCAGGCAGCGAAGAGGACCGGCCTCGCTCCCTTCCCCCGCTTGGTCAGCTCGGCGAGCGCCTTGTGGTCGATGGTCCGCGCCGGCTGGTGGGCCCGGATGGAGCGGGCGCGGTCGAGTCCGCGCGGTGTGGGTGGAGGCAGGAAGCGAGGCTTCCGTCCGAGGGTCATGGCCAGCTGGAGCTCCTCGAGGTCCTTGAGGCCGGTCCCGCTGTGGCACGTGTCGAGGAGGACCTCGACGAGCGCTCCGGCCGGGACCCTTTGGAACAGCTCGCGCAGCTCGTCGTCGGCGATGACCGTGCCGCGATCCCACTGGTCGCCGTCCCGCTTGATGTCGTAGCACGCGAACACCTCGTCGAGACCGTCCGGCTCGTCCTTGTCGCCAGGCTGGTTGGGCACCTGGGTGCCGTGGCTGGAGAACGAGAAGAGAAGGTGGTCGCCGGGTCGAGCCCGGTCGACCATGTCGGTGAGGGCGGCCATCACCGCGTTCTTCGTGGCGTCCGAGTCCCGCAGCACGGTGGTCGTGCGGGAGGTGAAGCCACGCTTCCTGATCGCGGCCGAGATGTCCTCGGCGTCGTTGACACACCCCGCCAGCCAGCTGCTCATCGGAAGGTGCTCGAACTCGTTGATGCCGACACAGACGGCCCTTCGTGCCATGACCGGTTCCTTTCCTCGTGCGCGCTGTTGCGTGGTGGGTCGCTGCCTCATACCTGGGTGAGGACGGCGTCTGGACGGGCATAGACGACGAAGGCGAGCCACGTCGCGTCGCCCTGTTCCCGGGCGGCCTGGCGTGCCCGGGAGGTGGCCAGGGCCATCGGGGTGCCGTCCAACAGCTCGGCGTAGAGCTTCTCGACGAACGTCCGCGATGGCTGCTGGTGGACCGACCAGAGGCAGGAGACGAAGGCGGCCGCTCCTGCGTCGAGGAAGGCATCGGCGAACCCGCCGGCCGTGGTCAGCAGGATCCCTTCCCGGCCCGTCTGGCAGGCATTGAGCACGACGACCGGGCCCACCTGCCCTGTCGGCGTCCAGCGGGCGTTCTCGCTCACCTCGGTCGCGGTGAGGTACTGGGGCTCGACGGTCCGTCCCCGCTTGCGTCCCTGGAGCAGGATGCGGGCGCTGAGGATGTCCTCCGCGTCGGCGGCACCATGGCCCGAGAAGTGGAGCAGGTCGAAACGTCCGCTGCGCAGGAGCTGCCGCACGCCGGAGGGAGTGGCGCGCACCGGGCGCGCATCGAAACGCTCCTCGAGGAAGTGCTGTTCATGGACCGGCTCGGAAAGGACGAACTGGGGGTCGCGGTAGTCGGGGATGAGGGACCGCGCCCGCCCCTTGCGGACGCGGAGCTCGCGGGGCGGGAAGCTGCCGAGTCGCCACCGCACGAGACCTCCCTGCGCGAGGAATCGCGGCTTCTTCTGCCGCGGTCCGCGTGGCGGCTTGAGGTGTACGAGCTCCCATGGCACGTAGGGCTCGTCGGCGTAGACGATGAGGTCGCCGATCCTGTCGCGGTGCTTCCACAGGTAGGCCTGCATGTCCTCGGGAAGCAGGAGGTCGTAGAGCCGAGTGCCGAGGTCCTGGAGGCTGCGCTGCAGCTGCGCCTCGCTCAGCCCGGCGCCGACGAGCTCCTGGACCTCGTCGAGGAACGCCGCCATCGTCCGGGCCCGGTCGACGATGGGCAGGGACTGAAAGGCGACCGGGATCCCGTCCTGCTCGATCCGGACGGCGTACTTGTAGATGACCGAGCCGTCGGGCTGGGCGCTCTCGATGATGTCGAGGCAGGGCAGCCCGTCGAGCTCGGGTGCGTCGATGCCCGTGTGCACCAGGGCTCGAGCGAGCGGAGCCGGCGCCCCCAGCGCGGCTTCGGAAACCGCCTGCGCCTCCAGCTTGAGCGTGGCGAGCGGCACCCAGCCCTGGCGGACGATCGCGTTCACGACGACCCGCCCCGTGGCGAGGGCGCGCACGGTGAACCGCACCGACGACTCGCCGCCCCCCAGAGGTAGGCCGAGGATGTCGGAGTCCGTGCCGACCACCTCGGCGTTCGCCTTCCCGACGACCTGGACGGAGACCGGCCGATCCGCCTGCACGGCTACCGTGGCTGAGTCGTGGACCGTGCCCTCGCCCGCCTCGATCTCCTTGCGGGACAGCCGGACGCAGACCTCGACCGGGTCCTTGACCACGACCGTGGCGGGCATCTCCGCGGCGATGGTCGCCGTCGTCGGCGAGCCCACGGGTCCCGGGGCCTCGGGCCCGGATGTGGCCGGAGCAGGCACCGGTGGCGCAGACGAAGCCGGTGGCGCAGACGGCGGCGGCGCGGACGGTGCCGGCGCGGACGGTGCCGGCGC
>NZ_JAJJPG010000028.1:31052-35537 GCF_032907665.1 Intrasporangium sp.
CGGCGCGGACGGTGCCGGCGCGGACGGTGCCGGCGCCGGTGGGGGTGGGGCCATGGGCAGGCCGCGATCGCCTGGCGGCTCCGGTCCTGCCTCGCGTCCCGTGACGCCACGGCCGCCCTTCGAGCTGCCACCCGCAGCCCCGGCCTCGTCGCCACCACTCTCCGGCGGTTCGGCGCCGACCACATCTGGCTGCTCGGGAGCGGCCTCGGGCCCGCCACCGGCCCCCATCCCGAGCGGGAGCCAACCGGCGATCGCCTCGATGACGTCCAGCTGGCTGAAGTAGTTGGTGTGGTAGATCCGGTCGTTCGTCTCGAACACCCTTGCGTCGGCGACGAACCCGCCCACCGGAAGCCCGATGGCGCTCATCGAGTCCGTGTCGACCACGAGATCGTTGTCGCCCTGGAACAGCTCGTCGACGAAACCCTCGGCCAGCTTGACGACGAGCTCTCGGGGGAACTCCGGGGGCTGGTGGGAGTCGTCGAACAGCTCGACGTGGAAGTGGGACGCGACGACGAACCAGTTCGTGCCCGGAGCCGGTTGCCCCGGCTGTGCCGTGTTGAGGTCCGTGACGAAGGGCCCGTCCGGGACCATCGCCGCGAGTCCCGGCACGCCGTCCTCCCCACTGGCGTAGGAGACGAGGTACTTCACGAGCGCGCCGACGCCCTTGATGACACCCGCGACGACGGCCGCCACCGGAGCACCACCTGGCAGGGCGACCAGCGCACCGGCCCCGACGCTGACGAGGTTGGTGTAGAGGTCGACGAGGTCATGCCATCGACCGGGATCGGCCAGATGTGTCCCGCCGTTGGTCGCACCCACGAAGACGACGCGATCCACCCGGCCCGGCCAGGTCGATCCGGGCAGCTCGTACTCCACGAGGCTGCGTGTGGTGAGCCCGCCCCTGCTGTGGGTGATGACGTCGATGATGAGCTCGTCACCGGGTTGGTGCGAGCTCAGACGCTCGAGGAGGTCCCTGGCGTTTGCGCGGGGGTCGACGCTCAGGGTCCGGTGGTCGAAGCCGATGACGGCGTCGTAGGCGGCGATCGCCGTGCGCAGCAGGCCCTTGGCGTTCTCGTCGTGGCTGAACGCCGCGAACCCACCGGCCGTGGACGAGAACGTGCCGTGGACGAGCAGCAGGAGACGGACCGGTCGGTCGGTCGGCAGGTCGAGCTCGTCGAGTCGGTCGAAGCGGCGCCACGAGCCGAGGTCGGTGTCGGTGATGTGGACCAGACCCGGTCGGACGTGCTCCTCCATCCGCTCCATCACCTTGCCGACGACGAGCGGTGCAGCGAACCGGAAGACGACGGCCTGCACGGCTCCCGTCACGACGTCGCCGAGCAGGCCCTTCGTTCGGCCCGCTCCCCGCGCCCGGCGGGCCCGGGCCGACCCGCTTCCCTCGGCTCTGAGGTCGATCTCGAAGCGGGCGGTGCGGGGGCCGACGTCGATCGAGCGGGTTCGCCGGCCCGCATCGGTCGGCATCCGCCACGAGTAGACCCCATCGCGTTCGAGAAGGACCACTGCGTCCTCGTCTGCTGCGACGTCCACCTCGACGGTCGCCGTGCCTTCCTTGGGGCCGGCCCTGCGTTCCCCAGCGAGGTCGCGCGTCCGCTGGGGTGTCAGGTCGAGCCGTTGCACCGGTTCGAGCCCGCTGTCCTCCAGGGAGGCGAGGATCGCGTCCCTCGCGACCGTCTGCTCGAAGCCCGGCTCGCCGGGGAGGGCACGAGCACGCGATGACTCGCGCACGTCGTAGGACCCCGGCACGACGACTCGGACACCTTCGCTCTCGAAGGACGTGGGCGGCATACGACTCCCCCTGGTCACCGACAGGGCAACGGTCCTCGTTGTCCCTCCGTTCTCACGGTAGAGGCGACGGGTGTTCCGCGGATACCGAATCGCGGACGAGGCCGGGAAAACCGCTTGCGACACGGCAGACCGGAAGGGCAGCCTCGTGTCGAGCGCACCAGCGCCGGAAGCCATCGTCGAGTTCGAGGAGGGGTGACATGTCCATCACGGTCCGGGCCCACCTGCCCACATCCACCACCTCCTTGGAGTTCCCTTGTCTTTCAAACGCTTTCGTGAGGACGAGTCGTCCTTCGCCGTAGACACCAACCCTGATGCGCCTCCCGTCGGTGACCGCTGGTCGACGTGGGACGGCGCGACCCACGGGCCCAAGCCCAGGCCCGACTGGGTCATCACCGATCTCGGTGCCGTCGAGGAGGACCTGGGCGTCCTCAAGACGGGCAAGGAGGCCGACGTCCACCTCGTCCGACGCTGGCTGCCCGACGACCCCGACCGAGATGTGCTCATGGCCGGCAAACGGTACCGTTCGAGCGACCACCGCCTCTTCCACCGTGACGCCGGCTACCTCGAGGGGAGGCGGGTCAGGAAGTCCCGCGAGACCCGGGCCATCGCCACCCGGACCGCCTACGGCAAGCAGCTGATCAGCGGACTGTGGGCGTTCGCGGAGTTCGAGACCCTCGTCCGGCTGTGGGGTGAGGGCCTGCCCGTCCCCTACCCGGTGCAGATGGGCGAGGACGAGATGCTCATGGAGTTCATCGGGACGCCGGACGGACACGCCGCACCGCGCTTGGCCCAGACCCGCCCGGATCGTGAGGTGCTCCCTGTCCTCTTCGACCAGCTTCGCGAGGCCATGCTCCGGCTGGCCGAGCTCGGTTGGGCCCACGGAGACCTCTCGCCCTACAACGTCCTGCTCGACGAGCGCCCGACCATGGACGGCCGGGACCCGCGCCTGGTGATCATCGACTGGCCGCAGATCGTGGACGTCATCGGCAATCCGCACGGGCTGGAGTTCCTCGAGCGCGACACGCGCCACATGGCGGACTGGTTCACCCGCCGCGGGTTCGAGGTCGATGCCGGACATCTCTTCGGCGACCTCGTCGCCGCCGCGACCTCCCGGTGGTGAGCGGGTGGTTGCGGCGACCCGGGCACCGCCGAGTCCGCGCCGGGCGCCCACCGGCGCGACGGGATCACTCCTGTCTGGAACCGTCGAGAGGCGGCGCCCCGAGAGCCCAGAGGAGCGCGTTGACCTCCCGCTGGGCCCGACGACGGTGCGCACGTCCGGCGCGGGCCGGGTCGGTGAGGCTGATGTCCCGGGTCACGACGAGCCGGCTGAGCCGACCCCAGCACGAGAGGGTGTGCACCGCGTCCCGGCTCGCGAGCTCGACCATGACCGGCAGTGCGACGAGCGCAGCACGTTTGCCGAAGACGAGCGCGGAGCCCGACATGCGAAGGGTCCGGTATCCGTGATCGGTCGCCCACTGCGCTGCGATGTCCCGAACGTCCAGACCCGACGAGAAGTGCACGACGTCCCGTGCGCTGCGCACTCGACGCCCCCTGTCTCGACCACGCCGCCTCCCCGTGATGCGGCCGGATGCAGGCTAGCGCAGCTGTCCGCGCGGCGCGCGGCGAGTCCCACCTTCCGAATGCCGTTATGCCACAGGGCTTTCCGATAGCGAAGCCACCGAAGGCACATCAAGCATGCGCCATCGTCGCGACCATGAAGGCCTGCCAGGCCTCGCGGCTCTCCTCGAGCTCCCCCGGTCCGTCGATGCTCTCGAGGATCTCAGTCGTGGCGCCGCGCGTCGCGTCGTCCCACTCCCCGGTGACCTCCACGTCGGTGCGACCCCAGACGTGGCGACACATCGCCTGCACCGCCTGCGCCTGGACGCGAGAGCGCCGGATCAGACGTGGCCGCTCGTCACCGAAACGGCCCGTGTCGACATGGATGTGGTTCGCGTGCGCGTCGTCGTAGAGGTAGGTGAGGACGTCGGCGAACTCGTGGTGCAACCCGGCGGCGACCCGCCAGTAGGCGGAGAGTCGCCGGCGCAGCTCGGGGGCTGGGGAATCGCGCCACAGGTCGTAGCGCAAGGAGACGAGGTCCTTGCCGTCAGCACGCAGGCGGGCGAGGTCGAAGGCCTGACCCGAGCTGTGCCACGAGTTGGGCCGGCCACGCGCCCAGGCGCCGTAGGAGCGGATCGCGTCGGGCGACTGGCCGGTGTGCCGTCGGTGCAACGCGAGCCAGGAGTCGAGCCGCGCGCCGAAGGCCGGCTCGACATAGTAGGTCGCCGGCTTGCCCGAGATCTCATAGACGTATGCCGCTCCGCCGAGTCGGGTGCGCGCCTGCAGGGCCGTGTGGTCGACCGGGACGGGATCGACGAACACCTCCCGCGGCGACGGTCCGGCGAGGCCCGGGATCTCCGGGAGTCCGGGCACTCCCTGCGTCACTGCATACGCTCCCGCAGCGACCGTGCCGACACCGAGCGCGCCGAGGACGAGGAAGCCCCGTCGGGTGAGCCTCAGGGGCGGTTCCCCCGGCGCAGGTCGTCCACCCGGCCCGCTGGGGGCAGGGCCTGACCGGCGCTCGCGGGTCTCACTCACGTCAGGTCAACGTCGGGGTGACTCCTGAGGTTTCCGGACCCGGGTCACGGGTCACGGGTCGCGGTGTCGCAGGCCGCGCCGAGTGCC
>NZ_JAJJPG010000029.1:0-1387 GCF_032907665.1 Intrasporangium sp.
GTGCGCTTCTGGTTGGTCTTGATGCGCTTGAGCTGCGACTTGATGTTTGCCACGTGACGTTCTTTCTTGGTCGGGATGGGTGCCGTTAGAGGGCGGCCGAGCTGCTCGGGACCGGGCGTGGGGCACCCTTGCGTGAGCGGCTCTGGGTTGCTGCTGCATGCGCGCACGACCTGAGCGCGCACGCAAGGACCAAAGTTACCAGCGCCGGAGGGCCGCCTCCAAACTCAGCGAGCTCGGTGCCGGGCCGCCTTCACCACCGACCGGCCACCGACGTCGTATGCCGCCGGGCTGGGTCAGTGCCCTCAGTGCCCTCAGTGCCCTCAGTGGGCCGCGCGGGCTCGCGTGATGGTCAGGATCGCCCGCTCCACCGCGTAGACGGGGTCGCGTCCGCCCCCCTTGACCTCGAAGTCCGCAGCAGCGACCGCCTGCACGGCGACCGCGAGCCCCTCGCCCGTCCAGTGCCCCACCGCGCGGCGAGCACGGTCGACCTGCCACGGGGCCAGGCCGAGAGTCTTCGCCACCTGGGCCGAGCTGCCTCGTCCCGCCGAGCCGACCCGGACGAGCTGGCGCAGCTGCGAGGCGAGGACGGCCACGATGGGCACCGGGTCGACCCCGGTGGCGATGGCATGACGCAGGAGCCGGAGGGCCTCGCCCGCCTGCCCCGCGATCGCGGCGTCGGCGACACGGAAGCCGGTGGCCTCGACCTTGCCGCCGTGGTAGCGGTCGACCATCGCGTCGTCGACCGTGCCCTCGGTGTCCGCGACGAGCTGGGCGCAGGCGGCGGCGAGCTCGCGCACGTCCTTGCCGACGGCCTCGACGAGCGCGCGCACGCCCTCACTCGTGATCCTGCGCCGAGCACGCGAGAACTCCTTCATGACGAAGTCGGACTTGTCCCGGTCGGACTTGATCGCCGGGCAGTCGATGACGTGCGCGTGGTGCTTCTTGAGGGTGTCGATGACCTTCTTGCCCTTCATGCCGCCCCCGTGAGCGACGACGAGCGAGACGTCCTCGAGCGGGACGGCGAGGAGGGACAGGAGGTCGACCTGCAGCTCGTCGGAGGACTCGTGAAGGCCCCTGACGACGATGCACGTGGTCCCCCCGAAGAGGGACGGGCTCGCGTGCAGCACGAGGGACCCGGGCTCGTAGCCGGCCGCCTCGATCCGGATCACCTCGGCACCGGAAGCCTTCGCCGCGGAGACGACCCGGCCGATCGCCCGCTCGACGAGCACCTCCTCGGGCCCGCTCACCAGCGTGAGGGGAGGAACGGCCGTCTCGGTCACGGCGCCCACCTTGCCACACGCCCCGGACAGCGCGCCTCAGCCCCGCTCACCCCTCGTCGAGTGGCCCCATCGTCCACCGCCCCCTGGGGACATCGGGGCCACTCGAG
>NZ_JAJJPG010000029.1:1487-11454 GCF_032907665.1 Intrasporangium sp.
CTCGTCGAGTGGCCCCATCGTCCACCGCCCCCTGGGGACATCGGGGCCACTCGAGCGGCGTGCACTCGTCGAGTGGCCCCATCGTCCACCGCCCCCTGGGGACATCGGGGCCACTCGAGTGACGTGCAGTCAGTCGAAGAGCTGACCGGTTGCCAGCGTGAGGCCGAGCTGGTCTGCGCGGGCGGCGATGGCGTCCTCGGGCAGCTCGAAGTGGTCGACGAGCTCGTCGAGGAGCATTCCCGCCTCGGCCGCGTCACGGAGCTCGTCGTCCTGCTCGTCCGTCCAGGCGTGGCCCCCGGTCACGGCGCTCCGCGAGGCCCCTGCGGCAGGTGGCGGCGGCGCGACGGGGCGCGGGTGCTCCGTGCCCTCACCATCGGTCCGAGCCCCGGCGAGCGACCGCAGGGCGGGCTCCTCGACGGGCACCGGCTCGGGCGCGGTCTCGTCGAGTCGGGACAGTGCGGCGAGCACCATCGCCTTGTCGGTCGTCGGCCAGAACGGCGGCAGCGACCGCTGCAGGAAGCCGGCGTAGCGCGCCGTCATCATCCGGGAGTCGAGGAACGCGACGACGCCGCGGTCATCGGCCCTGCGGACCAGGCGACCGGCGCCCTGGGCCAACCGGAGCGCGGCGTGTGTCGCCGACACGGCCATGAAGCCGTTGCCCCCCATCCGCGCGATGGCCTGCGAACGCGCCGAGGAGAGCGGGTCGTCGGGCCGCGGGAAGGGGATCCGGTCGATGATGACGAGCTGGCACGAGGAGCCCGGCACGTCCACCCCCTGCCACAGGGAGAGGGTGCCGAAGAGGCAGGTCCGTGGGTCACGGGCGAACTGGCGCACGAGGGTGGAGATCTGGTCCTCGCCCTGGCACAGGACCGGGAGGTCGTCGCCGAGCCGGGCACGCAGGACCTCCGCCGCGGTCTGCGCGGCACGCATCGACGAGAAGAGCCCGAGCGTCCGCCCGCCGGCCGCCCGGACGAGCTGCTCGATCTCGTCGAGGCTCTCGTCGCTCGCCCCGTCCCTGCCGGGCGGGGGCAGGTGTGCTGCGACGTAGGCGATCGCCTGCTTCGGGTAGTCGAAGGGGCTCCCGACGTCGAGACCCTGCCAGGCCGGGGCCCCTTCTCCCCGCAGACCGATCGTGCCCGCCACCGCGTCGAAGGTCCCGCCGAGCTCGAGCGTCGCGGACGTGAGGACGACGGTGCGGTCGGTGAAGATCTTGTCGCGCACGAGCAGGGCGACGCTCATCGGCGCCACCCGGAGGACGGGTCCGCGCCGCTGGTCATGGCTGAGCCACACGACGTCGAGCTCGCGCTCCTCGAGGATCCGCTCGGCGTTCTCGTGGATCTCGTCCACGGCTGCTCGTGCCACCTGGCGGGCACCGTCGGCCTCCTGCCCCTGGGCCGGCTTGAGGTCGGACTGGACGGCGCGGGCGGTGTCGCGGACACGGGCGAGCGCGAGCGCGACCGGGTCGGGCAGCCCGAGGAGGCGACCGTCAGTCAGGGGCTCGATCGCCGCTGCGAGGAGCTCGGCCGCCTCCTCGAGGGGGCGGACGTTCTCGGAGAGGCGACCGGCCTTCTTCGCTGCAGCCGTCACCATCGCCCCGGTCAGCTCGTCGGTGATCGTGGCGGTCACCCGGTCGACGAGCTCGTGAGCCTCGTCGATGACGAGCAGGTCGTGCTCGGGCAGCATCTGTCGCCCCTCGAAGGCATCGATGGCCATGAAGGAGTGGTTGGTGACGATGACGTCGACCTCCTTGGCCGCCTCGCGCGCCCGCTCGACGAAGCAGTCCGCGACGAGGGGGCACGTGCTGCCAAGACACTCGTGCGCGGACACGGAGACCTGGCGCCACGCCCGCTCCGTCACACCCGGGACGAGCTCGTCCCGGTCACCTGAGTCCGTCTCGTCCGCCCACTCACGCAGGCGGACGACCTCCTGCCCCAGCCGGCCGGCGCCCGCGTCGACCTGTCCGACGGACAGCAGCGTCTCGTCATCGTCGGGGAAGCCACCGTGGATCTTGTTGAGGCAGACGTAGTTTCGCCGGCCCTTGACGAGGGCGTACGTCGGACGCCGGCCGAGCATCGGCTCCAACGCGGCGGCAACCCGAGGCATGTCACGGTCGACGATCTGCGCCTGCAGGGCCAACGTGGCGGTGGCGACGACGGCTGGTCGTCCCGTGTCGAAGGCGTGCGCGACGGCGGGCACGAGGTAGGCCAGCGACTTGCCGGTCCCGGTGCCCGCCTGGACGAGGAGGTGCTCCTTCGATGCGATCGCGGCCGCGACGGCACGGCCCATCTCGACCTGTCCCGGCCTTTCCCGGCCGCCCACCGCGAGGACGGCGGCGTGGAGGAGCTGGTCGAGCGTCGGTCCCGGGGCCATTGGCTCAGGGTATTGCGCCGGGCGCACGATCGGCCCCACGGTCGTCCACCTGTGCACAACCCGCCTGCGGGACCCGCCGAGTCGGTTCACGCCTCCGTGTGACGCGCCTGTCCCTCGACGTGACTACCTCGCCACGAAGACCCCCGGCGCGGCGCGGAGTGCGGTTGGATCGAACCATGACCAACCCGTCGTTTCCCTCAGACCTCGACATCGCGTCCGCAGCAACTCTGCGACCCATGGACGAGATCGGCGCCCAGCTCGGTATCAGCCCCGACCACCTCGAGCCCTACGGCCGCGACGTCGCGAAGATCGACCTCGCCTTTCTCGATGAGCCCGCAGGTCGCGGTGCGGAGACCGCCGGCGACGGCGCCGCCTCGTCGGGTGGTCACCGCGCCAAGTACGTCGTCGTCACTGCGGTGACCCCGACGCCGCTCGGCGAGGGCAAGACGACGACGTCCGTGGGCCTGGCCCAGGGGCTCCAGCGACTCGGCAGGCGAGCGGTCGTGGCCCTGCGCCAGCCGTCGATGGGTCCGACCTTCGGGATCAAGGGGGGCGCCGCCGGCGGCGGCTACAGCCAGGTCGTCCCGATGGAACGGCTCAACATGCACCTCACGGGTGACTTCCACGCCATCACTGCGGCACACAACCTGCTCGCCGCGATGATCGACAACCACCTCCATCACGGCAACGCCCTCGGCATCGACGTCCGCAACATCACGTGGCGGCGCGTCCTCGACGTCAACGACCGGGCATTGCGCAACGTCGTCATCGGCCTCGGCGCCCGCGAGGACGGCGTCGTGCGCGACACCGGCTTCGACATCACGGCCGCGAGCGAGATCATGGTGCTGCTCACCCTGGCCACGTCGCTGCAGGACCTCCGCAAGCGCCTCGGCCGCATCGTCGTCGGCTACACGACCGAGGGTGCGAGCGTCACCGCCGAGGACCTCGGCGCCGCGGGCGCCATGGCTGCCATGCTCAAGGACGCGATCAAGCCGAATCTGCTCCAGACGCTCGAGGGTGGCCCTGCGATCATCCACTGCGGACCGTTCGGCAACATCGCGACCGGCACGTCCTCGGTCACCGCCGACCTCATCGCCATACGGGGCAGTGACTACGCGATCACCGAGGCGGGGTTCGGTGCGGACATGGGCGCAGAGCGGTTCTTCAACGTCAAGTGCCGCGTGAGCGGGCTCAAACCCGACGTCGCCGTCATCGTCGTCACGGTCCGAGCCCTCAAGTCGCACTCGGGCAACTACGCCATCCGCCCCGGGAAGCCGCTCCCGCCCGGACTGCTCGAGGAGAACCCCTCCGACGTCGAGGCCGGCCTGCCCAACCTGCGCAAGCACATCGAGATCGTCCGTCGGTTCGGGGTCCAGCCGGTCGTCGCGATCAACGCCTTCCCCCAGGACCACGAGTCCGAGCACGCCGTCATCCGTCGCTACTGCAACGGCATCGGGGTTCGCACGGCCGTGAGCCGGCACGTGGCCGAGGGCGGTGCCGGCGCCCGAGAGCTGGCCGAGGTCGTCATGGAGGCGGCGCACGAGCCCACCTCGTTCGAGTTCCTCTATCCGCTCGACCTCCCCCTCGAGCAGAAGATCGAGGCCATCGCCACCCAGATCTACGGCGCGGACGGCATCGACGTCGCCCCGGGGGCCGCCAAGGCGCTGCGGGACTACGAGCGGCTCGGCTTCGGGGGTCTGCCGGTCGTCATCGCCAAGACGCACCTGTCCATCTCCTCGGACCCGACCCTCAAGGGCGCCCCACGGGGATGGCGCCTGCCGGTCCGTGAGGTTCGTGCCGCGGTGGGCGCGGGCTACGTCTATGCCATCTGCGGTGAGATGCGGACGATGCCGGGGCTCTCGGCGACCCCCAACGCCCAGCGGATCGACGTCAGCGCCGACGGGAACATCACCGGGCTCAGCTGATCTGCGAGACCGGGGCGCGGGGTCCGGCACGCACCGGATCCGGCCGGCGCCGTGTGCTCGACGCGCTCAGGCGCGCCCGTCCGAGACGACAGGCCGCCCGTCGACCCGGCGCGCCATGAACACGTCGTCGCGGTAGTCGTCACCCTCCAGCCAGATGGCGCCCGGGAGGCGGCCCACCTCCGTCCACCCCGCTCGGGCATAGAAGTCGCCGAGTCCCAGGCCGCTGCGGTAGTCGAGGAGCAGCAGGATGACACCCTCGAGCTCGCGTCGCACGACCCCGACCATGCCGGCCAGGAGCACGCTGCCCAGGTTGCGCCCCTGGACGGCCGGGTCGACCATGAGTCGTTTGAGCGTGGCGACGTGCTCGAACCCCCGCTGGCCCGCGTGCTCCCAGAAGCCGTAGCCGCAGAGCGCTCCTGTGGGCTCGCGGAGCTCCACGAGCAGGGCGGTCCCCCCGCGCACGACCTCGAGGTGCTGCTCGAGCGCGGCGCGGACCTCGTCGACAGGGGCTCCGGGAAGGAATCCGACGGCGCCACCGGTGTCGTTGACGCGCCGCCACACGTCGACGAGGGCTTCGGTGTCGAGGGTGTCCGAGCTGAAGGGGGTGTCGATCGCACCGGTCCCTCGCGTGACCCGCAGGCGCGGGGCCTGGAGGATGATGTCGGGCTCGTCGTCCGGGAAGTCCGGGTGGACCTTCCGGCTGACCTCGACGAGCCCGGCCGCCGCACAGGTGCGCAACGAGGCGACGTTGACCGGCGCGACGACGGCCTGGACCGGCAGCTCGGGGCGATGCTCCGTCGCCCACGCCGTGAGGGCTCTCGCAACCTCCCGACCGAGGCCCCGACCGTGCGCGGCAGCCGCCAACCGGAAGTAGAGGTTGAGGTGTGGTGGTCCATCGCCCGTGACGACGCGCAGCCCCGCCCAGCCCAGGACCCCACCGGCATCACGCTCGCGGATCACCGCGTAGTCGATGCCCTGGTCTCGCCACCGCTCGAGGACGGCCGCGAACCACTCCTCGCACTGCTCCGGGGTCGGCATCGCCGCCGGCTTGTGCGCGTAGGTCCGAGGGTCGGTGTGCAGCCGGACGTAGTCGTCGAAGTCGGGTGCCCCAGGGCGGCGCAGCTCGAGTCGCGCCGTCGCGATCCACGCCGTCGCCTCGCCCTCCTGCCCTGTCACGGCGCCGCCCTCTCGGGTCGCAACAACGTCCATGGGCCCATCGTCGCCGAAACCGCCGACACCCGACTGCGGGAGGAGTCCCACGATGCCGTATGCCGCTGAGCGGGCTCAGCGGCATACGGCATCGTCGAGCGGCTGGTCGGGTCAGGCGACGACGTAGTCGGAGAGGTCCGCCTCGATGGCGCGGGTCACGCGGGCACGGACGCGCGTGCCGTCCTCGACGTGCTCGCTCTCGAGGATCTCGCCCCCCTCGTGGATCTTCGACAGCAGGTCACCGCGGTCGTAGGGCACGAGGGCCTCGACCTCGACCTCGGGCTTCGGCAGCTCGCGAGCAATGAGCTCGCGCAGAGCCCCGATCCCCTCACCCGTCCGCGCGGACACGGCGATCGCGTGCTTCTCGTGGCGGCGCAGCCGCGCGAGGACCTCGGGGTCGGCGATGTCGGCCTTGTTGATGACGATGATCTCCTTGATCTCGTCGCCACCGACCTCGGAGAGGACCGCCCGCACCGCCGAGATCTGCCCCTCCGGGTCGGGGTGGGAGCCGTCGACGACGTGCAGCAGCAGGTCTGCGTCGCCGACCTCCTCGAGGGTCGACCGGAAGGCCTCGACGAGCTGGTGCGGCAGGCTGCGGACGAAGCCGACCGTGTCGGCGAGGGTGTAGATGCGCCCGTCCTCGGTCTCGGCCCGGCGCACGGTCGGGTCGAGGGTGGCGAAGAGCTGGTTCTGCACGAGCACGCCCGCGCCCGTGAGACGGTTGAGCAGCGAGCTCTTGCCGGCGTTGGTGTAGCCGGCGATCGCGACGCTGGGGATGCCGCCCTCGCGGCGACCGCGGCGCTTGGTGTCGCGGGTCGTCTTCATCCCCTTGATGTCGCGCCGCAGCTTGGCGATCTTCGTGTTGATGCGGCGCCGGTCGAGCTCGATCTTCGTCTCACCGGGTCCACGGGAGCCGATGCCCTCACCACCGGCCACGCGGCCACCGGCCTGCCGGGACATCGACTCGCCCCAGCCACGCAGGCGCGGCAGGAGGTACTGGAGCTGGGCCAACTCGACCTGGGACTTGCCCTCCCGGCTCTTCGCGTGCTGGGCGAAGATGTCGAGGATCAGGGCCGTCCGGTCGATGACCTTGATCTTGACGACGTCCTCGAGCGCGCGACGCTGGCTCGGAGCGAGCTCGCCGTCACAGATGACCGTGTCGGCGCCCTCGGCGATGACGATGTCGCGCAGCTCGAGTGCCTTCCCCTTGCCGAGGTAGGTCGCGGGGTCGGGTCGCTGGCGTCGCTGGATCACTCCGGCGAGCACGGTCGAACCGGCGGTCTCGGCGAGGGCGGCGAGCTCGCGGAGGGAGTTCTCCGCGTCCTCCGACGTGCCCTCGGTCCAGACGCCGGCGAGGACGACCCGCTCGAGACGCAGTTGCCGGTACTCGACCTCGGAGATGTCCTCGAGCTCGGTCGACAGGCCGGCGACCCGCCGCAGTGCGGCGCGCTCCTCCCGGTCGAGCTGTTCGCCGTCGTAGGTGTCGCCGATGACAGCGGCCCCGTCATCGACGAGGGTGTCGTCGGCGAGGGCCTCCGCCCTGGTGGCCAGCAGGTCTTCTGCCGGCGCGTGCTTCATGGTGTGGCTTCGATTCATGTTCTCCCTATGGTCCCACGGCTGACAACGCCCAGCACCGCGGTTTTCTGCCCGGTCCCGGAACGGGTGGGGTGGGGTGGTCCCCGGGCGGTCGGCCTGCTGCCACCACGAATCGCGCCCCGGCCCGATCGGCGGTGGCGTTCGGCCTGGTCGGCCACCACGAATCGCGCCCCGGCCCGATCGGCGGTGGCGTTCGGCCTGGTCGGCCACCACGAATCGCGCCCCGGCCCGATCGGCGGTGGCACGTCCCGTCCGTAGGGCCACTACGGTTGCCGGTGATGAGCGAGCGCCCAGACCACTACTTCAGCGCGGAGCCGGCCACTGCCGAGGAGCGCAGGCGGATCCGGGTCCGGATCGAGGGGCGGGACCTCGAGCTGACCACCGCCCGGGGTGTCTACTCTCCCGACCGGCTGGACCCGGGCACTGCAGTCCTCCTCGCGCGCGGGCCCGACCCGAGCCCGACGGGCCAGCTGCTCGACATCGGCTGCGGATGGGGACCGCTCTCGATCGCACTCGCGCTGCGCTCCCCCGCAGCCCACGTCTGGGGCGTCGACGTCAACCGCAGGGCGCTGCAGCTCGCGACACTGAACGCGGAGGCCGCCGGCGTCGACAACGTCACCTTCTGCGAACCGGACCAGGTGCCTGAGGACGTGCGTTTCGCGACGATCTGGTCCAACCCGCCGATCCACGTCGGCAAGGCGGCCCTCCACGAGATCCTCGCCCGCTGGCTCCCGCGCCTCACCGACGACGGCGTTGCCCACCTCGTCGTCCAGAAGCACCTCGGCTCCGACTCGCTCCAGAAGTGGGTGAACTCCCAGGACTGGGGGCTGACGTGTACGCGCCTGTCCTCTGCCAGAGCCTTCCGGATCCTCGAGGTCCGTTGGTCGCTCGACACGACTCGGGCGACGACGAACCACTCCTGATCAGGTGGTTCCGGCGCCGGGCCGTCGACCGTGGGGCCACCCCACGGGAGGGTGACAACGTCAGACCAGTGCCTCCAGGCCCGCGATGAGCCGGTCGACGTCGGCGTCGTCGGTGTAGGGCGCCAACCCCGTGCGCACTCCCCCGCCGTCTCCGAGCCCGAGGCTGCGCGAGCACTCGACGGCGTAGAAGTTGCCCGCCGGCGCGTTGACCCCCAGGTCCGCCAACGCCCCCCGGACCTGCTGGGAGTCCCGGCCGTCGACCGTGAACAGCAGCGTCGGCGTGCGGATCGCGGCGTTGCTGTAGACCTTGACGCCCGGCAGGGCTCGCAGCGCGGTCTCGAGTCGGTCGCCGAGACGCGCCTCGTGCTCCTCGAGCGCGGCGAAGCCGGCGGCGAGGCGACCGCGCCGGTCGGACCGCTCGGCTCCCTCCTCATCCCAGTCGGCGGTCGCGAGGCCTGCGAGGAAGTCCACAGCGGCTGTGGCACCGGCCATGAGCTCGTAGGGCAGGGTGCCCAGCTCGAACCGCTCGGGGACCGCGTCGCTGGACGGCAGCAGCTTGTCCATCCTCACGGTCTCGAGCAGGTCCGGGTCCGCGGCGAGCACGCCGCAGTGGGGTCCGAGGAACTTGTACGGCGAGCAGGTCCAGAAGTCGGCGCCGAGCGCGGCTCGGTCGACGGAGACGTGCGCCGTGGCGTGGACACCGTCGACCCAGTGGAGCGCCCCGGCGTCGTGGACGACCGTGGAGATGTCGGCCACCGGGGGCCGGGTGCCGATGAGGTTCGAGGCGGCCGTCGTCGCGACGAGGCGGGTGCGGCCGGAGAGCTGCGCGGCAATCGCGTCGGCGGACAGCTCCCCCGTCGAGGGATCGAAGTCGACCCACCGGACCGTCGCACCGACGGCAGCGGCAGCCTGGACCCAGGGGCGGATGTTCGAGTCATGGTCGAGCCGAGTGACGACCACCTCGTCGCCGGGAGTCCAGGTCCGGGCGAGCGCACGGGCGAAGTCGTACGTCAGGGCCGTGGCGCTGCGGCCGTAGACGATGCCACGGGGGTCGGTCGCCAGCAGGTCACCCAGTGCGGACCGGAAGTCGGTCACGATGTGTTCGGCTCGGCGCTCGGCTGCCGTCACGGTGCCACGGTTGGCCACGGCCGAGACGAGAGTGTCGTGGACGGCCCGGGCGACGACGTCCGGCGTCTGGCTTCCGCCCGGCCCGTCGAAGTGCGCGGCGCCCTCCTTCAGGGCAGGGAAGTGCGATCGAACGGCGTCCACGTCGTAGGTCATGGCTCCATGATCACAGCAGTGTGATCACGCAGGACGGGGACGTGACGGCTCGACACGGTCAGGGCTGCTGTGGCCGCGGCCACGGTCTCATCGCGTCAGCCGGCTGCGTCACATCTTCTCGCCCGGCAGGGCGCTCGCCTGCTCGATCCAGGAGCGAAGCTGGTCCTCGTCGAGCTCGTCGTCCTCGCGGATGTCGAGGTAGCGCACCTCGTCGTGCTTGGACGCCTTCGGCGGCAGGGGATCGAGTGATGTCCCTCTGAGGAACTGCAGCTGGACGTAGTCGGTGTAGCACCGGAAGGAGAGGAACCAGCCCTCGTCCTTGCCGTAGAACGGCTGGTTCCACTTGACGGCCTTGCGCACCTGCGGAACCGTGCTCGCGACGAGCTTGTCGAGGCGTTGCCCGACGTCGCTCTTCCAACCGGGCATGGCCGCGACGTAGTCCTGGACGGGGCCGTCACCCTCGCCCTTGGGGATCTGTGGGTTGCCACCAGAGAGCAACGTCGGTCGCGCGTCGTTCTTCTTGCTGTCGGTCATCGGATGTCGTCCTCTCCGCGAACCACGAGAGATGGCGAGCTGCTTCACCTGGGCGTCCGACTCCGACCATGGTATCGCCGCTCAGCAGTCGGTATCGCCGCTCAGAGGTCGATGTCCCCGTCGGCGACG
>NZ_JAJJPG010000029.1:11554-35385 GCF_032907665.1 Intrasporangium sp.
TCGCCGCTCAGCAGTCGGTATCGCCGCTCAGAGGTCGATGTCCCCGTCGGCGACGAGCACGGCGGGACCCGCGAGCTCGACGCGGTTGCCGGGCAGAGGGGTGACCGTGAGCGTGCCGCCGGGGACGTCGACGCGCCAAGGGCTGAGGTCCTCGACGCCGGACCAGAAGCGGGTCGCCAGCGCGGCGGCCGCGGCGCCGGTCCCGCAGGACCGGGTCTCCCCCACCCCGCGCTCGTGGACGCGCATCGCGATGTGGGCCGGGCCGATCGCCTTGACGAACTCGACGTTGATCCCGGCCGGCTGCTCGGGCTGGACCTCGGGTGGTGCGGTGAGGTCGAGGTTCTCGAGCTCGATCCCCTCGGGCAGCATGACGACGGCGTGGGGGTTGCCGAGGTCCAGGGTGAGGGCGGGCACGGGCTTGCCGTGCCGCGGCCGCACCATGATGTCGAAGCCGTCACGCCGGGCTGCCTCCTCGTCGCCGTAGCGCCACGGCCCGAGGTCGACAGCGAACCCCTCGGACACGACCCGGACGTGCTTGAGGCCGGCGCGGGTCGCGATGTCGAAGGTGTCGCCGTGCACGAGGCCCTCGCGAAGGAGGAAGGACGCGAACACGCGGCTGCCGTTGCCGCACATCTCCGCCAGGGACCCATCGGCGTTGCGGTAGTCCATGAACCACTCCGCATCGGCCGCCTGCGCGCGGACCGTGTCCTCGGTCGCGTGTCGCGCGGGCACGACGCGGATGACGCCGTCCCCGCCGATCCCGGCGCGCCGATCGGCGAGCCGTTGCACCTGAGCGGGGGTGAGCTCCAGCGTGCCGTCCGGGTCGGACACGAGGACGAAGTCGTTCTCCGTGCCGTGGCCCTTCGTGAAGCGCGTCATGACGGCCATTGTGCTGTATGCCGCTGGGCTGGCTTCCGTGGGTTCGTTCCCCGGCTCACGCCTCGGCAGGGTCGTCGCCGCAGGATCGTGGTCCACCCGGGCTGCGTGGACCGAGCGTGCGCAATGACCCCCGGCGTCGTCGTGAACAGGTGACGCTCGTGGGCGAGAGGAAGCCTCACGCGCTCTGTCACGTCATCGACCTAGAGCATGATCGCGCTCGCGACCGGTCAGCTGAGGAGGGCGAGCGCCTCGTCGAGGACCGTCGGCCGGTCGGCCTGGAGCCAGGTGATGCGCGGGTCGGGTCGGAACCACCGCTCCTGCCGGCGCGCCAGGCGTCGCGTGGCCTGTGCCGTCTCCGCGATGGCCTCCGCCTCGGTGAGGCTGCCGTCGATGACGGCGATGGCCTGGGCGTAGCCGATGGCGCGACTGGCCGTGAACCCGCGCCGGAGACCGAGGGGCAGCAGTCCCTCGACCTCCTCTCGCAGGCCCGTGCGCCACATGTGCAGAACCCGCTCCTCGATCCGGTGGTCGAGGACAGCTCGCTCGAGCGCGAGCCCAATGACGACCGTCGGCTCGACGAACTCGCGCCGCGGCATCGACGCGCTGAACGGCCGACCGGTCAGCTCGATGACCTCCAGGGCGCGGATGACGCGGCGCAGGTTTCCCGGCTGGATCAGCGCCGCGGCGGCCGAGTCCTGCTGGAGCAGAAGGCGATACATCGCGTCAGCGCCCATGTCGGCCGCCTGTGCCTCAAGCCTGCTCCGCACGGCCGGGTCTGTCGGGGGGAGGTCGAGCCGGTCCAGGGCGGCCCGGACATAGAGCCCGGACCCACCGACGAGGATGGGCACGCGCCCGCGCTTCCGAATCGCTGCCACGTCCGACCGGGCGGCGTGTTGGTAGGCCGCGACGCTCGCCTCCTCGGTCACCTCCAGGACGTCGAGCTGGTGGTGTGGGATGCCGCGTCGTTCAGCCGGGGCGAGCTTGGCGGTGCCGACGTCCATGCCCCGATAGAGCTGCATGGCGTCGGCGTTGACGATCTCGCCGTCGAGCCGCTCGGCGAGGTCGAGCCCCAGCCCGCTCTTGCCGGTCGCGGTGGGGCCGACGACAGCGATGACGGGCAGGTCCGCCGCACCGGTCACATGCCCTCGCTGTGGGCATGCTCGGGAGCCGGGTGGTCGGCATCGGTGTCGTCGTGGCCGAACGGGTCGGCGTCGACGCCCGGCATCCACGTGTGGCCCGGCTTGCCCCAGCCGTTCCGCTTGATCGCCTTGCGGGCCTTCTTGAACTGCCGCTCGTCGAGCCGGTCGACGTAGAGCGTGCCGTTGAGGTGGTCGTACTCGTGCTGCATGCAGCGCGCGAACCATCCGGTCGCGTCGAACTCCACCCGGTTCTGGTCGACGTCGAGGCCCACGACGTGCGCCCGGTCGGCGCGTTTGAGTGGGAAGGCCTCGCCCGGGACGGAGAGGCAGCCCTCCGTCTCCTCGTGGGGATCCGGCCGCTCCTGTGGCACCCGGGAGGTCGTCACCGTCGGGTTGATGACGTGGCCCTGCACCGGGACGCCGTCGCGGTTCTCCATCTTCCAGATGAAGACCCGCAGGCCGACACCAATCTGCGGGGCGGCCAGGCCGACGCCGTTCGCCGCGTCGTTCGTCTCGTACATGTCCTCGACGAGCGCGCGCAGCTCGTCATCGAACTCCGTGACGAGCACGGCGGGACGGTGCAGCACCGGCTCGCCGGCGATGACGATGGGTCGAACGGCCATGCGCAGCATCCAAGCACGCGACCGCCCTGCCTCCCAACCCGGACCAGTCGACGTTCAGCCGGCCCAGCGGCATACGGGCGGTCAGCGTGGCGCGCACGCGGGGACCGCGGCGGCCGGCGCCGGTCGACCGACCGTGGGAAGTCCGAGGCTGACCTTCGGCTTGCCGCTGCTTGACGGGTCAGCCTGCAGCGCCGCCCAGGCGTCACCACCCGCCGTCCGGCGGAGCGCGTAGGCGCCACCGCCGAGTGCCGCGTCAGCGACGAGGTGGTGCGGCGCGCCGTACGTCACCCCGACGGTGACGAGGTCGCCGGGTCGCGGGGCCTCGGCTCCCTCGGGCACGGCGAAGTGGACGAGGCGGTTGTCGCGCGCCCGACCCGACAGGCGGCGCGTCTGGGCGTCCTTGCGTCCCTCGGCGGGGGCCACGAGCACCTCGACCTGCCCACCCTCGAGCCGGCGGTTCTCGGCCCAGCTGACCTCCTCCTGGAGGGCGATGAGGCGGTCGAAGCGCCCCTGCACCACGGCCTTCGGCACCTGGTCGGGCATCGTCGCCGCGGGCGTGCCCGGGCGGATGGAGTACTGGAAGGTGAAGGCGCTCGAGAAGCGCGCCTCACGGACGACGTCGAGCGTGGCCTGGAAGTCCTCCTCGGTCTCGCCGGGGAAGCCGACGATGATGTCCGTCGTGATGGCGGCATCGGGGATGTGCTCGCGCACGGTGTCGAGGATGCGCAGGAACTTGGCGCTCCGGTAGGAGCGGCGCATGTCCCTGAGGACCTTGTCAGAGCCGGACTGGAGGGGCATGTGCAGGCTCGGCATGACGTTGGGCGTCTCCGCCATGGCGAGGATGACGTCGTCGGTGAAGGCTGCGGGATGCGGGCTGGTGAAGCGGACCCGCTCGAGCCCCTCGATCTGCCCGCAGGCGCGCAACAGCTTGCCGAAGGCGAGCCGGTCGCCGAACTCCACACCGTAGGTGTTGACGTTCTGGCCGAGCAGGGTGACCTCGACGACGCCCTGCGCGACGAGGGCCTCGATCTCGGCGAGGATCTCGCCCGGGCGACGGTCCTGCTCCTTGCCCCGCAGGCTGGGCACGATGCAGAAGGTGCACGTGTTGTTGCAGCCCACCGAGATCGACACCCACGCGCTGTAGGCGGAGTCTCGCCGCGTCGGGAGCGTGGACGGGAACCGCTCGAGGCTCTCGAGGATCTCGACCTCGGCGCGCTTGTTGTGGGCAGCCCGGTCGAGCAGTGCGGGGAGCGAGCCGATGTTGTGGGTGCCGAAGACGACGTCGACCCAGGGCGCGCGCTCGACGATGGTCCCGCGGTCCTTCTGGGCCATGCAGCCGCCAACCGCGATCTGCATGTCGGGGTTGCGCAGCTTCGCCTGGCGGAGCTGGCCGAGGTTGCCGTAGAGCTTGTTGTCGGCGTTCTCCCGCACCGCGCACGTGTTGAAGACGACGACGTCGGCGACCTCGGGGCGCTCCGCGGGCGGCACGCTGGCGAGGTCGACGAAGCCCGCCGTCTCGAGCAGGCCGGCGAGACGCTCGCTGTCGTGAACGTTCATCTGGCAACCGTGCGTCCGCACGTCGTACGTCTTGCGCATGGTCGTCGTGTTCTCCGTCGTCTTCTCCGTCGTCATGGCTCCGTCATCGCTGTCATCGTCTGCCAGCGCGGTGATGCCCGTGCCGCCGCTCTGGGACAGCACCGTCAAGCGTACGTCGTCCATGCGTCCGGCCCTGCCTCGGCGAGGTCTCGAGAGGCGGGAAGTGGCGGCCACGCTTAGGGTGGGGCTCAAGGATATTTGACAGTTCAACAAACTTCCTCCATCATGGTTGTTGAAGGTTCAACCACCTAGACGACAAGGACTTCATCATGGGACTGTTCAGCCGCACCGCGGACGCCGCCGAGGCCCCCGTCACCTCCGTCGCCATCGACGACATCTCCGGTGACTACACGCTCGACCCGACCCACACCCGCATCGGTTTCTCCGCCCGCCACGCGATGGTGACGAAGGTCCGCGGCAACTTCGAGGACTTCGAGGGCACCGCGCACGTCGACACGGCCACGCCGGCGAACTCCTCGGTCAAGGTCGTCATCAAGGCCGCGAGCGTGACGACGCACAACGAGCAGCGCGACGGCCACCTCAAGACCCCTGACTTCTTCGACGTGGAGAACCACCCGGAGATCACCTTCACCTCGACCCGCGTCGAGCGTGACGGCTCCGAGTGGGCCATCACCGGTGACCTCACCATCAACGCGGTCACCAAGTCCGTCACCATCCCGTTCGAGGAGACCGGTTCCGCGAAGGACCCGTTCGGCAACATCCGCATCGGCTTCGAGGGTGAGACGACGATCGACCGCACCGAGTGGGGCCTGCTCTTCAACGCGGCCCTCGAGACCGGTGGCGTTCTCGTCAGCGAGAAGGTCAAGCTCGAGTTCGACGTGTCGGCCATCGCGCTGGTCCCGTCCCAGGCCTGAGCACAGACCGACCACCTGAGGGGTGGGGACCGATGCGTCCCCACCCCTTCTCCATGCCCCTCCCCGCACCGTCGGGCCTGGACCAGCCGTATGCCGTTGGGCGGGCGAGAACCCCCAGCGCACGGTTGTGCTGAGCTCAGTCGCGCTGGTGTTCGGGGGCGCCGTTGACGGCGTCGCGGATCACCGGCCAGGCCACGTCGGCGCTGTATCCCTTGCGTGCGAGCATCCCTGCCAGACGCCGGGCCTGGACGTCGGGCGCCAGCCCCGACATCGTGCGCATCCTCTTGGCCACGAGCTCCTCCGCCTTGGCCCGCTCGTCCTCGACACCGATCGCCCCGAGCGCCTCGTCCGCGATCTCGGGCTCGATCCCCTGCTTGCGCAGCTCGTGCGCGAGGCCCTTGCGGGCAAGCCCTTTGCCCTCCTGCCTCGACCGGACGAGGAGCTCGGCGTAGGCCTCGTCGTCGACGAGCCCCACCTCGGTCAGCCGGTCGAGCACCCGGGCAGCGACCTCGGGATCGCAGCCGCGCTGACTCAGCTTCCGCTCGAGCTGGGCCCGGCTCCGCGGCGCCATCGACAGCTGACGGAGGACGATGGCCCGCGCCACCGCCTCGGGGTCCGGCTCGTTGCCGGCCTGCTCCGGGTCCTCCGGCGGGGGCGACCACGAACGACGCCCCCCACCGGTGCCACCTGAGCCGACCGAGCTGCCCGTCCGCGCCCCGGTCACACCCTCGGCCTCGGCGAGAGCGGCCGCGGCGCGGGCCAGCTTGTCGTCGCGACTTTCGTGCGACATGACCAGTCAGGCTCAGAACTCGACGGGCACGTCCGCGACCTCGGCGGGCTGGTCCACGCGGGGACCGACGCCGAGCTTCTCCTTGACCTTCTTCTCGATCTCGTCGGCGAGGTCGGGGTTGTCGCGCAGGAAGTTGCGGGCGTTCTCCTTGCCCTGTCCGAGCTGGTCGCCCTCGTAGGTGTACCAGGCGCCGGCCTTGCGGACGAACCCGTGCTCGACCCCCATGTCGATGAGGCCGCCCTCGCGGGAGATGCCGTGGCCGTAGAGGATGTCGAACTCCGCCTGCTTGAACGGAGGCGACACCTTGTTCTTGACCACCTTGACGCGCGTCCGGTTGCCGACCGGGTCCGTCCCGTCCTTGAGCGTCTCGATGCGACGGACGTCGAGACGCACCGAGGCGTAGAACTTCAGCGCCTTGCCACCGGTGGTGGTCTCGGGGCTGTTGTGGACCATCACACCGTCGACGAAGTAGTTGTGCGTGCCCTCGACCTCGATGTCGAAACGATGCATGGACCGGGACTTCGGCTTCACGTGCACGTCGAGCACCCTGGCCGGCACGAGGACCTGGGTCGGCTCGACGAACTGCGGCTCGACGGCGAACCGGCCCCGGAAGCGCGGCAGCAGCTTGTAGTCCATGGACGGGTGGATGTAGGGCGCGACGATCTCCTGGAAGCGTGCGGAGCCGGCCGTCGTCATCTTCAGGACGGCCATCTGACGCGCGCCCCTGAGCGAGACACTGGATTCCACACCGTGCACGTCGCGGAGGAACTCCACGAGCCGATCGCGGCTGCTCTGGCTCATCGCCTCGACGCAGATCTCGATGCGACCGCTGCCTCCGGCCGTGCGAGCCTGCAGGCCCTTGGACCGAAGGGCGAAGGTGCCGTCATCCATGTACCACAGTGCGAGTGCAAGAGGGGTGAGCTGCTTGATGACCTCGTGGGTGAGGTGCTTCTTGCCGTCACCCCAGTACATGACCTCGCGCAGCTCGCCGAGCTCGGGCAGCGGCGTCAGGTCGACGTGCACGGCGCCGTCGGGGCGCTCCGTCCGGGTCTGGCGGATGTTGCCGAGCAGCGAAGCCTTCCAGTCGAGGTACGGCACCTGCTTCGCGCCATGCCCCATGCGGTAGCGGACGCCGTCGCGACCCCGGGTATTGGGCGCGAGGTGTCCGTCGCCCATGAGACCGCCGAGGATGACCTGCCACTGCTGCTCGCTCAGGCGGGCCGTCTCATTGACCATCACCCGGTCACCGGCGATGATCTCGCCGGCCTCCCGCCAGCCCCCGGGAGTGCGAACGAGGTGGTTCTCCGTCGCGGCGAACTGGGAGCGACCGTTGCCGCCTGACCTCTCGACGGTGAACTGGAGGAACCGCTCGGTCACACCGTTGTCGAACCAGTTCGTCACCGGTCGAGCGACGATCTCGTCGGTCTCAGGGTCGTAGGTGCGGACCTCCACGGGCAGCTTCTGGTTGACGATCTTGCCGATCTTCTCCGTCGAGCCGTCGGCGAGGGTGACCCTGGTGCTGTAGTTGAAGCACCCGAACATCACACCGATCTTCTCGCGGAGCTGGTTGATGAAGATCGCTGTCGTGCCAGTGGAGTTCAGCGCACCGGTGAGCTTCCGGAGGGCCTGGCTCATGAGGCGGGCCTGGAGACCGACGTGGCTGTCGCCCATCTCTCCCTCGATCTCGGCGCGGGGCACGAGGGCGGCGACGGAGTCGATGACAATGATGTCGAGCGCCCCGGACCGGATGAGCATGTCGGCGATCTCGAGCGCCTGCTCCCCCGTGTCCGGCTGGGACACGAGCAGGGCGTCGGTGTCGACGCCGAGCTTGTTGGCATAGTCCGGGTCGAGCGCGTGCTCGGCGTCGATGAAGGCGGCGATGCCACCGGCCTTCTGCGCGTTGGCGACCGCATGGAGCGCCACCGTCGTCTTTCCGGACGACTCCGGTCCATAGATCTCCACGACGCGCCCGCGCGGCAGACCACCGATGCCGAGCGCGACGTCGAGGGCGATCGACCCGGTCGGGATGACCTCGATGGGTGGGCGGATGTCGTCGCCCAGGCGCATGACCGCGCCCTTGCCGTAGCTCTTCTCGATCTGGCCCATCACCGTGGAGAGGGCTTTGTCCTTGTCCTGCACCGATGCCATGTCGGTCACCTATCTGCCGTCTGCGCTGCGGTCGTCTACCTACGACCCCCAGCGACGGCTCGTCATCCGGTCGCGCTGTCGGGTCAGACGTTAGGTGCGGGCACCGACATCACGGGACTCCACGAGACGGCCTGTGGACGATGTCGAGCCTGGTGCTCCACCTGTGGAAACCCTACCGAACACGTGTTCGACGCCGGGGAGGTGGCGTGCGACACGCCGACACGCCCCGAGCGCCCAAGGAAATCGACCTTCACCGCCCACTCAGGAGTCGCTCGAGCGCCCGGTCGAAGGCGGCATACGTCGCGTCCCCGAAGAGCCAGAAGCGGGATCGCTCGACCACGGGGAACTCCGCCATCGCCCCCGCCACCGCACCCACGGCGACTCCCGCCGCCTCCTCGACGGGGTAGCCGTAGATCCCGCACGAGATGGCCGGCAGGGCCACGACGGCACATCCTGCGCCGGCAGCGAGCTCGATGCTGCGCCGGTAGCACGACGCGAGCAGATCCGCCTCCCCCGCGCCGCCGCCGCGCCAGACGGGCCCCACCGCGTGGATGACGTGCCGCGCGGGGAGGCGGCCGGCGCCCGTGATCCTCGCGTCGCCGGTGTCGCAGCCCCCCAGCACCCGGCACTCCTCGAGCAGGGCCGGTCCCGCAGCCCGGTGGATGGCCCCGTCGACACCGCCGCCGCCGAGCAGGGAGGGGTTGGCCGCGTTGACGATGGCGTCCGCCTCCGCGTCGGTGGTGATGTCGCCGAGGAGCAGCTCGATGCCGTATGCCGCCGGGCTCGTTCGCGTCACGGCTTGCCTCCCAGCTGCCCTCCCTGGGCGCCCCTGGCCACCCTGGCGCTGCGCCCGAGCCGACGCTCGGCCGGCACGTCCATGTCGTCGCAGAGTGCCTCCCAGACCGCTCGAGGTGGCTCGCCCTGCTCGAGGGCCTCGAGCACGGTGTGACCACCGAGGGTGCCGAGGACGTGGTCCCGGGCGAGCGAGCTGGCGTACTCCTCGCCGAACTCGTCGTTCATCAACATCCAGAAGTGGCTCATCCGCACGGACCGAGTCTGCCACCGAAAGTGCGGAACGCCGTCGGGCGAATCGTCGTCGGACCGTTGCCAAACCCGATGAGGGCGCCACGACGATCCCGGTAGGGTCGTCCACGTCCTGCGCGACAGCGGAACTCGAACGAGACGGGGGATCCTCCACATGACCCAGCCGACCGACGGCCACCCATCCGACAGCGACGGCCACGCATCCGTGGGCGACGGGCACCCACTGCCCGCTTGGCGCGACGACACCCGCCCGATGCAGGGTGACGGCAGTCCGACCGCTCCGATCCCGACCGGTGCCCCCTCGGGCTACGTCTTCCCGGGAGGTCCCGAGCCGGTGGAGCTCACCGACGTGGCCTCCGGTGCGAGCAGTTCGGATCCCGCGGCGCCGGCCCCCCGCACGCGGAGCAGGGCCCTGCTCGTCGGCGGGCTGGTCACGGTCCTGGCGCTCGGTGTCGGCGGGACCCTCGCGGTCCAGCAGCTGAGCGGCAGCGGTCCGCGCCCGTCCGACGTGCTGCCGGGCGACACCTTCGGCTACGTCCAAGTGGACATCGACCCGTCCGCGGGCCAGAAGCTCGCGGCCGTCCGCTTCCTCGCGAAGGTCCCGGAGATCAAGGACCTCGAGTCCGGCGACGCACGCAAGAAGCTCTGGGACCTCGCGGTCGCCGACTCGGACGACGACTGCGTCAAGGCCTTCGACTTCGATCGCGACATCGACCCCTGGCTCGGGGACCGCGTCGGCCTCGGGCTGCGCCCCGGTGGCACCCCCGACGAGCCGAACGTCGTCGTGGCACTCCAGGTCACCGACGAGGAGCGGGCCACCTCGACGCTCGACCGGCTCGGCGACTGCGGCGACGGAGGCGACGACATGGACCTGCGGGCCAAGGACGGCTACCTCATCCTCACGGAGCGCGGCGAGGGCGACGCGACGCTCGCGGCCATCGAGCGGGGCACCCTGTCGCAGGATGCCTCCTTCACCGACGACATGGCGGCGCTCGGAGAGCAGGGGGTCGCGGCGACGTGGTGGAACATCGGACCCGCGATCAAGGAGCTCTCCGGCGACGCGGATGGCGTTCTGGGCTTCCCGCGACCGAGCCTGCCGCAGGGGGTCCAGGGCCGCGTCGCCGCTGCCCTGCGCTTCGACCCCGGCTTCGCCGAGATCGCCGGCGTCACGCGCGGCGTCGGCGGCGCCCAGACGCTCGAGCCGGTCGACGGCGACGCGGCGGCGCTGACCGGCCTGCCCGACGACACGCTCGCCGCGGTGCACCTCTCTGGTGGCGGCCAGATGCTGGGCCAGATGTGGCCCGAGCTGAAGAAGCAGCTCAACGACGCGGCCTCGATGGGCGGGATGGACGACGCCGTCGCCGCGTTCGAGGACGAGCTCGGCCTCGTCCTGCCCGACGACCTCCAGGCGCTGCTCGGCCGCTCGCTCACCCTGAGCCTGCCGGACCAGGAGTTCGGCGACGACCTGCCCGCCCTCGGCGCCACCGTGGTGACCGACGACCCGGGCCGGGCCGAGGAGGTCGTGCGGACCATCGAGGACGCGAGTGGCGCCGCAGGCCTGCTGACCAAGAAGGTCGACGGCGACCGTCTCTACCTCTCGACCACTCCCGACTACGCCGACCGGTTGGCGTCGGAGGGGAGCCTCGGTGACGTGGAGGCCTTCACGGCCGCCCTCGGAGACGCCTCGGACGCCGACTTCGCCCTCTATGTCGACCTGGACCGGATCGAGGACCTCTATCTCGCGGACGTCGACGACGAGGCACGAGCTGCGCTCGAGGCGATGCGGTCGGTCGGTGTCAGGTCCACGGTGACGGCCAAGGGCGAGGCCGAGTTCTCGTTCCGCGTCGTCGCGAACTGACACGCGTCACACGCGTCGAAGGGGCCTCGTCGAGGCGGGGCCCCTCGGGCGTGCGCCGCTCCGCCCACCACTCGGCGAAGGGTGATCAGGCAGCCGACGCGGCGACGACGTCCTTCGCAGGAACGGGCAGCGCCACGGTGGGGGCGAGCCCCTCGGACTCGGCCATCCGGCTCGAGACGTCGATGAGCACCTGGGACAGCGGCAGCTCGAGCGCACTGCAGATCGAGGCCAGCAGCTCGGAGGACGCTTCCTTCTCCCCGCGCTCGACCTCGCTGAGGTAACCCAGCGAGACGGACGCCGAGGCCGAGACCTCACGAAGCGTGCGGCCCTGCGCGCGTCGGCGCTCCCGGAGGACGTCACCGAGCTCACGTCGCAACAGGGTCATGCCGTCCTCCTCCGGGTCGTCGTGTCGGGAAACCGAGCGTCTGTGCGTGTGCCGATGCTCCTACCGTACCCCGTGGCCGTCAGGACGTCTCAGGGGTTTGCCCGCTGGGGCCGGCGCTGCCTCGGCCGTTCTTCGCTGGGCGGGTCATGACCTCGAGCGCGAGGGCCAGCGCCGCGTCCGCCGCGAGCCGACGCACCTCGCCACGCACACCGTCCAACCGCAGCGCCCGCGTGACTGTTCCCCCGGGACCGGCGACAGCGACGTGGACGGTCCCCGCCGGCTTGCCCTCGGCCGGCCCGGGCCCGGCCACCCCCGTCGTCGCGATCCCCCACGTCGCGCCGAGCCGCACCCTCGCCCCGTCGGCCATGGCACTGGCGACTCGCGGATCCACCGTTCCCGCCTCGGCCACGACGGACGCGGAGACACCCAGCAGCGCGACCTTGACGTCAGCGGCATACGCCACGATCCCACCGCGAAGGACGACGGACGCGCCCGGAGTGTCGGCGATGGTGGCCGACACGAGCCCGGCGGTGAGGGACTCGGCGCACGCCACCGTCTCCCCCACCTGCGTGAGGTGCCGAACGATGCGTTCCGAGACGCTGGGGGCCTCCGTCATCCGGAGCTCACGACGGATCGGCCGGACGCCTGGCGGCACGCGCCGCGCGCCGGACCCGGGTGCGCTCGCTGTTCTCCCGCAGAGTCAGCGCCTTGAAGACGTAGTCGACCCCCGAGACGACGGTGACGACGAGGGCCGCCCCCAACACGCCGTGGGCCACCCACGTCCAGAGCTCACCGAGCGGGAAGGCCCACAGCGGCAGGGTGAGACCACCGAGGGCGAGCGTCTGCAGCATCGTCTTGAGCTTCCCGCCACGACCTGCGGGCATGACCCCGTGCCGGATGACGAGGAAGCGCAGCAGAGTGATGCCGATCTCGCGGACGAGGATGACGATCGTCACCCACCACCAGATGAGGCCGAGCAGGGACAGGCCGATGAACGCCGTGCCGGTGAGGGCCTTGTCGGCGATCGGGTCGGCCACCTTGCCGAAGTTGGTGATCTGCCCGTTGCGGCGCGCGAGCCGACCGTCGATCCCGTCGGTCACCGCCGCGACGGCGAAGACGACCCACGCCCAGAAGCGCCACCAGGGGTCGCCGCCTCCGTCGTGGAACAGGAGCACGGCGTAGACCGGCACGAGCAGGAAGCGGAGAACGGTGAGGGCGTTGGGGACGTTCCAGTCGGTGGGGCGTGGTGGCGGGCCGACACCGTGCGGCAGCAGCGACCCCTCCATCAGCGTCGCTCCGCCACGAGGTCGATGCCCTCGGTGGCCACCACGACTGCGGCGACGACGTCGCCCACCTCGGGGTCGGGCCCCCCACCGCCGCCGACGTAGGTCACGCCGTCGACGTCCGGGCCCTGGAAGGCTGCCCGCCCGACGAGGCGCCCGTCCTCGTCGATCTCCTCCACGAGGACCTCGACGACCTCACCGACCCGCTCCTCCGCACGCTGCGCGTTGAGCTCCTCGACGAGCCGCGAGACGCGATCCAGGCGGTCGGCGACCACGCTCGCGGGCAGCTTCTCGCCGTAGCCCTGCGCCTCGGTGCCGTCCTCGTCGGAGTAGCCGAAGACCCCGACGACGTCGAGCCGGGCCTCGGTGAGGAAGGCCTCGAGCTCCTCGACGTCCTCCTCCGTCTCACCGGGGAAGCCGACGATGACGTTGCAGCGGATGCCTGCCTCGGGGGCCGTCGCCCGCACGCGCGCCAGCAGGTCGAGGAAGGCCGGCCGCGACCCGAACCGCCGCATCCGGCGTAGCAGACGCTCGGACGCGTGCTGGAACGAGATGTCGTAGTAGGGCACCACGCCAGGCGTGCCGGCCATGGCCTCGAGCAGCCCCGGCCTGATCTCGGCCGGCTGGAGATAGCTGACCCGCACCCGCTCGATGCCCTCGACCGCGGTGAGCTCGGGCAGGAGCTTCTCGAGCAGGCCGAGGTCACCGAGGTCCTTGCCGTAGGAGGTGGAGTTCTCGGAGACGAGGAACAGCTCCTTGACGCCCTGGGTGGCCAGCCAGCGTGCCTCGGCGAGGACGTCCGCCGGGGGCCGCGACACGAAGGCGCCGCGAAACATCGGGATCGCGCAGAAGGTGCAGCGACGGTCGCACCCGGAGGCGATCTTGAGCGGCGCCCACGGGCGTCCGTCCAGGCGGGCGCGCACGACGCGGGGTCCGCTGGCGGGAGCGGGACCCGCCCCAGCGGCATACGGCTCAAGGGTGGCGCCGTGACCCGGCAGGGCCACCCGCGCAGCCTCCTGCTGGCGCGCTGCCGGGGTGAGGGGCAGCAGGCGCCGGCGGTCACCGGGAGTGTGGCTCGCCACGTGCCCGCCACCGAGGATCGTGCGCAGGTGCGTCGACATGTCCTGGTAGGAGTCGAAGCCGAGCACCGCATCGGCCTCCGGCAGCGACTCGGCGAGGTCCTTGCCGTAGCGCTCGGCGAGGCAGCCGACGGCGACGACGGCCTGCGTGCGGCCGTCCTCCTTGAGGTCCGAGGCCTCGAGGAGCGCGTCGATGGAGTCCTTCTTCGCCTGCTCGACGAACCCGCACGTGTTGACGACCGCGACGTCCGCCTCAGCGGCGTCGTCGACGAGGGTCCACCCCTCGGCCTGAAGCCTGCCCGCGAGCTCCTCGGAGTCGACCTCGTTGCGGGTGCACCCCAGGGTGACCAGGGCGACGCTGCGAGACGCGAGCGGCGAGGGCGAGGTCATGCGACCACTCTAGATGGGCCGGTGTTCAATGGCTGAATGCCCGACGCCCTGGCCCGCGCGCACGCCCTCCTCGCCGATCACCCCCTCGTCGACGGCCACAACGACCTCCCGTGGGAGGCCCGGGTCCAGGCCGGTTACGACTTCGGGCGCCTCGACCTCGCCGCCGGCGTCGCCTCGACGGTCACCGACCTGCCGCGCCTTCGCGCAGGCGGTGTCGGGGCGCAGTTCTGGTCGGTCTTCGTGCCCAGCACCCTCGAGGGCGACGCCGCGGTGATCGCGACACTGGAGCAGGTGGACGGCGTCCACCGCATGATCGAGACGTATGCCGCTGAGCTGGCCCTCGCGCGGAGCGCGGCGGAGGTCGAGGCGGCCCGGTCCCAGGGACGCATCGCCTCGCTCCTCGGCGCGGAGGGCGGCCACTCGATCGGGTGCTCCCTCGCCACCCTCCGCGCGCTGTACGCCCTCGGGGTCCGCTACCTCACGCTGACGCACAACGACAACGTCCCCTGGGCCGACTCGGCGACCGACGCCGCGGCCGTGGGCGGGCTGACGGAGTTCGGGCGCGAGGTGGTCCGGGAGATGAATCGCCTCGGCATGCTCGTCGACCTCAGCCACGTCGCGGCCTCGACGATGCACGCGGCGCTCGACGTCAGCGCTGCGCCGGTGATCTTCAGCCACTCCTCCGCGCGGGCACTCTGCGACTCGCCCCGCAACGTCCCCGACGACGTGCTGGAGGCCCTTCGGGACAACGGCGGGGTCTGCATGGTCACCTTCGTCCCGGAGTTCGTCTCTCCGGCCACGGCCCAGTGGCGCGAGGAAGCGGCTGCGGCAGCAGCTGCCGTCGGCATCGACGCCAAGGACCTCACCGCGTTCCAGCGGTTCTCGAGCGGCTACCGCGTGGAGCACCCCAAGCCGGACGCGACGATCGACGACGTCGTCGCGCACCTCGAGCACGTCCGCGAGGCCGCGGGCATCGAGCACGTCGGTCTCGGCGGTGACTACGACGGGACCGACACCTATCCCGTCGGGCTCGAGGACGTCAGCGGCTACCCCCGGCTCGTCGCGGCGCTCATCGAGCGGCGATGGTCAGCCGCCGACCTCGCCCTGCTCGTGCGAGGGAACACCCTGCGCGTGCTGCGGGACGCCGAGGCCGTCGCCGAGGACCTCCAGGGCGTCCGGGAGCCGAGCCTGCGGACCATCGAGGAGCTCGACGGCTCCCCGCCACGCTGACGTCAGCCCTGGCGGAAGCGGGCGATGGTCAGGCCGACGAGGCGGGCCACGACGAGCGCGACGTAGAGCATCCCCGAGATCTGCTGGAGCAGGACGAAGGAACGCATGTGGGGTGTGACCGCGACGATGTCGGAGAGCCCGGTCGAGGTCATCGTCGTGATCGACAGGTAGAGCAGCTCGAACCACGTGCGATCGCCCGCCTCGACCTCGCCGAAGATGGTGAACGAGTCGGGCCAGATGAACTGGAGGGCGTAGTAGAGGTAGGCGTAGGCCCAGGCCAGCACCGTGAAGGTGGCACCGGTGGCGAGGAGCTCGTCACGGGTGACCCAGTTGTCGGCGAACATGTACCGCAGCAGGGCATAGCCCGTGTAGAAGTAGAACGCCGCATGGAGCAGGGCGGACCAGAAGACGACTGCGTCGTTGCCGGGCCAGAATGCCTCGGCGATGGTGAGGAGCACGACGGGGCCGCCGAGGAGGAGTGACACCCAGGTCACGGCGGGGGTGGCACGCACCGCCCGGACGGCCAGGGCGAGGACGAGCAGGCCCACGACGCCGAAGAGTGCCCGCCCCACCCCTTCGAAGTCGCCCAGCTCCAGGGTCTGGAGGAACGGGTAGAAGATCAGGGCCGCGAGCTGGACGACGAGCAGCACCCCCGACGGTGTCTCGACGATGGTCCGACGAAACCGGTCCCAGCGGGTCGGCGGACCCGTCCGCCGCGGAGAGGTCGGCCAGAGCTCGAGCGATGCGGTCACGTCGGCGACTCTACCCACGTGGGACGCCCGTGAACCGGCTCACCAGCGCTCGTCGCGCCGGTCGGTGAGCTGCCACGCATCCTCGGACTCCTCGTCGTCCTCCACGGCCGTGGGCGTCAGGTCGCCGGGCTGCCACGCGGCCACCGGCACGCCCCCCGTGGCGTCGTCGACGTCCTCCCCGTGCGCCCGGCGCTCGCCGCGCTGGGCGACGAGGGCCGCCGTGCGCACCGGATGGTCGCCGGCGGTCTCGGTGTCGTATGCCGCTGGGCCGGCTTCGTCCGCCGGCGGGGGTTCCACGATGGTCGGGTCGGCGCTGAAGGGCTCGGGCTCCTCGATCGGCTCGTTGGGGTGCGGCACGTCCTCCCCGCGCAGGAGGGCCAGGGTCTGCTCGAGATCGTCCGGCCGGACGAGGACGTCACGTGCCTTGGAGCCCTCGCTCGGACCGACGATCCCCCTCGACTCGAGCAGGTCCATGAGTCGTCCGGCCTTGGCGAAGCCGACGCGCAGCTTGCGCTGGAGCATCGACGTCGAGCCGAACTGGGTCGTGACGACGAGCTCGGTCGCCTGGAGGAGGACGTCGAGGTCGTCCCCGATGTCGTCGTCGATCTGCTTCTTGGGTTGGGCGACGGTGACGTTCTCGACGTAGTTGGGCTTCAGCTGGGTCGTGACGTATTTGACGACCTCGTGGATCTCGGACTCGTTGACCCACGCACCCTGCACGCGCATCGGCTTGCTCGCACCCATGGGCAGGAAGAGGGCGTCACCCTGGCCGATGAGCTTCTCCGCGCCGGGCTGGTCGAGGACGACCCGCGAGTCGGCGAGCGAGCTCGTCGCGAAGGCCATCCTGGACGGCACGTTGGCCTTGATGAGACCGGTGACGACGTCGACCGAGGGGCGCTGGGTGGCAAGGACGAGGTGGATTCCGGCCGCACGGGCGAGCTGGGTGATGCGGACGACCGACTCCTCCACGTCGCGCGGGGCCACCATCATGAGGTCGGCGAGCTCGTCCACGACGATGAGCAGGTAGGGGTAGGTGGTCAGCTGGCGCTCGGAGCCCGGCGCCGGCTTGACCTTGCCCGCCCGCACCGCCTTGTTGAAGTCGTCGACGTGCTTGAAGCCGTAGGCCGCCAGGTCGTCGTAACGCTGGTCCATCTCGCGGACGACCCACTGGAGCGCCTCGGCGGCCTTCTTGGGGCTGGTGATGATCGGGGTGATGAGGTGCGGGATCCCCTCGTAGGCGGTGAGCTCGACCCGCTTGGGGTCGACGAGGACGAGTCGGACCTCCTCCGGGGTCGAGCGCATGAGGATCGAGGTGATCATCGAGTTGACGAAGCTCGACTTGCCGGATCCCGTGGCGCCGGCGACGAGCAGGTGCGGCATCTTGGCGAGGTTGGCGATGACGTAGGCGCCCTCGACGTCCTTGCCGACGCCCATGACCATCGGGTGCTCGTTGCTGCGGGCGGTCTGGCTGCGCAAGACGTCGCCCAGGGCGACGTTCTCGCGGTCGGCGTTGGGGATCTCGATGCCGATCGCACTCTTGCCGGGGATCGGGCTGAGGATCCGGACGTCAGCCGACGCCACCGCGTAGGCGATGTTCTTGGACAGGGCCGTGACGCGCTCGACCTTGGTTCCGGAGCCGAGCTCGACCTCGTAGCGCGTCACGGTCGGTCCGCGGGTGAAGCCCGTGACTGCGGCGTCGATGTCGAACTGGTCGAAGACGTGCGTGAGCGACTCGACCACCTTGTCGTTGGTGTGGCTGCGCGTCTTGTGCGGGGAGCCGTGGGCCAGCATCGCGAGGTCGGGCAGCTGGTAGGTGACCTCTCCCTGGAGGGAGAGCTGCTCGATGCGGGAGGGCGGGGCGGAGGTCGGCGGCGGGATCAGCTCGGCCTTCGGCCCGACCCGCGAGGTGTCGGGCGCACCGTGCGTGCGCGGGTCGGTCGCGTCGATCTCCCGGGTGGAGGCAGCGCCGGACGTGCCCGCCGGCCGCGGCGCGAGGAGGCCCGGGGCCGTGGGCCGCTTCTCCCCGGGACGCAGCTGGAGCGTGGGCTCGTCCTCGTCACCGCGGGTGGCCGCCTGGCGGAACGCCTCGTCCCCGTCGCGCTCGGTGAGGTCGACGGCCTTGCGTCCCGGCCGCTTGCCGGGGGCGGGCTGGCCCGCCTCGTCGGGCTCGGCCTCGCGGTGCAGGACGAGGTCGCGCAGCTGCCGCAGCCGGTGCGGGATGAGGTTGACCGGCGTCGCCGTGATGACGAGCAGGCCGAAGAAGCCGAGGAGGATGAGAAGCGCGATCGCCCCGTACCTCGAGACGGCCGCGTCGAGAGGGCTGGAGGCGAGGAAGCCGATGATGCCGCCCGCGGCGCGCATCCCGTTGGCGCCGTCGGGTGGATTGGGGATGCCGTCGCTGATGTGGGCCAGGCCGCAGGCCGCGAAGGTCAGCGCGATCGTGCCGACGATGATCCGGTTGGTCGCCTTCTCGTCCTCCGGAGCACGCAGCACGCGCAGGCCGAGGACGAGCAGCACGAGCGGCACGACGTAGGCGATCCGCCCGAAGGTGCCGGCGAAGACCGCGTGGACGGCTTCGCCGAAGACACCCTCGACGCCCCACCACTCGCGAGCAGCGACGACGATCGACAGTGCGATGAGGGCGAAGCCGAGGCCGTCGCGACGGTGCTCCGGCTCGAGGTCGCGAGCGCTCGCCCCGACCCTGCGCACCGCGCCGCCGGCGACGTGGGACACACCCATCCAGGTGTTGCGGACGGCCCGGATCGGCAGCGGCAGGCCGCCGCCCCTGGCCTTGGCCCGCGGGGCCGGCCGCCTGGCCGGTCGGGAGCCGCCTCGTGACCCTCCCTGTGCCCCTCCTCGGGCCCCTCCTCGTGCGGCCGCGGGACGTGCCGTCGCCTTGCCGCGGCTCCCTGTGGAGCCGTTGGCGCCCGATGTGGCACGTGGTGTCGTCGCCGTGCTCGGGCGCGCGCTGCTGGACCGACGTGTCGCCATGATGGCACCGTACGTCAATCGCACCCCTGAACTCACGCGTCACACGCGCAACAGGACGAAGTTCCCGGGCAGGGTTTTCGAGGCGTCGGGACTTTGGTCCGTGTCGGTGGACGTCCCTGCGCCCATAGCGTCGACTCATGGGTTCCACTCGGGTCGCGGAGGGGTGCCCACCCGGCGTGCGCACGCCGATGACGCTGGATGCCATCGACGTCGGCGCGGGGTTGCGCCGCGCACTCGAGATGACTCCCGGTGACGTGGTCACCACGGTGACCCGCTCGGGCCTCCGCGGGCGTGGAGGTGCAGGTTTCCCCACCGAGAGGAAGTGGGAGTACGCGGCTGCCGCACCCGCCCCCGGTGGGCAGCGGTTCGTCGTGTGCAACGCCGACGAGGGCGAACCGGGCACCTTCAAGGACCGGGTCCTGCTCACCGAGCACGCAGACCTCGTCCTCGAGGGGATGACCATCGCGGCGTACGCCATCGGAGCGCAGACGGGGGTCCTCTACCTGCGCGGCGAGTACGCACACCTGCTCGGAGGGCTGGAGGCCTGCCTGGCGACCCGGCGCGCGAGGGGACTCCTGGGCCACGGCGTCGAGGGTCATGACGGCGTCGACTTCGACGTCCGGATCCAGCTGGGGTCCGGCGCTTACGTCTGCGGCGAGGAGACCGCCCTGCTCGAGAGCCTCGAGGGCCGCCGCGGCGAGCCGCGCAACCGGCCTCCCTTCCCGGTCACGTCCGGTCTCCATGGCGCCCCGACGGTGGTCAACAACGTCGAGACGTTCGCGTGGGTGACAGCGATCCTGGCCCGCGGCGCTGACTGGTTCGCCTCCATCGGGACGGCCGCATCCACGGGCCCGAAGCTGCTCAGTGTCTCCGGCGACGTGGCCCGCCCCGGCGTGTACGAGTTCCCACTCGGCACGACGATCCGCGACGTGCTGCTGGCGGCCGGCGGTGAGGAAGCACAGGCCGCCATCGTCGGCGGCGCCTCGGGAACGTGCGTGCCGGCGAGCGCCTTCTCCCGGCACATCAGCTTCGAGGACGTCGCCACCGGGGGCGCCGTCATCGTGATCGGACCCGGCCGGGACCTGCTCGCAGTGGCGGAGAACGTCCAGGCCTTCTTCGCCGACGAGTCCTGTGGTCAGTGCCCGGTCTGCCGGATCGGGAATGCCAGGCTGCTCGAGGGCATCCGCATGATGCGCGCCGGCACCTGCGACGGCCAGCACGTGGCGCAGCTGCGCCGGCTCGCCGAGACCATGCGTGTGACGTCGAAGTGCGGCCTCGGGCAGTCGAGTCCCAACGTCTTCCTGTCCGTGCTGGAGCAGCTCGAGGGAGCGCACCGATGACCCTCTCGAATCCCCCCGCCCCAGGGACCACCACAGCGATCACCACAGCGATCGTCCCCATCACCGTCGACGGTCGGCCCGTGGCGGTGCCCACCGGAACGAGCGTGCTCGAGGCGGCCCGCCTCTGCGGCGTCCGGATCCCCACCCTCTGCCACCACCCCGACCTGCCGGACGCAGGGGTGTGCCGTCTCTGCGTCGTGGAGGTCGACGGTGCGGCGAACCTCCAGGCCGCCTGCGCCCTCCCGGTGACCGCACCGATCGTGGTGCGCACCCGCAGCCCCCGCGTGGCGAGGGCACGGCGCGACGTGCTGGACCTGCTCTTCTCGGAGCATGCGGCGGACTGCCCCACGTGCGTGCGCAACGGCTCGTGCGAGCTGCAGGACCTCGCGGCCGAGCACGGCATCGACTCGTATCCCTACGGCAGGCCCCGACCGAGCGGTAGGGCGCGCGTCCTCGGCTCGTCCCTCCGGTTCGACCCGGACAAGTGTGTGCAGTGCCTCAGGTGCGTGCGCACGTGTGAGACGCTGCAAGGCGTCGGAGCGCTGGGGGTGCTCGGGCGCGGGGACGGCACGACGATCGGCACGTATCTCGACCTCCCGTTCGACGAGGTGAGCTGCATCGCCTGCGGCCAGTGCATCAACCGGTGCCCGACCGGCGCGCTGCAGGCGGTCGAGCCAGACGTGGACGTCCTCGCTGCCCTGGACGACCCCGCGCGGCGGGTGGTCATCCAGACGGCGCCCGCACCGCGCGCGGCGATCGGTGAGGAGTTCGGTCAGGAGCCCGGCACCCCCATGACCTGGCGCCTCAACTCCGGGCTGCGCGAGCTCGGCTTCGACGCCGTGTTCGACACCAACTTCGCCGCCGACCTCACCATCGTCGAGGAGGGAGCCGAGCTGCTGGTGCGGCTGCACGAGAACCTCGCCCTCGGCGTGCACGAGCGCCCGCTGCCGATGTTCACCTCCTGCTGCCCCGGTTGGGTCAAGGACCTGGAGCACCGCTTCCCGCAGTTCATCCCCAACCTGTCCACCTGCCGCAGCCCCCAACAGATGTTCGGCTCCCTGATCCGGACCTGGTACGCGCGGGAGAACGGCATCGATCCCGCCGACCTCACCTCGATCTCCCTCATGCCCTGCACGGCGAAGAAGCTCGAGGCAGCCCGCCCGGAGCTGGGGCACGACGGCCGCCCGGACGTCGACGTCGTGCTCACCACGCGTGAGCTCGCCGGCCTGTTGCGGCGGCGGGGCATCGACCTGCCGCAGCTGCCCGACAGCGACTTCGACGACCCGTTCGGCACGGCCACCGGTTCCGGCGTGATCTTCGGCGCCACCGGTGGCGTGATGGAGGCGGCGCTGCGTACCGTCGTGGAGCTCGTCACGGGAGACCCGGCGGAGGCCCTCTTCACGCACGCCGACGTGCTCCCGGTGCGGGGCTTCGAGGGCGTCCGTCGCGTGGACGTGGAGATCACGAACGCCGGTCCCGTGCCCGATCTGCTCGCGAACCTGTTCGACGACCTCACGTGGTTGCAGGGCGCGACCCTGCGGTGCGCCGTCGTCCACGGCACCGACAACGCGCACCGTGCGCTCGCGGACATCGCCGCGGGAGGTGCGCTGGCGGGCTGTCACTTCATCGAGTTCATGGCCTGCCCGGGCGGCTGCATCGGCGGCGGTGGGCAACCGGTGCCGACGACCACCGACATCCGGGCGGCCCGGGCGCGGGCCATCTACGCGGAGGATGCCGCCTACGGCGAGTCGGGCAGGGTGCGCAAGAGCCACGAGAACCCAGCGGTGCAACGCCTCTACCGTGAGCTGCTCACGGACGGTCCCGGTGGGCGCCTCAGCCACGAGCTCCTGCACACCCGGTACACCCCGCGGGGAACCTGGATCGGACCGGCGGAATGACCATCGTGCGCCCGCTTCCCGAGGCCGTGGCCGCCGAGCACCCGCAGCTCGTCGCGGACATCGACCGGTCCCTCCTCGTGCACGGCGGCGACCGCAGTGCGCTGCTGCCGGTGCTCCAGGACGTGGTCCGTCTTCACGGCGCCGTCAGCGACGTCGCAGTACAGGTGGTGGCCCACCGTCTCGGCGTGCCGACCGTGGAGGTCCTCGGCGTCGTCTCGTTCTACTCGTTCCTCCACGGCGGGAATGACGCGCAGACCGATCCCGCTCCGGGGCAGGATGCCGCCCCGCGCCACGTGGTTCGGCTCTGCCGCACGCTGAGCTGCGAGCTCGCGGGCGCAGGCGAGACCGCCGAAGCGCTGCGGCGAGAGCTCGACGGAGAGGAACGGCGTCCCGGCCCTGCCGGCACCAGACTCGAGTTCGTCAACTGCATCGGCCTGTGTGACCGTCCGCCCGCCATGCTCGTCGACGACGAGGCTGTGTGTGCCGTGACCCCTGAGCGCGTGACAGCCGTCGTGGCACGGCTTCACCGATGACGGCGGGAGTTCTCGCGGCCACCCTGGCCGGGCTGTTCTACGGCATCACCCCGGTGTGCGCCCGCCGCGCGATCCGACTGCTGGGGTTCGTGCGGGCCAACCTCGCGCGGCTCGTCGTGGCGACGGTCGCGATGGGTGCGCTCTCACTCGTCCTCGGCCGGGCGACCTCCGGGTGGTACCTCGACTTCGCCCTGGCCGGGGCCATCGGCTTCGGGGTCGGCGGGATCGCGATGTTCCGGGCCCTGCCGCTGCTGGGGGCACCACTCGCCTCGTTGCTCGTGGAGACGACGGCGGCGCTCACTGCGGGCGTGCTCGCCTGGGTCTGGTTCGGGGATGCGTTGACCGGCGGCGAGGTCGTCCTGGCGCTCGTCATCCTCACCGGTGTGGTGCTGGGCCTGTTGCCGTACGTGCGCGCGACGGCGAGGGCCGCCCACCCCGTCGGTGTCGGCGTCGCCTTCGCCGTGCTGGCCGCCGTCGCCCAAGCGGTCAGCGGCGTGCTCAGTCGCAGGGCATTGATCGGCATCCAGCGTTCGCGGGCGGACTCCACGGGGGCGGTCGGGTCTCCCCCGGTCAGCGGCAGGTTCGACGTCGTGAGCTCCGCAGCGTTCGACCGCCTCACGGGCGGTGTCGCCATCGCCTTCCTCGCCCTGCTGCTGGTCCGTTGGGCCGCGCGGACGAGGCCGGGCGCTCGCGCCGCCCTCGAACCGGCGCGAGACCTCAGCGGCCCCGACCTGGGCTGGCTGGGCAACCGCCTGCCCGACCGCGCGTGGTTCTGGGTGGGGGCGAACTCGCTCCTCGGTCCGGTCCTGGGGGTGACCGCCATGGTGTGGGCGCTCCAGTCCATGCAGCCGGGCCTGGTGCAGTCAGTCGCGGCCATCGCACCGCTCATCGCCATCCCGTTCGCCCGGTGGCTCGAGGGGTACCGGCCGCCTCCGCGGTACTGGGTCGGCGCCCTCGTGGCCGCCGGGGGCCTGGCGGGGCTGGCCCTGGCCGGGTGA
>NZ_JAJJPG010000030.1:0-1369 GCF_032907665.1 Intrasporangium sp.
CACTCGAGTGCGTAGCCCGGCTCAGCGGCATACGACTGGTGGGCGGTCGGCGCGGGCAGCCTGCGGGCCACTCGGCTCAGGTGCGCGCTCGGTGGGGTCGGCGCAGGTCGGAGCGTCTCGGGGGGCGGAGCCGGTCGGCGATGCCGTCGCTGTACTTGGCGAGGAGGGGTCCGGTGATGGCGAGCACGAGGACGTAGGCGGTCGCGATCGGTTTGACCTCGTCGCTGCCCGCCGTGGCGGCGAGCCCGGCGATGACGATCGAGAACTCCCCTCTGGCGACGAGCGCCGTGCCGGCCCGCAGGCGGCCGTTGAACTGCACCCCGTCGAGCCGGGCGGCGTACCAGCCGGTCGCGATCTTCGTCAGCGTGGTGACGAAAGCCAGGGCGAGTGACACCCCGATCACCGGCCAGATGGCGCTGGGCACGACCGAGAGGCCGAAGCTGACGAAGAACACCGCAGCGAAGAGGTCCCGGAGGGGACTGAGCAGGGTTCGCGCCCGGTCGGCCACCTCGGGAGGGACCGCGATCCCGACGAGGAAGGCGCCGACGGCGGCGCTGGCACCGAGGGCCTCGGTCGCGCCGGCGACGAGCAGGGTCGCCCCGAGCAGCCAGAAGAGCGCCATCTCGTCGCTCATCGTGGACAGGGCGCGCGCGATCCGTCGTCCGGCATGCCGCGCGGCGAGCAGCGCGAGCCCCACCGCGCCCAGGGCGAGTGCGGCGCCGCCCATGGCCTGCAGCGGTCCACCCCCGGAGAGGAGGACGAGGAGGACGGGGAGGAAGAGGGCCATCGCGATGTCCTCGAGCACAAGGACCGAGAGGATGGCAGGGGTCTCACGGTTGGGGATTCGGCCGAGATCGGCGAGCAGCCGGGCAATGAGGCCTGAGGAGGAGATCCAGGTCACGCCGCCGAGGGCGAGGGCGAGGACGAACGGGAGGTCGATGAGCAGGCCGGCGCCGAATCCCGGCAGGAAGTTGAGGAGGAGGTCGACGACCCCCGAACGTCGATGTCGCCGCAGGCTCTGCACCAGCTCGGACGCGGTGAACTCCAGGCCGAGGGTGAGGAGAAGCAGGAGGACGCCGATCTCCGAACCGACGCTGACGAAGGGAAAGGCCGCCTCCATGGGCACGAGTCCGCCGGTGCCGAAGAACACGCCGGCGAGCAGGTAGAGGGGAACCGGCGAGAGACCGAGGTGGGTCGCCACCCAGCTGAGGACTGCGAGCCCTGCGAAGATCGCACCGAGCTCGGCGAGGAGGACGGCCAACGAGTGCATGTCGTCTCAGGCCGGTCCGGAGCACAGGGCGCGCACGTGGTCCGTCCACCCCTCCTCGAGCAGCGCGGCGAGGGTCTGGAGTCCCCGCTCGGTGCCGAT
>NZ_JAJJPG010000030.1:1469-5225 GCF_032907665.1 Intrasporangium sp.
CCGATGGCCAGCGCCTCGTCGGCATCGAGGGTGATGAGCTCCACCGCCTCGTCCGGGTCGTCGGGGGCATAGGTGCCGACCTGGACGCCGCCATCGCGCTCGACGACGACGACGATGTCCCTCCCGGCACGGGTGGCCATCTCGTAGCGGATGCCGACGCCGGGAAGGAGCGTCTCCTCGATCTCCATGGGCGCATTGTCGCAGCCGCACGCCGCCCCCGCGTGCGGTCCGGCCGCCACGGGTCAGGCGAGCTCGAGCAGGTCCCGGACGTCCTCGGAGGTGATGGCCCCGGCGAGAGCTCCCCCTTCGTCGACGACACGCTGGAAGAGGTCCCGCTTGCGCTCCTGGAGCGCGACGACCTTCTCCTCGATCGTGCCGGCCGAGACGAGGCGGTAGACGGTCACGGGCTTGCTCTGCCCGATGCGGTGAGCCCGGTCGATGGCCTGGGCCTCGGCGGCAGGGTTCCACCAGGGGTCGAGGACGAAGACGTAGTCGGCCTCCGTCAGGGTGAGTCCGAAGCCGCCGGCCTTGAGGCTGATGAGGAAGGCGGCCGCCTCTCCGTCGCGGAAGCCGCGGATGACTGACTGCCGGTCCGTGGTCGAGCCGTCGAGGTAGCAGGTGCGAAGTCCGGCATCGTCGAGGGCCCGCTCGACGATCCGGAGAAAGCCGGTGAACTGGCTGAAGACGAGCGCCCGGTGGCCCTCGGCCGCGAGCTCACGCAGCTGCTCGACGAGGAAGTCGATCTTCGCGGCCGTCGCCTTGCCGTGGTGTGCTTCGTCGACGAGGGAAGGGTCCAGCGCGAGCTGGCGCAGTCGCGTGAGGGCGGCGAGGATGGCGACGCGGTTGCCCTCGGGGTCGCCGAGCAGGCCGAGCACCCGTTGCCGCTCCCGCTGGAGATGCTGGTCGTAGATGTGGCGGTGCACCGGGTGCGGCTCGATGGGCAGCACCTGGATCTGCTTGGGCGGCAGATCGAGGGCGACCTGCTCCTTGGTCCGGCGCAGCATGAGCGGGCGAATCCGACGGCGCAGGTGGTCGAGCAGCTCGGGCCGGGCACCCGACTCGATCGGCTTGCGGTAGTTCTTCGTGAAGACGTCGGGTCGCGGATACAGGCCCGGAGCGGTGAGCGACAGCAGCGACCAGAGGTCCATGAGGGAGTTCTCGAGCGGTGTGCCGGTCACGGCCACGGTGAAGGGCGACCCCAGACGCCGGACGGCCACGTGGGTCTTCGCCTGCCGGTTCTTGACGAACTGCGCCTCGTCCAGGACGACGCCGCCCCACTCGACCTCGCGGAACGCCTCGTCGTCGAGGCGCAGCACGGCGTACGAGGTGACGACGACCTGTGCGTCCTTGATGGCATCGACCACGGCGGTGCCGCGCTTGCGGCCGGTATCGGTGACGGCCGTGACGTGCAGGTGAGGAGCGAAGGCCTCGAACTCCCCGAGCCAGGTCCCGATGACGCTCGTGGGGACGACGACGAGGACCGGCCCGCGACCCCGGGCGGCAGCCTCCGACCCGGCGCCGCCGAGCTCCTCGCGCTCATGGGCGCGTGCGAGGACAGCGATGACCTGCAACGTCTTGCCGAGCCCCATGTCGTCGGCGAGGATGCCGCCGACCCGGGCGTCCCAGAGCCGCGCCAGCCAGTGGTAGCCCTCGAGCTGGTAGGGCCGGAGCGTGGCGCGAAGGTCCGTCGGCACGGGCGCCGGCGGCAGGGCGACCTCCGAGCGGAGCGCCTCGACGTTGGCGGCCCAGCGAGCGCTCTGGCGGTCGACGACACCGAGAGCGGCGAGCTCCTCCCAGAGGTCCACGTGGTGCGAGGACAGGCGCAGACCTTCGGAGGTGGGGTCGGCGATCTCGCGCGCCTCCTCGATGAGCTCGCGCAGTCGGGTCAGCTCGGGCCGGTCGAGACGGAACCAGGATCCCGACTCGAGGAGCATGACCTCCTCCCCGGCGGCGAGTGCCGCGAAGAGCGGCTCGAAGGGCACCTCCTCGCCGCCGACCTCGATGGACACGTGCAGGTCGAACCAGTCGGTCGGCCCGGAGTCCGCCGCTCCCGGCCCGGGCCTGACGTCGGCTCCCTGGTCGCCCGTCCCGAGCCGGATGACGGGTGCGCTGGTCACCTCCTCGTAGGCGGGCAGCTCGCCCTCGACCACCACGACGACGTGCTCGTCGGCCTCCAGCTCGCCGAGCTGCTCGCCGACGAACCGGGCCGCGTCGACCCCCTTGAGCTCCACGCGCGTGGCCAGGTGGAGCAGCCCCGTCGAGTCGCGCCAGGCCGCACCGGGAACGCGGTGCAGCGACGTCGCGGCCTCGAGGGCAGCGACCTCGGCAGCCCGGTCGCGGGCGGCCCCGCCGAAGCGCGCCGTCGTGAAGGACCGGACCCGCCCGTCGTAGGCGAACCCGAGGTCCAGCCTCACCTCGCCCGGCACGTCGCCGACGACGTGGACGTGCACCTGCACCTGCTCGGGCGACGGATCGGCTGCCTCCGGCGCCGGCAGCGGCACCTCCGACCGGACGCGGACGCGGTCGCGCAGCCCGGGCACCGCCGACCGCAGGAAGCCGCCCCGCTCCTCCGCCGGCACTCGGAGGCCGGCGAGCGCCTGGAAGACCGCCTTGCGGTCGAGCCCGAGATCCTGCTGGAGCGGCAGAAGGGTCAAGGATCCGTCGTCGGCCTCGACGGCCATGCCGTGCACGGGGTCGCCGATGTGCACGACCTCGCCGAGCAGGTCCTCGGGCAGGCCGTCGGTCGTGACCCGCAGGACGAGGTCACCGGAGTCGTCGTCGGCCCGCAGCACGTGCAGGACCAGCTCGGCCGGATCGGTGAGCAGGTGCACCGGTCCGGTCACCCCTTCACCCGGAAGCAGGGGGATCCCGGCCTCCTGCGCCTCGCGGAGCAGGGACCACACTCCGGGGCTCGCATCGAGCGCGAGCGGTGCGGCTGCGGTGAAGTAGGTCGTGCTGCCCGAGCCGCTGCGGACCTCGTCGCGCAGCCGCGCCATGATGCGCTCGTGCTCGGGGAGGTAGCGGATGCCCGAGCGCCATTGGGGCAGCGCGTCATGCCACGTCAGGCTCCGGTGCCATGATCCCGTGCGGGTCCACCGTGTCGCCCGCAGCCCGTAGCCGATCTCCGGCTCGCGCTGCCAGCCACCGCTGCGGTAGATCGTGTCCACGAAGAGGCCGGCCGGCATGAGCTCCCCGCGAGGCTCGGGCCGGACCGGCTCCTCAGGCTCCCGCGCCCGGGGCCGCACGTGACCCAGCACGTCGGCCCAGTGCACCTCGCGGAACGCGTGCGCGGCAGACCCTCCAGCGGGGCCAGTCGCTTCGTCCTCCCCTTCGTCAGCCCGCTCGGCTGCACTGTCGTCGGCCGGGGCCGGCGGGGGTTTGCCGTTGGCGACGTCGCGCGCGAGCAGGAGAAGAGCGACGACGTGCTTGCAGTCCGACCCGACGGGACAGCTGCAGCGACCGGCCCACAGCGGCGAGCGTCCCTTCGGGTGCGGCCTGGCCTCGACGATGGTCTGGTAGGTCTGCGAACCGGTGCCCTCGACGGTGCCGAGGAGCATCATCCCCTCGGGCCGTGCCGCCAGGGAACGCACGCGATGCTGGGCCGCATAGGCCACTCCGCGCTCGAAGGTGCGGGAGCCGACCTGCTGGGCGATCTCGGGATCGGTGAGCTCGCCGACCCACGTCGCCCGACCCACGCTCCACGCCATGGGTCGACTCTAGGCGGGCCGCCCGACAGCACGGGCCCATGATCCACAG
>NZ_JAJJPG010000030.1:5325-33564 GCF_032907665.1 Intrasporangium sp.
CCGACAGCACGGGCCCATGATCCACAGCCGCCGTCACCCCCACGTCCACCACCCATGACCACCACCCATGTCCGCCACCCATGTCCGCCGCGTGCGCCAGCGGCCTGCGGTCACCGCCAGCCGAGCTCGGGCGCGAGATGGGTGAGGACGCTCTCGATGACGTGCGCGTTGTAGTCGACGCCGAGCTGGTTGGGGACGGTGAGCAGCAGGGTGTCCGCAGCCGCGATCGCCTCGTCCTCGGCCAGCGCGGGGACGAGCCGGTCAGGCTCGCCGGCATACGTCTTGCCGAACCGCGCCACTCCCCCCTCGAGATGGCCCACCTGGTCCTGGCTCCCCGACTCGCGCAGGAAGTACTGCCGGTCGACGTCGCCGACGATCGGGAAGATGCTGCGGCTCACCGACACCCGCGGCTCGCGCTCGTGGCCGGCGGCCGACCAGGCCTCCCGGAACCTGTGGATCTGCTCGGCCTGGAGCTGGTGGAACGGCACGCCGGTGTCCTCGGTGAGCAGGGTGCTGCTCATGAGGTTCAGGCCGAGCCCGGCCGCCCACTCGGCGGTGGCTCGCGTGCCCGCCCCCCACCAGATGCGATCCCGCAGGCCCGGCGAGTGCGGCTCGATGCGCAGTAGGCCGGGTGGGTTGGGGAACATGGGTCGCGGATGTGGCTCTGCGAATCCCTCGCCCTCGAGGAGCTCGAGGAACACCTGGGCGTGCTCGCGGGCCATCGTCGCGGCGTCCGAGCCCTCGGCGGGCACGTGCCCGAAGTACCGGTAGCCGTCGACGACCTGCTCGGGCGACCCGCGGCTGATACCGAGCTGGAGCCGACCACCGGAGATGAGGTCGGCCGCTCCGGCGTCCTCCGCCATGTAGTGGGGGTTCTCGTAACGCATGTCGATGACGCCCGTGCCGATCTCGATCCGCGCAGTCCGCGCTCCGACGGCCGCGAGCAGCGGGAAGGGTGAGGCGAGCTGGCGTGCGAAGTGGTGCACGCGGAAGTAGGCACCGTCCGCGCCGAGCTCCTCCGCGGCCACGGCGAGGTCGATGGACTGGAGCAACGCGTCAGCGGCCGTGCGCGTCTGAGAGTGTGGCGAGGGAGTCCAGTGCCCGAAGGAGAGGAACCCGATCTTCTTCATCCGACCTCCAGGTGATCAGTGGTCAGCACCACTTCTCGGCGAGCGCGGTGATGACCGTGACGTTGCGATTGGTCGCCGGGCCGAGGATCTTCTCGATCGCAGCGTTGGACACCTTTGCTGCGTGGTAGGGGACGTCATAGCAGAAGTGGACTGCTCTGCCGCGCACGAGGATTCGCTCTCCCTCGCGTGAGAGTGCCTCCACACGCTCGACGTCCGCAGCGCTCGGAGTGGCCTTGAGGAGACTCACATACTGGCCGTATGCCGCTGGGCCGGCTTCCACGATCGCGGTGGCGTCGGCTGCCACCTGGGTCAGCTCACGGGGCGTCAGGGCGATCGTCGCAACCGGGAAGCCGCGGTCCTTCTCGAGGAGCTCCTCGAGCGCGGCCTCGAGTCTCGTGCGGGAGCGGTGCGACGCGGTCAACCTGACGTTCCCGGTCTGGATGTGGGTCTCGACGCCGCCGTAGCCGGCCTCGGCCAGCACGGCGCGCAGCTCGGCCATCGGAAACCTGCGCGCACCGATGTTGATGGCACGCAGGAAGACGAACCAGGTCGACATGAGTGCAGGCTACGCGGCCCAAACTCGCATGTCGTCGGGCAGGATGGGCAAGTGGTCGATCCGCGCACTCTGACGCTCTCGGACTTCCCGGTTCACCGTCCGGTGACCACGCGCTGGTCCGACAACGACATGTACGGGCACCTCAACAATGCGGTGTACTACGAGCTGTTCGACTCCGCCATCAACGGCTGGCAGGCGGAGCACGTGACCATCGACCCGCTGACCGACCCCACTCAGGGCGTCGTCGCGGAGTCGAGCTGCACCTTCTTCGCCGAGGTGGCGTTCCCGACCCCGATCGTGGTCGGCCTGCGCATCACCCGTCTGGGGACGAGCAGCGTGACCTACCAGCTGGGCCTGTTCGTCGATCCTGCCGCGGCGGAGGTCGGTGACGGCAGCCCCAAGGCCGTGGGCCACTGGGTCCATGTGGAGATCGACGCGGACACTCGCAGGCCGACGCCGATCCCGGAGCATCTGCGGCGATTGCTGGAGACCGCGGTCGTGGACGACCAGGCGGCGGACCCGGCATGACCGATGCCCTCGTCGAGGAGACGTGGGAGTCGTGGGCCGCCCGCGTCGCTGGAGAGCTCGCCCGGCTCGGGCCGGACGACTGGATGACGTTCGTCGTCCACGTCGATTCGGCGGCGGCCGTGGCCGAGCGGCGGGCCCAGGCGCGCAGGGGATGGCGCCGGGCCCTCGCTCCGCCCCCTCCGCCACCGCGGGTCCCGGACGTGTTCCTCCAGGCGCGACCCGTCGAGGGGGTCCTCGCCCTCGAGTGCATCGGCGACGCCGAGTTCGAGGGCATCACCGACCTCACCGTCCAGCAGCAGCAGACGCTCACCACGCTCGGCTGGGAGCGCGACGGTGCCGACCCGCGTTTCAGTGCCACCTTCGACGCGGCCGAGGTGGACGACGCTGCCGACCTGCTCGCTGCCAGTCTGCGGGGTGTGCTCGGCGCCGGATCACCGGGTCGCGTCGACGTCCGTCGGAATCGGTGAGCTGTCGCCGGAGGAGATCCGGGCGCCTGCCCTGCGCATCGTGTGTCGATACAGTGGACGCACGAATCGCTTTGCGCGCCAAGCGATCCGGCCGTCCGCCTCGGTGAGGATGACGTCGCGACGCGCATCGATGCCCCGGATGACGACGGCCGCCACCTCGTCCGCAGAGCGCCGGGACCGCTCGAGCAGGCGTTTGCCGACGGCCTCCATCCGCGCATCCGCACCGGCGAACGAGGCGCCGAGGTTGGTCCGGAAGAAGGCCGGGCAGACTGCCGAGACCGTGATTCCGTGCGGCGCCAGCTCGTGGTCGAGGGTCTCGCTCAGGGCGACGACGCCGGCCTTGACGGCGTTGTAGGACGCCATCCCGGGGGCGTGGACGAGCCCTGCGAGGGAGGCGACGTTGACGATGTGGCCGCTGCCCTGCTCCTTGAGCAGCGGCGTGAAGGTCCGGCAGCCCCTCACGACGCCGAGGAGGTTGACGTCGACGATCCGGTGCCACTCGTCCATCGTCGCCACGTCGATCCGCCCGCCGGTCGCGATCCCGGCGTTGTTGACGAGCATGTCGAGCCCGCCCCACGAGTTCTCCACGTGCGCCCGCGCAGCGGCCCAGTCCGCGTCGAGTCGCACGTCGAGCGATAGGTATTCGACGCCGGGTGGCACCGTCGCTGGTCGTCCGGACGTGACGTCTGTCGCGAGCACCCGGTCACCCCGGGCTGCGAGCCCACGCGCGAGGGCCAGCCCGAGGCCGGAGGCGGCCCCGGTGACGAGGACGCGTCGGGAGGTCGGCTGGTCTGGGTGCGAGCGCAGCGGCATACGGCAGACCCTATGACGTCCCTCAGCGGGGTTCAGCGGGGTTCAGCGGACCCGCAGCGTCACCTTCCCGAGAGCGCGACGCTCGTCGATCTCGGTCAACGCGGCGGCCACCTCGTCGAGCGGATGCGTGCTGCCGATGAGCGGGTCGATCGAGCCGTTCTCGAGGAGCGGCGTGATGGCGGTCCACTGGGCGCGGAGGTACTCGGGCTCGTTCGTCCACATCGCACCCCAGGCGACACCGACGACGCTGGTGTTGCTCAGGAGCAGCCGGTTGACCTTGACCTCGGGGATCGAGCCGGCCGTGAAGCCGATGACGAGGACGCGCCCCTCCGGCGCGAGACTGCGCAGACTGTCTGTGAAGCGGTCGCCGCCCACCGGGTCGACGACGATGTCGACGCCGCGACCGCCCGTGAGCTCCTTGGCGCTCGCGAGGAAGTCGTCGGCGTCGATGACGTGATGCGCGCCCGCCCGCTCGGCCACGGCGCGCTTCTCCGGCGACGAGACGACCGCGATGACACGGGCGTCCATCGCCCGGGCGAGCTGGATGGCGGCCGTGCCGACCCCGCCGGCGGCTCCGTGCACGAGCACGGTCTCGCCACGCTCGATCTGGGCGCGGCGGACGAGGGCGAAGTGGACGGTGAGGTAGTTCATGAGCAGCGCGGCGCCCGCCGCGAAGGACACAGCCTCGGGCAGCGGGAAGACCCTCTCCTCGGGCACCGCGACCGACTCCGCGAAGGCGCCGAGGATGGGGAAGGCGGCCACCCGGTCACCGGGCTGGAAGATGCTGTCGTCCCCCGCCCGCCGAACCACGCCGGCACACTCGGCACCCGGAATGAAGGGCAGGTCGGGCTTCATCTGGTAGAGGCCCTTGCTCTGGAGGACGTCGGGGAAGCTGACCCCCGCCTCGTGGACGTCGATGAGGACGTGGCCCGGCTCGAGGGCCGGCTCCTCGACGTCCTCGACGGTGACGGCGGCGGGTCCTTCGAGGACGCTGACTCTGGCTGCTCGCATGTACCGGACAGTAGTCCGGGCCGGCGCCCGGCGGGGCTGTGACGTCGGCTACGTCGGGCGGGACGCCTAGGCTGGCCGCGTGATCGAACCGCTGACGCGGCTCCCCGACGGGACCATCAAGCAGGTCAACCCCTTCACGGGGACCAAGGTGTGGACGCTCCCGGGACGAGGCCGCCGGCCCATCGATCGCGCGGCTCGGGCGCCACTGCCCATCGACCCGGCCGACGCCGACCGGATCTGCGCCTTCTGCCCCGGGCGGGTGCTCGAGACGACGCCGGAGATCGCTCGCCTCGTCCGCGATCCTGCCACACCGGACGGGTGGCGCGAGGTCCGCGGACTGACAGCGGAGGAGGTCGTGGCCATGCCGGCGGAGTTCCGGCTCCTGCCCAACCTCTTCGAGATCCTCTCCTACGACTACTGGCACCTCACCCACGGCTGGGAGCCGACCGTGGCCATGCGTGCCCGCCAGCAGGCCTACCTCTCGACGCCTGCGGGGCGTGAGCACGTGGGGCGACTGGCCCGGACCAGGATGGACGCCCGCGACGCCAACAGTAGGGCCGACAAACCCCTCAGTGAGGCCGACGTGGAGCGTGAGGCGGTCGGGCTCTTCGCCGGCAACCACCTGCTCGTGGTGGCACGACGGCACTACGAACCCGGAGCGCACGTCGACTCTCTGCTGCGAGGGTCCGGGCGGCTGACACCCGAGGAGCACTGGAAGTACGTCGAGTTCACGATCTCGGCGATGCACGGTCTCTACCGCGACAACGAGCACGCGCGCTATGTCAGTGTGTTCCAGAACTGGCTCCAGGCCGCAGGCGCGTCCTTCGACCACCTCCACAAGCAGGTGGTCGCCATCGACGAGCTCGGCGCCCAGCTCGAGCGCGAGGCAGCTCAGGTCGCGCGTGACCGTGACCTCTACGAGCGGTGGGGCCACACCTATGCCGACAGCCAGGGCCTCGTCGTCGCCCGCACCTCCACGGCAGTCGCGTTCGCCGGCATCGGGCACCGCTTCCCCTCGCTGGAGGTGCACTCACTCGTCGACGACCGGTGCCCCTGGGACCTCACGGTCGATCAGGTGCGTGACTTCTCCGACCTCCTCCACGCCTGCCACGCCGCAACAGGCGTCGACGTGCCGACGAACGAGGAGTGGCACCACCGACCACCGTCGCTCGACCTGCCGATGCCGCTCCGGGCGGTGCTCAAGTGGCGCGTCTCGACGCTCGCGGGCTTCGAGGGAGGGACGAAGATCTACGTCAACACGATCAGCCCGTGGTCGGTCCACGAGCGCACCATGGGCCGGCTCCGGATGCTCGCGGCCGACGGGGAGCTGTCGGAGCGGGTCCAGCTCAGCGGAACGACATCGACTCGGTGACGTCGCCACGGAGCAGCTCGCGGCGATCGGGCAGGTAGCTCTGGCGCATGAGCCAGGGCGCCCGGTCGCCCTGGCGAGGCAGCGTCGCTGCGGCGCGACGCACGTAGCCGGACCGGAGGGGCAGGAGCGGGCGCCCGGCCAGGTCAGGGGGCGGGTCGGGGACGGCCACGCGCAGGCCGTGCCGGTCCAGGTGGGCCAGGAGTCGGCAGACGTACCGTGACGCGAGGTCGGCACGGAGCGTCCACGACGCGTTGACGTAGCCGAGGCTCAGGGCGAGGTTGGGCACCCCTGCAAGCATGAGTCCGCGATAGACGAAGAGCTCGGCCGGGGACCGACGCTCGCCGTCGACACTGAGGTCGATCCCACCGGCGGGGAGCAGCTCGAGGCCCGTGGCCGTCACGATGACGTCGGCCGGCAGGTCTCGACCGGACGTGAGCCGGATGCCCTCGGTGGTGAACGTCTCGATGGTGTCGGTGACGAGGTCGACCAGCCCCTGCCGAATCGCGTCGAAGAGGTCGCCGTCGGGCACGACGCAGAGTCGCTCGTCCCAGGGGTCGTAACGCGGGGTGAAGTGCTCCGCGACGAGAGCGGGGTCGCCGAGGCCGCGGGCCATCCCCCTCGTGAGCAGGGCCCGCGCGAGTCGGGGGGCGCGCCGGGAGAGCTGGTAGAACGCGTCCGTCGTGAGGACGTTCTTGTAGCGGACGATGTCACCGGCCAGCCGGTGCGGGAGCAGACGGCGCGCGGCGATGGCGAGGCGGTCCTGCCGCGGCAGTGCGACCACCCAGGTCGGCGAGCGCTGGAGGATCGTGGGGTGGGCGCCGAGCCGGGCGAGCGCGGGCGCGAGCGTGATCGCGGTGGCGCCGGAGCCGATGACGACGACGCGTCGACCGGCGACCTCGAGGTCCTCCGGCCAGAACTGCGGGTGGACGACGGGGCCGGGGAAGTCTGCCTCACCGGGGAAGTCGGGTCGGTGGCCGTGGGCGTAGTCGTAGTAGCCGCTGCACAGGTGGAGGAAGTCGCACGTCAGCTCGAGCCGCCCGTCCGCGCGCTCAACCGTCAGCGTCCACCGCGCCTCGTCGCTCGACCACTCCGCGGCGGCGACCCGGTGGCCGTAGCGCACGCGCTCGTCGATCCCGTGTCGGGATGCCGTGCGGCGGAGGTAGGTGAGGATCCGGTCCCCGTCGGCGATGGCGTCTCGCCCGTCCCACGGCGCGAAGGGGAAGCCGAGCGTGGCGAGGTCGGAGTCCGAGCGCACGCCGGGATAGCGGAAGAGGTCCCACGTGCCGCCCATCGCCGCGCGCGCCTCGAGGATCGCGTAGCCCTTGCCCGGCAGTTCCGTCTGCAGTCGGTAGGCGGCATCGATGCCGGAGATCCCGGCCCCGACGATGACGACGTCGAGGTGTTCCGGGGGCGTCGGCTGGCTCACGCACGACATTGTGACGTATGCCGCTGGGCTCGCTACCCGGGAGTAGCGTGCCGTTACGCTCGGCGGGGTGACGACCTACCCCCACCTGCTCGAGCCGCTCGACCTCGGTTTCACGACGCTGCCCAACCGCGTCGTCATGGGCTCGATGCACACCGGCCTCGAGGACCGAGCCAGGGACTTCGACCGGCTCGCGACGTACTTCGCCGAGCGGGCACGCGGCGGGGTCGGCCTCATGGTGACGGGCGGTTTCGCCCCCAACCTCGAGGGCTCGCTCTATCCCGGCGGCTCCGTTCTCCTCACCAGCCGTCAGGCCCGGAACCACCGGCGGATCACCGACGCGGTGCACCGTGAGGGCGGGCGGATCGCGCTCCAGATCCTGCACGCCGGCCGCTACGCCTACCACCCGCTCGCGGTGACGGCGACAACGAGCAAGGCCCCGATCTCCCGCTTCACGGCGCGCGGACTGTCGGAGCGTGGGGTGCGCCGACAGGTCGACGCCTACGCCCGGTGTGCGCGCCTCGCCCGGGAGGGCGGCTACGACGGTGTCGAGATCATGGGCTCGGAGGGCTACTTCCTCAACCAGTTCCTCGCGCCGCGGACGAACCAGCGCACCGACGCCTACGGTGGCACGCCCGAGAAGCGTCGGCGGCTGCCCGTCGACGTCGTCCGCGCCGTGCGCGAGGCGGTCGGGCCGGACTTCATCATCATCTACCGACTGTCGATGCTCGACCTCGTGCCCGACGGGCAGACGTGGGACGAGATCGTCGCCCTGGCGAAGGAGGTCGAGGCCGCAGGCGCCACGATCATCAACACCGGCATCGGCTGGCACGAGGCCCGGGTGCCCACCATCGTCACGTCGGTCCCGAGGGGCGCCTTCGTCGAGGTCACGGCCAGGCTCCGTCCGGAGGTGACGATCCCTGTCGTCGCCTCGAACCGCATCTCGATGCCCGACCTCGCCGAGCGCGTCGTCGCCGAAGGCAAGGCCGACCTCGTCTCGATGGCCCGACCCTTCCTCGCCGACGCCGACTGGGTGCGCAAGGCGTCGGAGGGCCGCACCGACGAGATCAACACGTGCATCGCCTGCAACCAGGCCTGCCTCGACCACACGTTCTCGCGGCGCACGGCCTCCTGCCTCGTCAACCCCCGGGCGGGCCACGAGACCCTGCTCGTCCTCGCCCCGACCCGCACCGTCAAACGGGTCGCCGTCGTCGGGGCCGGGCCGGCAGGGCTGGCGACGGCGGTCGCCGCCGCAGAGCGAGGTCACGTGGTGGAGCTCTTCGAGGCAGGGGACGACATCGGCGGACAGTTCGCCATCGCGATGCGGATCCCGGGCAAGGAGGACTTCGCCGAGACCATCCGCTACTACCGACGACGGCTCGAGCTCGAGGGCGTCAAGGTGCACCTCGGCCGCGCTGCCGAGGTCGCCGACCTCGTCGGCTTCGACGAGGTGGTCGTCGCGACCGGGGTCGAGCCGCGTGTCCCGGACCTGCCGGGCATCGACCACCCCAAGGTGGTCACCTACGCCCAGGTGGTCCGCGACGGGGCTCCCGTCGGTCGGACCGTCGCGGTCATGGGCGCTGGAGGCATCGGGGTCGACGTGTCGGAGTTCCTCACCCACGAGCATCACTCGGTCGAGTCGCCGCTCGGCGTCGACGAGTGGATGGCCGAGTGGGGTGTCGGCGCTCCTGACGCGTCGCGGGGCGGCCTCGTGACGCCGACCCCCGCACCGTCCCCCCGCGAGGTCCACCTGCTCCAGCGCAAGAGCTCGTCCATCGGCAGGGGTCTCGGCAGGACGACGGGCTGGGTGCACCGGGCGTCCCTGAAGGCCAAGGGTGTCCACCAGCACGTCGGGGTCAACTACGAGCGGATCGACGACGCCGGGCTGCACATCTCCTATGGCGACGAGCGGCGGGACCCGCAGGTGCTCGATGTCGAGACGATCGTGCTCTGCACGGGGCAGGAGTCGGTCAACGGCCTCGTGCCCGCCCTGCGCGAGCAGGGCGTCAGCGTCCACGTCATCGGTGGAGCCGACGTCGCGGCCGAGCTGGACGCCAAGCGCGCCATCAAGCAGGGCACGGAGCTCGCAGCGCGTCTCTGACGCCCCCTCGGCCGACGTCTGGGCGAGCCGATGGATTAGCGTGGGGCGGGAGAAGGAGGCTCCGATGATCGTGTGCACGACGCTCGGCCCGGACGGCACTGTGGGAGGTGGACTCGGCCGTGCCTCACGCGTGGCCGTCGCCTCCGTCGAGGACGGGGAGGTCTCGACGTGGGAGGAGCACTCCGTCGGCTGGGACGCGCTCCACGACGAGGGGACCGAGGGCGCTCACCACGCCCGCATCGTCCGGTTCCTGCGTGAACAGGGCGTCGAGGTGGTCGTCGCGCGCGGCATCGGCGCGGGGATGCAGCGCACGCTCGGCACGATGGGACTGCGCGTCGTCGTCGGCGTCGAGGGCGACGCTCGCCAAGCCGTCATCGCGGCGGCCGGCTGATCCACCCCAACCGCACCAGCGGTGCGCTGACCGACGAACCGACGGTCAGGTCGTGTGCCGCTGGGCCGGCTCCTCGAGTGCCGCGCGGATCACCCGGGTGGCCTTGCCGACGCCGTCCTCCGCCCGAATGCCCGCTCCGAGCGCGACGGCCGCACGCTCGACCTCGGGGTGGGACGCTGACGCGATGGCGGCGGCGAGGCGGTCGGCGGACAGGTGTTTGCGGTGCATCGGCGCGGCTCCCACGCCGAGCTCGTGGACGCGTCGGCCCCAGTAGGGCTGGTCGGCGATGTGGGGGACGACGACCTGCGGCACGCCCGCACGGAGCGCGGCAGCGGTCGTCCCTGCGCCGCCGTGGTGGATGACGACGGACATCTGCGGGAAGAGGGCGTCGTGCGGGACGTCGTCGATGGCGAGGACCGAGTCGGGCAGGTCCTCGGCCGGCAGGCCCGCCCAACCGGCGCTGAGCACCCCTCGCCTCCCGAGCCGGGCCAGCGCGTCGACGAAGGCCCGCACGACGCCGGCTGGATCCGCGGTCGCCATCGAGCCGAGGCCGAGGTAGACCGGCGGCGGACCAGTGGCGAGGAAGTCGGAGAGTCCACGCGGCGGCTCCCAGGGGCTGGACCGCGGGGCGAACCAGAAGCCGGTCGTCGTGAGGTTCGCCCCCCACTCCGGCGCCCTCGGCACGATGCGAGGACTGACCGCGAGCACCGTCGGCACGCGCCTGGCCGCAGCAACATACTGTCGGAACGTCGCCCGCGGCAGGCCCAGCCGGCGGCGGACGACACCGCCCGGAGACCGCACGACGTCCCACGCCGCGTAGGCAGCCGCCCATCCCCAGGCCCGGTTGAGCCAGGACGTCTGCTGCGGGCGCAGCGCGAATGTTGCCGAGCGCCCTTGGGCCGTGGGCCAGGTCGGCTGGAACATCGCGAAGACGTGGGGCTTTGCGGCGCGGGACGCGAGGGCCTCCATCGCCTCGAACGTCATGGGGCCGGACACGAACGCATCCGCCCGGTCCGTCAGTCGGATGAGGTCGTCGGCCAGGGGCTCGGCGACGTAGCGCACGACCTTGCGCATGAGATAGGCCTCGCGCTGCTGGTTGGTGCTGGTGCCGCCGAGCCACTTCTGGCCGAGCTCGCTCCGGACCCCCTCCATGATGCCGAAGGAGAGCGGCTCGACGTCGAGGCCGTGCTCCGCGACGAGGCCCGCGAAGTCGGCGGCCGCCGCGACGGAGACAGCGAACCCCTCGCGTCGCAGGCGGTCCCCGAGGGCGAGCATCGGCTGGACGTCGCCGCGCGAGCCCATCGCGAGAAGGAGGATCCTCACGCCAGCAGCTCGCGGACCCTCGGTGCGACCTCGGTGGCGTAGAGCCGGATGCTCTCCATCCGCTTCTCGTGCGGGAGCGTCCCGACGGAGTACTTGAGCTGGAAGCGCGTCGCGCCGAGGAGCTGCATCGTGTCGGCGATCTTGCGGGCGACGGTCTCGGGCGAGCCGCAGTAGATCGCGCCGTCCGGACCGAGCTGCTGCTTGGCCTGCTCGATGGTCGTCGGTGCCCAGCGACGCTCGCGGCCGAGCTTGTTCATGTAGGCCACCGAGTGCGGCAGGAACTCCTCCTGCGCCTGCTCGTCGGTGGCCGCGACGTAGCCGGGTGAGTGGACCCCGACGGGGAGCGGCTCCTTGCCCATCTCGCCGAGGGCGCGTCGGTAGAGCTCGGCGAGCGGGACGAACTGCCTGGCCGACCCGCCGATGATGGCGATGACGACGGGGAAGCCGTAGTGCGCCGCCCGGACGACCGACTGCGGCGTCCCGCCGACGCCCACCCAGACGGGCAGGTGGCCGGACTCCGTCGCAGGCTGGACGAACTCGACGTCGACAGGCGGACGGATCGTGCCCTCCCAGTGGACGGGCCGCTCGGCGACGACGGCCGCGAGCAGGCTGAGCTTCTCGTCGAAGAGGGTCTCGTAGTCCGACAGCTCGAGCCCGAAGAGGGGGAACGACTCGATGAACGAGCCGCGGCCGACGGTGATCTCGGCGCGGCCACGCGAGATGGCGTCCACGGTCGAGAAGCGCTGGAAGACCCGGATCGGGTCGTCGGACGAGAGGACGGTGACCGAGGTGCCGAGCCGGATCCGCTCGGTCCGGGCGGCGAGCGCCGCGAGGACCGTGTCGGGCGCGGAGATCGCGTAGTCCCTCCGGTGGTGCTCGCCTATCCCGAAGAAGTCGAGGCCGAGCCGGTCGGCGAGCTCGCCCTCGGCGAGGACCTCGCGGATGACGACCGCCGGGTGGAGCGGCTGCCCATCGGGCCGGTTGGCGATGTCTCCGAAGGTGTCGAGTCCGAGTTCGAGGCTCATGGGCCCATCGTAGGTTTGGCGCGGTGGCCGGACTCGACGTCGAGCCGCGACAGCAGGGACGAGAGCGTATGCCGCTGGGCCGGCGTGAGCGCCCCGAAGAAGTCCGCGGCGGCGTCCTTGCGCAGCGCGTCGGTCCGTGCGAGGACGTCCTCGCCGCGATCGGTGAGGGAGACGGTCAGCGCTCTCCGGTCACCGGGGTCGGGAGCGCGCGACACGAGTCCGCGGGACTCGAGCCGGTCGACGACGTCGGTGGCCGATCGCGGGGCGATGCGCAGGTGCTCGGCGACGACACCGAGCCGGGTCGGCCCGTGGTGGCCGATGACCCGCAGGGCCCGCGCATCGTGGGGCGACAGGTCGAGTCCGCCGACCTCGCCGAGCCCCGAGGACATGCGCCGCCGCAGCGCTCGGGCCGCGCCGAGGAGCAGCTCGTCGAGGGGGACCTCCGGGTCGCCTGCCATGTCAGGAGCATACGGACCCGGCCCCGCGCATCCGGAACCACGGCGGGGGAGCGAGCCCAGCGGCATACGGCAATATTGCGTTGCTACCTCATAGTGAGGTAACCTCACCATTGTGTGTCGACGAAGAGTGACGAGGTGACCACATGAACGACGTCCATTCCCCCGGCGGCCGCGGCGGCCGTCCACCCGAGCGAGTCGACCCGCGGGACCGCGACCAGCTCGCCGAGTCACCGGTCTCGCTCGGCCGGGTCGCCGCGCTCTTCGCGCCGCACCGCACCCCGATCGCGGTCGTCACCGCGATCATCGTCGTGATCTCGGTCATCTCGGTGGCTCAGCCCTTCCTGTTGCGGATCGTCATCGACGACGCCCTGCCCCACCAGGACGTGGGCCTGCTCGTCAAGGCCGTCGGCGGCATGCTCGCCGTCACCGTGGTGGCCCAGCTGCTCGGCGTCGTCCAGACCTGGATGACGACGTCCGTCGGCCAGCGGGTCCTGCACGGCCTGCGCACCGACGTCTTCCGTCACCTCCAGCGTCAGGCCATGGCCTTCTTCACCCGTACGCGCGGTGGCGAGATCCAGTCGCGACTGACGCACGACATCTCCGGGCTCCAGTCGGTCATCACGACCACGGCGACCTCGATCGCGAGCAACCTGACGACCGCCGTCGCGACGGTCATCGCCATGGTTGCCCTCAGCCCACGGCTCTCGCTCCTCTCGCTCATCGTCCTCCCGCCGGCGTTCTGGACGACGAGGCGCGTCGCGCTCCTGCGCCGCGACATCACCACCGCACGACAGCGACGGCTCGCCGACCTGCACAGCCAGGTCGAGGAGGGCCTCACCGTGAGCGGTGCGATGCTCATCAAGACCCTCGGCGCTTCGGAACGCACGGCCGACCGGTTCACCGGCACCTCGCGCGACCTCGTCGACCTCGAGCTGCGTTCCCAGCTCGCCGGCCGCTACCAGATGGCGACGATGCAGATCGTCTTCGCCGCCATCCCGGCGCTCCTCTATCTCGCCGCCGGGTTCCCAGCCACGTCGGGCGGGATGACGATCGGCACCCTCATCGCCTTCACCACCCTCCAGGCCGCGATCTTCCGGCCGGTGATGGGCCTGCTCAACGTCGGCGCCCAGTGGGTCACGTCGATGGCCCTGCTGAGCCGGATCTTCGGCTACCTCGACCTGCCCGTGGACGTCGCTCCGCCGACGAGACCCGTGGCCCTCCAGCCGAGCGCCGTGCGCGGCGAGGTGCGGTTCGAGGAGGTGAGCTTCACCCACGACGGTGAGACGTATGCCGTCGACGACGTCACGCTCCACGTGCCGGCCGGCTCGACGCTGGCGCTCGTCGGCGAGACCGGCTCGGGCAAGTCCACCCTCGCCGGCCTCGTGTCCCGGCTGGCCGACCCGGTGCGCGGACGGGTGACCATGGACGGGGTGGACCTGCGCGACGTCGACCCGGAGGACCTGGCCCGGGTCGTCGGGGTCGTCACCCAGGAGACCTATCTCGTCCACGCCTCGATCCGCGAGAACCTCCTGCTCGCCGCGCCCGACGCGACCGACGACGAGCTGTGGCGCGCCCTCGAGACGGCGCAGGTCGCCCCCCTCGTCGCCGCGCTCCCCCGTGGACTCGACACGGTGGTCGGGGCACGGGGCCACCGCTTCAGCGGTGGTGAGAAGCAGCGGCTCGCCATCGCTCGGACGCTCCTACGGAACCCGCGTGTGCTCGTCCTCGACGAGGCGACCAGCGCCCTCGACAACGAGACCGAGCGGGAGCTCCAGGCCGCCCTCGACCGGCTCATGGCCGGCCGGACGACGATCACCATCGCACACCGGCTCTCGACGATCCGGGACACCGAGCAGATCGCGGTCCTCGACCGGGGTCGGGTCGTCGAGCTCGGCGACCACGACACGCTGCTGGCGTCCGGCGGACGCTACTCCCGCCTCGTGCGCTCTCGGTCCGAGGCGGGAGTCCTGGTCGGGTGAGCCAGCCCACCGCCGCCTGACTTCGCCTGCCCCGAAGAAGCACCGGGCAGCCCATTGTGGAGCACCCTGTCCCCGGCCGCTCGGTGCGGTACGTCTCGACCAGGTTCTCAGTCGGCCGGGCCGTAGTCGAGGTGGACGACCCCGTTGTCGTAGACGTCGGTCGCCTTGAGCCGCAACTTCGTCGGGTCGACGCCGTCACGGAAGAGCCGCTCCCCGGTGCCACGCGCGACCGGGTAGACGAACAGGTGCAGGTCGTCGACCAGCCCGTCGGCGAGGAGCCCGCGGACCAGGGTTCCGCTGCCCGAGACGTAGATGGTGCCGTCGGTCTCGTCCTTGAGGCGACGGATCGCCTCCGGGTCGTAGGCGCCGAGACGGGTCGAGGGTCCCCACTCGACGTTGGGCTCGGTCGCACCGACGACGTACTTGCGGGTGTCGTTGAAGAACGGGGCTCCGGGATCGTCCTCGACGGTGCGGGTCGACCACGCCGGAGCGAACATCTCGTAGGTCCTCCGCCCGAGGAGGATCGCCTTCGCCGAGCCGGTGACCTCCCCCAGGGTCTCGCCCATCCTCGGGTCGAAGCCGTATTCGAACGTCCAGGTCGGGTCCTCGTAGACCCCGTCCACTGCGATGAACTCGTGAACTGCGATGGTGCCCATGGTCGCCCCATTTCTGCTGTTTCGACGGTCGCACCACCCTTGCGAGAGAAGCAGGCCTCGGTCAACCGGAATCGTGGCAAGGGCTCGGCGCCAAGGTGCGCGTCGGACACGGACTTCGACGACGTCCCGGGACTCCGCCGGATCGAGCCGAGCGAGGTGTGAAACGGTGGTGTCGTGCAGCTACGTGAGCCCGCGAACCTCGTGTCGCCCAGAGCGATCCGGATGTGGACGGTGGACTCGATCCTCGGGTCCCTCCTGCTGGGAGCTGGACAGCTCGTCTGGTGGTTCCTCGACGACGCCCCGGACCGCACTCCGCACCAGGTCGTGGCAGTGGCCTGGTTCGTCCTGTCGGTCGCCTACGTCGTCGGCATGCCCCGGTGGCGCTACCGCGTGCACCGCTGGGAGGCAACGCCGCACGCGATCTACACCCAGACCGGCTGGTTCAACCAGGAGCGCCGCATCGCGCCGCTCTCCCGCGTGCAGACGGTCGACCTGGAGCGCGGGCCGATCGCACAGCTGTTCAACCTCGCGACCGTGACGGTGACCACGGCCTCTGCCGCGGGCCCGCTCGAGATCGCCGGGCTCGACCTCAGCGTGGCGAAGGAACTCGTCGAGACGCTCACCAGTGCCGCCGTGGCCGAGAAGGGCGACGCCACGTGAGCGAGCCGACTGCGGGTCCGCCGCCGGAGCCGGAGTGGCGTCGCCTGGACGGACGCATGCTGCTCATCCACCCGCTCCAGGCCCTCCTGCGAGCCCTCCCGGCGTTCCTGGCGATCTTCGTGGCGCGGCTCGGCAGCGACGACTCCGACCGCTGGGAGCTGCTCGTCCTGCCGGTGGTCATCGCCTTCGGCCTGCTCCGGTGGGTCACGACCCGCTACCGGATCAGCCCCGAGCAGATCGAGCTCCGGTGGGGCCTGCTCACGAAGCAGACCCGGACGGCGCGACTCGACAAGGTGCGCACGGTCGACCTCACCGCCCAGCTGCACCACCGCGCGCTCGGCCTGGCCAAGGTCGAGATCTCGACGGGCAGCGCCACGAAGGACCGCCTCGTGCTCGACTCCCTCGGCGTCGAGGAGGGCCGACGGCTCCGGAGCGAGCTGCTCCACCGGGTCGACCCCGCCCTCGCGGCCCTGCCCGCCCCGACCGGTGAGGCCGTCGACCTCGGGCTGCCCCCGCCCGCCACCGAGGCCCCGGCAGGCGACGAGGAGCTGCTGAGGCTCGACCCGGGCTGGATCCGGTTCGCGCCGTTCACGATGACCGGCCTCGGCTCCGCGGCCGCCATCTTCGGCTTCGTGAGCCAGGGCCTCGGCCGCTTCTCCGAGGAGGGTGACGTCTTCGAGTCGGGAGCCACGTGGCTTCGCGGTCTCGCCTGGTGGGTGGACGTCATCGGCATCCTGCTCCTCGTCTCGGTGCTCGCCGTCGGTGCCTATGTCCTGTCCTTCTGGGGCTTCCGCCTGACCCGCAACCGGACCGGGAGCCTCCACACGCGCCGGGGCCTGCTGACGAGCCGCGAGGTCGGCATCGACCACACCCGGCTTCGCGGTGTCGAGCTCGGTGAACAGCTCGGCCTGCGGCTGGCCGGTGGCAGGCGGCTCAAGGCAGTGAGCACCGGCCTGCAGGGCGAGGCCGGTGGTGGCTCCGACTGGCTCTCCCCACCCGCCCCCGTCGACGTCGTGTCATCCGTCGCCACCTCGGTGACGGGCGATGCAGTCGCCGTCTCGGGGACCCTTCGGGAGCACGGCCCGGCAGCTGCACGCCGCCGTCTCACGCGGGCGCTGCTCCTCCCGACCGCGGCCTCCCTGGTCCTGGTGACGGGCTGGCGCCTGTGGGACTGGCCGGGGTGGCCCTTCTGGTTCATCCTGCCCTTGGTCGTGGCCGCCTGGTTCCTCGGCCTCGACCGCTATCGAGGTCTGGGGCACCTCGTCACCGCCAACCACCTCGTGTCGCGAGGCGGCTCCCTGGACCGACGCCGGGTCGTCCTCGCCCGAGCCGGTGTCATCGGCTGGACGGTGCGGCAGTCCTTCTTCCAGCGGCGCGCAGGCGTGGTGACCCTCGTCGCGACGACCGCGGCCGGGCGGCAGCACTACGACCTCGTCGACCTCCCGCCGGAGCGCGCCTACGAGCTCATCGGCGAGCTCAGTCCGGAGCTCATGGCTCAGTTCTCGTGAGCGTCCGGCCGACGCGGCTCCGCCTGCTCAGCCAGGTCGGCCAGCCGATCGACCGAGGCCATGAGGCGGTCGGTCGTCGTCGCCAAGGCCCGGGGGAACCGCGCCTCGTCGGTCAGCTCCGTCCAGTCATAGGTGTGGGTGACGCGGGTGCGGCGCTCGTCGACGGGGTCGAGCTCCCAGCGCCAGAGGTGCCCGGGCGGCGCCTGGCCGGGCTCCGCCGGCCGCCAGGCGATCCGACGCCCCTCCTCGAACTCGACGACATGGTTCTCCCGCATCCGCCCCTTGGTGGTCCGCATGAGGAACCGGTCGCCCACGCGATGGACGCGCTGGCCGGGGTCGGCCGCGTCGAGGTTGTCGTTGCCGTCCCATCGCGGCTGCTCGGCCGGGTCGGCGATGAGCTCGAAGATCCGGTCCGCGGCCGCCGCGACCTCGCGTCGCGCCGACACGAACCGCGCCGCTCGGGGTGAAAGGGGTTCACTGGCGGGCTCGCTCGTGGAGGTCATGGCCCATCGAAGCACGGCCCTGCCCGGACTTGACGAGGGGTGGGAATGCGATGCAAAGTTGAGTCGTTACCACTCAAGAAAGGTGCGTCTGCCCGGCTCTCTTGCCGAGCAGTTGTTCGAGTTCAGTTGAGGAGTGACGACACATGACCAGGACCTTCGACCCCTTCCGGGAGATGGACCGACTCTTCGGTGAGGGCTTCCGCACGACGACACCGGGCCCCATGCCGATGGACCTCTACCGACGCGGCGAGACGTTCGTCGCACAGATCGACCTGCCCGGCGTCGACCCCGGCTCGATCGACATCGACGTCGAGGACCGCACCCTGACGATTCGAGCCGAGCGCCTCAGGGAGCAGCTCGACGACGTCCGCTGGCTCTCGCACGAGCGCCCGACCGGCACCTTCGCCCGCCAGCTCTCGCTCGGCCGCGGCCTCGCCCTCGACGACATCCAGGCCGACTACCGCAACGGCGTCCTGACCCTGACGATCCCGGTCGCCGAGGAGGCCAAGCCGCGCAAGATCGCCGTCTCGCACGGTGACGACAAGACGGCGGCCATCGAGAGCCAAGCGAGCTGAGCGACCCCTCCCAGCAGATCGACGAGGGCCCCGACCGCCGAGGTCGGGGCCCTCGTCGGCGTCCACGGGACCAGCATCGCGGTGCGGCAGGACACCGGGCCCCTACGGTGAGCCCCCGGCCGGGGAACTGGACCGGCGCACGCCAGGACGAACCGAGGCCCGCGCGGGCCTGCGGAGGACCGGGCCACTCGAGTGGCCGGGGCTGTGGAGGACCGGGGCACTCGAGTGAGCTGCGTGGGCGCCGCTGCCGTGGTCAGCGGTCGAGGCAGGTGCACACGCAGGAACGGTTGCCCTCGGGGTCGGCGAGGACGACGAAGGACGGGGCGTTGTCGTTGTCGACGACGGTCCCACCGGCGGCCACGGCGGCGGCGATGCGCTCCTCGGCGATGTCATGCGGCAGCCAGAGGTCGAGGTGGAAGCGCTGCCGCGGGGTTCGATGCGCCTCCGTGTCCTGGAACCACAGCAGCGGCAACCGTCCCCTGGGATCGATGACGGCCGAGCCGTGGAGGGCATCGGTGCTCCCCGTGAGCAAGGCTGCCCAGAACGGCCCGACCGCAGCCACGTCGGCGGTGTCCAGGCCCACCTCGATCTCGGAGACGGCGTGCGGGTCCGCATCGATCCCCTGGGCCTGCGCGATCTCGCTGATCCGGCGAGCGAGGTCGACATCCCGCTGCGTCAGCCCGCCTACGTCGTGACTGATGAGCGTGACGTCCACGTGCGGATAGGTGAGCGCGAGGTCGGGATGGTGGTTCGCCTCCTCCGCGACTTCGGACACCGCGGTGACGAACCGGAGCCCTGCGGCGAAGTCGCCGGTGAGGAACCGGGCCTGGAGTGCCTGGGCCAGCTTGCGCCAGTCCGTCAGCCTGGCGTCGAGGATCTGCTCTGTCGTGAGGCTGTCCATCGCTCCAGTATGGTCGGCGGCTCCGGGCAACGGGATCTTGGCAGGTGTGGGAGATATCGGACCGGTTGGCTGGAATTCCGGCCCAACCGGCGCGGATCACCCCCACGCGCCACGTCGTCCCCGACGTCAGCTTCCCGCCCGGGCCGAGCGGCCCAGCCGGGCGAGCAGGGCGGTCTGGCGGTCGCTGTCTGCCGGCACGGGCAGTGCCGGCTTGCAGACACCGTCGTCGTAGAGGTGCTCGCCGAAGGCAGGCAGGGCAGTCTCGACGAGGTCGAGCTCCGCGTCGGTGAACCGCTCGTCGCGGTCCGCGGCCCGGGCCAGGTCCCAGCGGTGCACGACAAGGTCGAAGCCGTAGAAGTCCGTGATGGTCGCCCCCACGGTGGTGCGGCCGAAGAGGCCGTCGTACTCGAGCCCGGCGACCGACTCGTCAGCCAGCAGTCGGCGCAGCTCCTCGACGTGGGCGTGCCACCCGGCGACGGGGTCCTCGTCGAGCGCGGGGTCGGGGCCCAGCTCGATGCCCCGAGCGCGCAGGAAGCCCCGCTGCGACCCGACGACGTGGTCGAGCACGTCGCGCCCGGTCCATCCCTCGCACGCCGACGGCGCGTCCCACGCATCGTGGGGCAAGGAGTGGACGACCGCGCCGAAGGCGTCAGCGAGTGCAGAGAAGCGGCCGAGGACGGGGTTGTGCTCCGGTGCCGTGTCGGGTGTCGTGTCGGACGTCGTGGGCGTGGTCAGGGTCCTGGTGTCGTTCGATCCAGTGGTCATACGAGCACGGTAGGAACGCCACCACCCCGCGGTCTTGATACTTTCCGACACATGCCCGGCCGACCCGCTCGCGACACGGAGCCGGCTCACCTGCTCGATCCTGCCGAGCTCCACTTCACCATCGACCGCTACCCGGTTCCCGCGCGCCTCGCGCCGGTCGCGCGTCGCTTCTGGATCCCGGTGTGGGACGTCCCCGCTGGTCGGGAGTCGCCCCAGCACGTGCTCCAGTACCCCGTCTGCCTCATCGTCGTCACGGACGAGTACGCCCGCTTCTACGGTGTCGCCTCTGGACTCTCGACGACCACGCTCACCGGCCGCGGCTGGGCCGTCGGACTCATGTTCCAGCCCGCCGCGGGCTACCTGCTCACCGGCCGCCCCGTGCGCGAGGTCACCGACCGCTTCGTCGACGTGGAATGCGTGACCGGGCTGAGCGGCATACGGCTCGCTGACCGCATCAGGGCCGTCATGCGCGACGACCCCCGCGACGAGGACCGGCGGGCCGCCGCCCGCGCCGTCGTCGAGGACCACCTCGCCACCCTCCTGCCCGTGGACGAGGAGGGCGCCTTCGTCAACGCCGTCGTCGAGACGGTGGAGACGACCCCCGAACTGCTCCGGGTGGACGACCTGTGCCAGCGGTTCGGCGTGGCCGAGCGCACCCTCCAGCGGGTCCTGCACAAGCGGGTCGGCATCACCCCGAAGTGGCTCATCCGCCGGCGGCGACTCCACGAGGCGGCCGACCGCCTCCGGGACTCCGACGCCGACCTCGCCGCCATCGCGTCCGACCTCGGTTACGCCGACCAGGCCCACCTGACGCGGGACTTCCGTGCCGCGACGGGCCTGACACCGGGGAGGTTCGCTGCGCGTTTCCGCAGCGGCGAAGGTCCCTAGCCTCGCGCCGATCGGTGCAGCTCGGCGAGCCCCACGTAGACCTCCGCGTTGGCGCGGACCCGCTGGAGATCGTCGTCGGTGAGCTCGCGGCGCACCTTGCCGGGGACACCGGCGACGAGCGAGCGCGGCGGGATGACGGCGCCCTCCTGGACGACCGCCCCGGCGGCCACGAGCGAGCCGGCGCCGACGCGGGCACCGTTGAGGATGATCGAGCCCATGCCGATGAGGCAGTCGTCCTCGATGGTGCAACCGTGGATCACGGCGCGGTGCCCGACCGAGACCCCGGCCCCGATCGTCGCCGGCTTGCCGTGGTCGGTGTGCACGATGACGCCGTCCTGGAGGTTGCTCCGCTCCCCGAGCACGATGGGGTCGAACTCCGCCCGGAGCACGGCCGTGTACCAGACGCTCGAGCCGGCCTTGAGCTCGACTCGACCGATGACGTCGGCGCTCGGGGCGACCCACGCGGACTCGTGGACCTGGGGGACGTGCTCGCTCAGTGGGATCAGCATGAGCAGAGGGTATGCCGCGGAGCCGGCTCACCCGCCGCTGGGACCCTTCCGTCGTGGCCGGGTCAGCCGGTCTGCGGACCGAGGCCGGCCGCCGGGTCCTGCTGCTGCCCGCCCGCCGCGCTCCGCGGCTCCTTGAGCTCGACGAAGAGGACGTGGGTCGGGGTGTCGCCGATGTTCTCGCCGAGGTGCTGCTGGGCCGGGAGCCACCCCGTCGTGCCCGCCTCGAGGGAGACGTCGCGCTCGGCATCGCCCGAGACGAGGCGCCGCCGGAAGGAGGACAGCGTGTACATCACGCTGTCGGGGTGCTCGTGCACGGTGGTGCGCTCGCCCGGCGCGTCCCGGTACTCCAGGACGCGGACGCGCTCGTTCTCGAAGACGACGCTGTAGTGATCCGGGTTGGTCACGACGGGATCGAGGCTCATGGGAGCAGGATGGCAGGATCGCCGCGACGCGGAGGCGGTTTCGGAGGTCCCGATCGGCGGACGGTGAGGGCGCACCGGGCTGCCGTGCGGGCGTCACGCCTCGATGGTGTCGAGCTGATCGATGACCCTCTCGAGGAGCTGCGCGAGCTCGCCGCGTTCGTCCGCTGACAGGCCGCGGAGGATGTCGCTCTCGACGACGTTCGACTCGCGGATCGAGTCGCTGAAGAGGTCCCAGCCCTCGCTCGTCAGCGAGATGAGCGTCCGGGTGCGGTTCGTCTCGTCGGGGCGACGCTGGACGAGGCCGCGCTGGGCCATCTTGTCGAGGCGGTGCGTCATCGAGGACGGCGCGACGTTCGTCAGGTCCGCGAGCTGGCTGGGCGTCAGGCACGACTCGCCCGCCTTGGCGAGGGCTGCGACGACGGCCCACTCGCCCTGGGTGAGGTCGAGGTCGGCGAGCTGCCTGACGTACCACTGGTCGAGCTTCTTGGTGACGCCGTAGATCGCGGTGATGACGCGCTGCACCGACTCCTCGCCGCCTGCAGCCACGTAGGCCGCCACCGCCTTGCGGTGCTGCTCCTGCGCCGACCTCGCCCGCGTCGCCATCCCCCGATTGTGGCACGAAGTCCTTCGACTGCTAACCTTTCGATATCGAAGTTAGGCTTCGAAGTATTCGGCATCGAAGCCGCTGTCTCTCCAGGGGCGGGCCAGCCGCCTCCACGTCACCGGAAAGGGGTGTCATGTCGTCATGCGCGCCAAGCTGCTCATCCTCGCGTCCTCCATCGGGATGCTCGGCTGGGGTGCCGTGCTGCCCTACCAGTACGCGTATGCCGCTGACACCCGGACATGGGGATCGCTCGCTGCCGCTGCGGCCTCGTCCCTCTTCTCGGTCGGCGCGCTGGTCGCAGCACCCTTCGCCGGTCGGCTGAGCGACCGGTTCAACCCGGTCCTCGTCGTCGTCCTCGCCCAGCTCCTCGCGGCGCTCGGCGTCGGCGGTTTGGTGCTGGCTGACACGCCGTCGACGTTCCTGGTCGGCATGTTCGTCTTCGGTCTCGGGCTCAGTGCCGCCATGCCGGCCAAGCAGGTGCTGGTGCTGCGATGGGTCGCTGCGCAGGACCGTCGCAAGGTCTTCGCCTACAAGTTCACCGGCGAGGCCATCGGGATGGCGATCGGCGCGTACGTCGCCGGACACCTCGTGGACCTGTCGCGAGCCGACGGCCTCGACGTCGGGTTCCTCACGGCCGCCCTCGGTTTCGTCGTCTCGACGGCGATCGTGGCGGGTGCCGGAGCGCGTGCGACGATCCATCCCGAGAGCGGGCTCGACTCGACGGACGCGAGCCCGGGCCGACCGATCGAGGCGTTGCGCGCGATCTTCGCGAGCCCGGCGTTGCGATGGACCGCGGTCATCACGGTGACCCTCGCGCTCGGCTTCTACGCCCAGTTCGAGGCAGGCCTGCCTGCCTACGCGATCACCGTGCTCGACGTCGACTCCCGAGCGATCGGCACCGCAGCCGCGGTCAACTCGATCATCATCGTGGCGCTCCAGGTCGTCGTCGTCCGCGTGACCGCCCGCCGGAGCGCACCGACGCTGCTCATGGCCGTCGGGTCGATCTGGGTCCTGGCCTGGCTCATCCTCTCGGCCGCGCAGTTCCGGCCCGAGATCGCGGCCGCCCTCTTCGTGACGACGTTCGGCGTCTTCGCGATCGGCGAGACGATGTACTCACCCGTGCTCAACCCCCTGACCGCCTCGCTCGCGCCGAAGGGCATGGTGGGCCAGACGCTCGGCACCTTCGCCGCGCTCCAGACGACGTTCTCGGCCCTGGGCCCGCTCGTGGCCGGCGCGCTCCTCGGCGCCGGCCTGGCCAATGGCTTCCTCGGCCTGCACATCGGCGTGAGTGTGCTCGCGGTCTACGCCGCCTGGCGGCTGCGGCGAGTCCTCGGCTCCCGTGCTCACACGAGCTCGTCGACAGGCGTCGGCAGCAGTCTGCCGGCGAGCCCCACGGAGCGGGAGAGCGTCGCCGCGTAGTCCGTGCGGAGCCGGCGGCCGGCGACGTCATGGCGGCAGTCAGGAGGTGGGGAGCACGGCGATGACGACCTTCCCGCGGACGTGGCCGGTCTCGCTGAGCCGGTGGGCCGTGGCCGCGTCAGACAGCGGGACGACCCTCTCGAGGTCCACCGCGAAGCGGCCCGCCTCGTGCAGGCGCGCGACGAGCTCGAGCGCGCGCAGGGCCCTCGGCTTGTCGCGCACGACCCTCGCCCCGACCTGTGCCGCGCCGAAGTCCGCCACGCTCACCACCTGCGCCGGGTCGGAGACGAGCGTGACGAGCTCGGCGAGAGATCCCGACCCGGCCGTGTCGAGGACGGCGGTCACGCGCCCGACGCCGAGCGCCGCCACCCGGCCGGCGATCCCGGGGCCGTACTCGGTGTGCAGCGCGCCGAGCCGCCGGACGTAGTCGGCATTGCGCCGCGAGGAGGTGCCGACCACCGTCGCGCCGAGCGCCTGGGCGAGCTGCACGGCAGCGGAGCCCACGCCGCCCGACGCGCCCTCGACGAGCAGGACGGTGCCCTCGCCCACGCCGAGGTCCTCGAGGCCGCGCAGGGCGGTCTCGCTCGACAGGGCCGCGGCAGCGGCTTCCACCCAGGTCATCGAGGCCGGCTTGTGCGCCCACCCGTCGAGCACCGCGAGCTCGGCCGTCGTCGCCGACCCGAGACCGAACACCTCGTCGCCGACCTCGACACCGGAGACTCCGGCACCGACCTCGTCGACGACGCCCGAGCCGTCGACGCCCGGCACGACGGGGAATCTCGGGCGGAACACGTCCTTCATCCGGCCGGACCGGACCTTGACGTCCCAGACGTTGACGCTGGCCGCGTGGACCCGGATGCGGACCTGGCCTTCCGCCGCGTGGGGCTCCGGCACGTCCCCGACCGTGAGGACCTCCGGGCCGCCGTACTCGCGGTAGAGGAGCGCACGCATGACGACGTCAACCCCGCTCGTGGAAGCGGATGATCCGCTCGATCGCCTCAGCGACCGCGTCGGGGCCTGCCGCGAAGCTCAGCCGCACCGATCGCTCACCGGCCCGGTCGTCGAAGTCGCCACCGGGAGTGAGCGCCACTCCCTCCGTGTCGAGCAGAGCGGTGGCGTATGCCGCTGAGCTGGGCCAGCGCTCGAGCTGCGGTCCGAGGTCGGCGTAGTAGTAGAACGCGCCGTCGGCGGGCGCCGCGGTCCCCCAGCCGAGGCGAGGTGCGTGGTCGAGGAGCAGCTTGCGGGTCCGGGCGAACTGCGCGACGGCCTCGTCGCACTCGGCGTAGGACGCGTCCGTGAACGCCTCGACGGCGGCGTACTGCGCGGGGGTCGGGGGGCACAGGGCGACGTTGCCTGCGAGTGCGTCGACGGGACGCGCCAGCTCCTCGGGGAGGAGGAGCCAGCCGAGCCGCCAGCCCGTCATGCCCCAGTACTTGGAGAACGACGAGACGACGATCGACGAGTCGTCCAGCTCCCACGCGCACACGCCTCGGGGGTCGGCCGCCCCCGGGTCCGGGTAGGTCACGCCGTGGTAGATCTCGTCGCTCACCAGACGCACACCGTTGGCGGCGCACCACTCTGCGATCGCGGTCAGCTCTGCTCGATCCACCATGGTGCCGGTCGGGTTCGCGGGCGAGGCGACGATGAGGCCCGCCAGCGGAGCCTCTCGGTGGGCGGCGTCGAGCAGTTCCGGCGTGGGCTGGAACCGCACCTCCGGTCCGCAGTCGACCTCGACGACCTCGCAGCCCAGCGCAGCGAGGATGTTGCGGTAGGCGGGATAGCCGGGCCGCGCCAGGGCGACCCGGTCGCCCGCGTCGAAGGCTGCGAGGAAGGCGAGCAGGAAGCCGCCGGAGGACCCGGTCGTGATGGCCACGCGGGCCGGGTCGACGTCGAGGCCGTACCAGCGCCGGTAGTGGCCGGCGAGGGCCTCGCGCAGGGGGCGGATGCCGAGGGCCGAGGTGTAGGTGAGGGCCTGTCCCGACGCGTGGATCTGCGCAGCCGCCCGGGACACGGCGGTCGGCGCGCCGCCGGACGGCTCGCCGGCGCAGAGGGAGATGACGTCACGACCTGCCGCGCGCAGGACGGCCACACGGTCGAGGACGTCCATGACCTCGAAGGGCGGGACCTGGGAGCGGCCGGACGGGTGGAGCGGGCGCGGCCTGGGAGTCACGCCCATCAGTCTCCCCCACGTGCCCAGACCGAGACCCGAATGCTCACGCCTCAATACCTCTTCCTCTCCTAACACTATTAGGCAATACTGATGGCGTGAGGCAACGCTCCATCACGACAGTCACTGCCGACTGGAGGGCCCGCCGGCGCGCGGAGTCCGTCGACGAGATCGTCGCGGTCGCACTGCGGCACATGTCGCTGGAGGGCGCGGGGGGTCTCAGCCTGGGTGCGGTGGCCCGCGAGCTCGGCATGCGAACCCCATCGCTCTACACGTACTTCCCCTCCAAGGCAGCGCTCTACGACGAGCTCTTCCGCCGTGGCTGGGTGGATTACGCCGAGGCGACCCGGCCCGCACCGATCACGGCCGGGACAGACCTGCGCGCCTACCTGGCTGCGGGCCTGCTCACGTCGCTCGAGTGGGCGCAGACCCATCGCGCCAACGCCGAGCTCATGTTCTGGCGGCCGATTCCCCGGTGGGAACCGACCCCGGAGTCGTTCGCGGCCTCCCTCGTGGCCATCAGGAACCTCGCCGACGTCATCGGCTCCGCCCAGCAGCTCGGCCTGCTCACCACTGAGGTCGAGGCCGAGGAGATCGTCCAGGTCATCGGGGTCGTCTCGATGGGCCTGGTCTCGCAACACCTGTCCAACGACCCCCACATTCCGGCGCGTGACGGACGCCTGGCTCGCCACGTCCACACCCTTGCCGACATGGTCGTAGGTCAGTACGAAGGAAGCACGACATGACCCTCGTAGCAGTGCGCGCCCGAGAGATTCCGCAGACGCCCCGCGACAGGGCGGCTCAGCACAACACACAGGAGCTTGCCGCCCTGCTCGTCATGGCGCGCACCCTCACTCCTGCCCAGTGGCGGGCCCAGACGGACTGCACCGAGTGGCGCGTGCGCGAGATGTTCGCCCACTGTGCGGGCGCCGCGGAGGAGGGCAGCCGTCCTCTCAAGAACAGCGTCCGCCTCGCCAGGGCCGAGGTGCAGCGGCGGCGTGACCAGAACCGCCGCGATCCCGTCGACTACTGGTGCGCCATGCAGATCGCGGATCGGGCGTCACTGGACGACGCGGCACTTCTCGCCGACCTCGTGCGCTGGGCGGCCAGGGCTCCCGAGGGCAGGAGGCGCATCCCCGGGTTCATCCGGCGCGCGAAGCTCCCCTCCTCCGCCGGGTTGCGGCGTGGAGCCGACCTGGCGTACTTCCTTGACGTCATCGCGGGCCGCGACGTCTGGCTGCACCGCGTGGACCTCGCTCGCGCCACCGGCGTCGAGCTCGCCCTGACCGACGCAGAGGATGAGGTTGTCGCCCAGGTGATGCGCGACCTCGACATCGAGTGGGGCGGGCCCGCAGTCGACGTCACCCTGACCGGTCGTGCGCCGGGTCGCTGGCTCATCGGTGACGCCGCGCCCATCGCGAGCGTGACGGTGGACTCGCTCGCCTTCATGCGGCTGCTCTCTGGACGCTCTGACGAGTGCGACTTCGCCTGCGAGGGCGACCCGCGCGCGGTGGATCTCCTACGGGCTGCGCGGGTCGTGTTCTAGCCCGAGCCCCAGGGCCCACCGAGGCTCCCGCTGAGGAACCGCGCCCCGACTGCGAGCCCGGTCTACTCCAACAGGGCCTTGAGCCGGGCGAGGTCCTTCGTCGTGGCGGCTCGCATCGCGCGCGATCGACCGCACGCCGATCGCGGCGAAACCGCTCGGCTGGCCGGAGTTGCGCAGAGTCATCCGGGTGCGCCCCTCGCTGCCCACGCGCATCGGCGGTGGAGTCTGCCACTCGACGCTCTTGATGTTCGCGTCCCACCGTGGCGCGTTCGAGGGGTCCCCGGCGAGGGCGGACACGTGCTCGACCGGGCGGTCGATGACGGTGTCGACGAGGACGTCCACGGGCATGGCCCCAGCCTGATACCGACGGCGCCCCGGCGTCGGCGTCTTCACGGACAGGTCCAGCCGTGCCGCCTGTGAGGACGGCGCACATCGGCCGGGGCGACGTATGGGTGCGCCACACATATTTCGGCACGCGGCCGGGCTGCTAGACAGGCCAGAGCTCCTGACCGGCTGCTGCAGAAGGGATCCCGCCGTGC
>NZ_JAJJPG010000031.1:0-33538 GCF_032907665.1 Intrasporangium sp.
CCTCATCCTCGCCAACCACCCCGCCGACCAGTCCGCGGACAACCCCCAGGAGTGAGGACGCCCACGAGCGAGCTGTCACCCTGACGCTGGAAGGTCGAGCCAGCGATGGGCATTGCGCCAGGTGATGTCCTCCAGCTGCTCTGCGTCCAGCTCCATGGCGAGCAGGGTCCTCGCGCAGGGCTCCTCGCGGGGCATCGCGGCGAAGTCGGAGCCCACGAGCAGGCGGTCCGCGCCGAGCAGCTCGATGAGATAGGCGATGGCGCGGCGGTCGAAGACGAGGGAGTCATAGTAGAAGCGGCGCGCGACCTCCAGGGGCGTCGGGCCCTCGGAGGGAGCTACGGCGCGGTCCGGCCGGGGTTCTTCCTCGTTCCAGGCTCCCGTCGCGAAGTAGTTGGCTCGCGGGACGGTCAGTGGATAGCCGCCAGCCGCGTGCGAGAACGAGATCCGCAGGTCCGGACACGCGTCGGCCACGCCGTTCGTCACGATCGATGCCGCTGCATACGCACCCTCGATGCCCACGACATACGTCGCCAGAGCAGACCGGGGCAGGCGCGCAGTGGCGGCTGGCATGGCGTGCACGAAGACGGCGAGTCCGAGCCGCTCGCACTCCTGGAAGAAGGGAAGGAACTTCTCGTCCCCGATCGACGCCCCGAGGACGCTCGAGGTCACCTCCACGCCATGCAGCCCGAGATCACGGATCGTCGCGAGCTCCGCAGCTGCACCGTCCGGATCGCCGAGTGGTGCCATGCCGAGGCCGAGGATCCTCCCGGAGCCGTGCGCCGCCAGCTCTGCGACGAACTCGTTGACGTGCCGAGCCAGGAAGGCGACCTCGGCGCTCGGCAGGTCCCACCGCAGCAGGGGCGGCATCGGCGAGACCACCTCGGCGTCGACTCCCGCGGCGTCCATCGCCTCGAGTCGTCGCTCAGCGTCCCAGAAGACCTCCTTCGCGCGGAACCGCACCTGGTCGAAGACCAGCGTGCGGTCGGGGCTCCCCTGCACCGGCTCCATCCTGGGCAGGCAGCTGGACCTCTCGGGGTAACGACCGGGGATGGCGTGGGCATGGGTGTCGACGATCATCCTCGTCCTCCGTCGTCATGCACCGGGATGGACCGAGACATGAATGGCCCTCTCCCCCGGGACCTCGCCACCCAGCACCTCGATCGCATGTGCCGTGTCGTCCAGCCCGAACGTGTGGGTGTGCAGCTTCTCGAGGGGGAACCGTCCGGACTCGATGATGGCTATCGCGTCCTCGTAGCCCCTGGCGTCGACACCGAAGGCCCCTTTGACCACGAGTCCGCGGCTGATGATGAGGTCCGTCTTCAGCGGGATCTCATGGTGTCCCTTGAGCCCGGCGAGGACGACTGTTCCCCCGTGACGCGTGCAGAGGAGCGCATCGGTCACCGGTTGGTGAGCCATCGGGGTCAGCTCGAGCGTGACGTCTGCGAGCCTGCCGCCGGTGATCTCCGTGACCTGGTCGAGCGTAGTTGCGGCGTCAGGTGCATCGACCACGATCGTGTGGTCGGCCCCGAGCTCTTTCGCCAGCGCCAGCTTGTGCTCGTCCGCCTCGAGACCCGTGACGATGATCGTCCCGGCCCCGGCAGCTCGCGCGGCGATGACGCAGGCGAGGCCGCGCTGACCGGCCCCGAGGACGAGCACGGTGTCGCCGACACTCACGCCTCCGAGGTGCACAGCCCAACGCACCCCGCCGCCGAGCGGGTTGTACATCACCGCCACCTCTGCCGGGATCTCCTTGTCGATCCGGTGCAGGATGCTCGTCGGCGAGAGGTAGCACAGCTCTGCCAGTCCCCCCCACAGGGAGGGCTCCACCGACGTGCCGGTCACGCCGTGGCCGTGCTTGCGGTTGGGGCAGGCCTGGTAGTTGCCCCGGAGGCAGTCGATGCACGCCCGACAGGGCACGATGACCTCGAGGGCGACGCGATCGCCTCGCCCGACACCCCAACGCTCGGCGGCGCGCTCGCCGATCTCCTCGATGATGCCCATGGGCTCGTGTCCGGGGATGAACGGAGGGCGCTCACCTCCGAGATGGCCGCGGTAGCCCTCCACGTCGCTACCGCAGATGCCGTTGGCCTCGACGCGGAGGAGCCCGGAGTCCGGGCCGACGCGCGGTCGCGGAAAGGCCTGGAGCTCGATCTGCCGCGGACCGAGCTGGACGGCGGCGCGGACCAGGTCACTCATCTCGTCGCCCGCCCCACGTGTTCATGGTCATGTCGTCTCCTTGTCTGGGAACCCGCTCGGCCGCACGCTGGCCCGGGCCGTCAGCGTTCACGATGCGCGGGGCGGTCGGGGCGGTCCAGCGACCTTCCTCGACGTGGAAGGGGTGGGCATCAGGGGTGGCTGCCGACGCGGCGGCCGGACTCCGTCCCGAGGGCACGCTTCTGCGGCACGGAAGAGGGCATCCATCCGCACCGGCGCCGCTGCTACCTTCCGCGGCACGGGCAGTACACGAGTCAGGCCCCGCCCTGCCGGCCGTCCGCGCCGGAGGCCGACTCGGAGGGAAGGCCGGAAGGAATGAGTGTGATCGACAAGTACCGAGAAGACGTCCTCGAGGCGGTGAGCGTCGTGGAGTCCGGGTCGACCGTCGCGGTCGGCGGTTTCGGGAGCTCGGGGCGCCCTGACGGCCTCATTGACGCGCTGTGCGACCTCGACCGGCGCGACCTGCACGTTTTCGTCAACAACGTGGGCCATGACTTCACCGGCGTCGGGCGGCTCGTCCACGAACGACGCGTTCGCCGGGTGACGTGCTCGTTCCCGATCCTCAAGGAGTTCTACGACGAGTACTTCGCGGGCCACGTCGAGCTCGAGCTCATCCCGCAAGGCACGCTCGCAGAACGCCTCAGGTCGGGGGGAGCCGGGATCCCCGCCTTCTACACCCCCTCCGGTGCGGGGACGATGCTCTCCGACGGGAGCTTCCCGCTGGGCTACGGCCCGGACGGCCAGGTGGTGTCGTACCTCGAGCCGAAGCCGACCTTGGTCCTCGACGGCCAGCAGCTCGTCATGGAGAGGGGAATCGTCGCGGACTTCGCACTGGTCAAGGCCCATCGGGGCGACCCGAAGGGAAACCTTCGCTTCCGCTACTCTGCACGAAACTTCAACCCGCTTGCCGCGATGTCCGGTCGGCACACGATCGCCGAAGTGGAGCAGCTCGTGGGGGTCGACGAGCTGCATCCCGACGACATCCACCTGCCGGGCGTGTTCGTCAAGACCGTCGTCGTGAGCGGTCTCCCCGACGCGGAGCAGCCCGTGGTGGAGGAGGTGCCGGCATGACCCTCGTGCACTCGTCGGCGCGATTGAGCCGGGAGGACGTCGCGCGCAAGGTCGCGCACGACCTCGAGGACGGGTTCGTCGTCAACCTCGGCGTGGGCATTCCGCTACTCGTGCCGGGAGCGATTCCCCCGGACAAGGAGGTGGTTTTCCATGCCGAGCACGGCGTGCTGGGCGTGGGCCCGTTGGCGTCGCCGGAGACGGCCGATCCCGACCTCACGGATGCGGGAAAGCAGCCGATCACGCTCGTGAGCGGAGCGGCCATCGTCGACTCCGCCACCTCGTTCGCGATGATCAGAGGCGGGCACCTGGACGTGACCATCCTCGGCGCCCTCCAGGTGTCGGCAGACGGTGACCTCGCGAACTGGTACGTGCCGGGCCAGCAGCCGGCCGTGGGTGGCGCCATGGATCTCGTCGCCGGCGTGCCCGAGGTGTGGGTCGCGATGGAGCACGTCGACCGCAGAGGCCGGCCCAAGCTCGTCCAGCAGTGCACGATGCCCCTCACCGGACACCGCTGTGTCACCCGCGTCTACACCGACCTGGCCACGTTCCACGTGAGGAAACACCAGCTGCACCTCGTGGAGTGCACACCGGGCGTCACGCCTGCGCAGATCCGCGAGGTGACCGAGGCGGACTACGTCGAGGACCTGGCGCTCGCCCCACCTCGAGAGTCCTGACCCGGAGGATGGGCGCAGACGCGGCCGTGACGTGACCGCCCGCGACCGACGCATCAGGCAGAGCTACGACTCAGGTGGCCGGTTGCCCGTGGAACGGCACGTGCAGCCATGTCGTGTCCCGACCGTCTGGTGCGAGGTCCCGCGTGCTCCGGTCGGGGGGCGTTGGCCGAGGGCGCCCCGAGGGCTCGGCTGATTCCACGCGACGCCGCCATGAGGGCCGGCGCCATGGCCTGGGGGCTGACCGTCCCGCAGCGCACCGTGACCCCTACTGCCGCGATCACGTCGTCCTCAGGACCCCTGATGGGAGCAGCCACCGCGACCGCGTCCTCGGTGAGCTGCGATGCGGCGACGGCATAGCCGAGCCAGCGGACCTCCGACAGGACCGATCGCAACTGGGCCGGCTCCACGATCGTGTGTCTCGAGAACCGCTTGAGCGGGGAGGAGAGGACCTCCTCGCGCACGTCGGGCCCTGCATAGGCCAGGAGGACCTGGCCGGTCCCCGTGGCGTGGAGGGGCCAGCGACCGCCGAGCCTGCTGAGCACCGGCACCCCGTCGGGCGCCCGGAGTGACTCGAGGTAGACGACGTCATGGCCCTCCCGCACTGCCAGGTGAACGTTGGCCCGCGTCACATGGTGGAGGTCGTTGAGGAACGGCTGGGCGACCTCTCGGAGCTGGAGACCACCCGGCGCCAGGACACCGAGCTCGAGGATGCGCAGGCCCACGCTGTAGCGACCACGCGGGTCGCGCGACAGGGCGCCCCACGCGTGAAGCTCCCCGACCAGACGATGGGTGGTGGTCAGGGTGAGCCCGGATCTCCTGCTGATCTCGCTCAGCGTCAGCATGGTGTGCGCGTCGTCGAAGACGTCGAGGATGGCGAGGACCCGCTGGGCAGCGGTGAGCGTCGTGCCGTTCCCTGGTCGGGCGTCCTTGGCCGTATCCATGTGACTCCTTCGTCTCAGGGAACGCCCACGTCGCGGAGGGCCCTGGACACGTCACTGTCCGGCGGCGCGAACGTCGTTGTGGGATCGACGCTAGGGCGCCCCTCCCCGATGGGCATCGGCCCCTTGACCGGACCCTGCTGAGACAGAAGACGTACGTCGACCGTATGCCGCTGAGTCCCCACCGATCCTCCGTCGTCCGTGTCCCGCTACCGCCGCCTGCTGTCGTTGACCACAAGGCCGTCCGGGGTGACCAGACCCTCCCGGACGGCCACGAGCGCTGCCTGCGTGCGGGAGGTGAGGTGCATCTTCGCGAGAACATTGCTGACGTGGGTCCGGGCCGTGCGCTCGCTGATCGTCAGGTGGGCGGCAATCTGCTTGTTCGACATTCCGGAGGCCACCAGTGCGAGGATGTCGCGCTCACGCGCAGTGAGCGCCGAGAGACCCTGCTCCGGTGTGATCATTCGCTGGGTGAGGCGTCGTGCCACGGTCGGGTCGAGGTGCACCTGGTCGTTGATCGCCGACCGGATGGCCGCGGTGATGTCGTCGGGCTCGGCGTCCTTGAGCACGTAGCCGGACGCGCCGGCTGCGAGCGCCGCCTGGACTCGTCCCACCTCGCCGAAGCTCGACAGGACGACGACCTTGAGGTGTGGGTAGCGCGCCGAGATGGCCTGGGTCGCCGCAACGCCGTCGAGTCGAGGCATCTGCAGATCCATGAGGACCACGTCCGGCAGCTCCTCCATCGTCGCCATCCGAGCCAGCTCGTCGAGCGCCGCCTGGCCGTCCGGTGCCTGGGCAACGACGCGCACGCCGGAGACATTGCCGAGGAACGTGATCAGACCCTGACGGACGACCGCGTGGTCGTCGACGACCATGACGGCGATGTCCTCGAAGGCGCGTGCGTCGGTCATCCGGACTCCTGGGGATCGGAGGGGGGCGGCGCCGTCCCGACCGGCATGATCGCCTTGACCATGACGCCACCGTCGGGTGCATCGTCGATGGTGAAGGAACCTCCGCTCTTGCGGGCCCGTTCGCGCATCGAGGTGATGCCGATGTGGGGGCCTTCTGAGGGGATCGATCCCAGGCCACGTCCGTTGTCCGTGATCGTCACCTCCACGAAGCCCTCGCCGTGCGAGCGAAGCACGACGGCGACCCGGGTCGCTCCTGCGTGCTTGACGACGTTGTGCAGGGCCTCCTGGACGATGCGGTAGATGTCCTCTTCCGCGTTGGCGCTCTTGGCGACGGCCCCGGGCTCGACCAGGACGTCGACCTTGAGACCAGCACGCGCCTCGATGGCGTTGGCGTGCACCTTGATGGCTTCGGCAAAGCCGTGCTGGGCGAGGTCGGTGGGGCGCAGCTCGAAGATGAGGTCACGCAGGTCGGCCAGCGTGTGGCGGCAGAGGGACACCAGCTCGCTGGCCGTGTCCCGGACGTCGTCGGACTCGGCCCCCTCCTCGGTGTCGCACGAGTCGTGGAGCGCCCTGGCCAGCAGTCGCATGGAGAAGACCCGTTGCACGACGGCATCGTGCAGGTCACTGGCGATCCGCTCGCGCTCGCGCCGGCGGGCCTCGTCCCGCGAGATGGCGATGAGAGCCGCGTAGTCCACCGCGAGTGCGGCCTGCTCGGCCATGGCGGAGACGAACTCGATCGTCCGCTCGTCGGGATCCCGACCCGGTTTGAAGAAGGCGATGAGGACCCCCACGACCCGCTCGCGTGCCGTGATGGGGAACGCGCCGAAGCAGTCCCAGTCGACCTGGTCGAAGATCTCGTGCATGGGCGCCCAGAGCGGGTCGCTCAGGATCGCTGCCTTCCGGTGCGGCACGATGACCGGCACGTTGTCCTTGACCGCCTTGAAGAGCGTCAGGTGCGCACCCAGCTTGCGTGCCTGGTCCAGCCGGATGGTGAAGTCGTCGTTGCGCTGGAAGCCGGACCGGCCGATGATCCGCAGCAGCGGGTCGTCGTTGTGCATGGTGACGACCTGCACCGCAGCGAGGTCCGCCGCCTCTCGAACCTCGCGGGCGAGCGTGTTCAGCGTCGTGTCGAGGTTGCCCGCGTCGGCCACCCCGAGAGCCGCCGTCGCGATTGCGGTGATCCGGTCCTGCTGGGCACGCTCCTCACCGAGGTCGCGGAACCATACGGCGAGCTGGTCCTCACCGATCGGCTTGGAGCTGGTGTCCAGCTGGAGGCGTCTGCCTCCGGCGTCGTCGACGGTCACGATCGTCCGGGCCTCGCGAACGTCGGCACCGGTCGCATGGAGGGCGTTGTGCAGGGCACGGAACCCCTCATCGGCGAACGAGGCATCCACCCCAAGGATGGAACGTGCGGCGCGGTTGGCCCAGTCGACGTGGGCCCCCCGGAACACGACGAGGCCGTCGACACTCGCCTGCGCAAGATCCTGCAGCGCGCTGACGCTCGGGTACGAGCCGATGAGAGATCCCACTCGCGACTCCTTCGACGCGACAGACACCGTGCGCGACGCCGAGCCACGGAAGTGGCCGCCATCACATTCTGCACAATACCGCCTGTCGTCACTGAAGTGAGTCTTAATGCCGAGTCGTTATCTTGCTGGTGGCTTCGTCGCCGCCAACGCCGCTGCGGACGCCGCTCCTCGAGCAGGTCCTTGAGCAGGTCATTGAGCAGGTCCTTGAGCCGGTCCTTGAGCCGGTCCCGACAAGGACACGGCGTCCAGGTCCACCTCGACGTCGAGCGACGAGCTGCGCGGGTCGGCGATACCGACCCGCGCAGCCGACCCTCAGAAGTTGGGGCCGTTGCCCTCTGGCGCCTCGTAGAGGACCTCGATGGCGTCCAGCCCGTAGGGGTTCTCGTCGGTGGGGTTGTACCGGTAGAGCGTGGTGCCCTGGGGCAGCGTCCGGGTCTCGCCCAGCTTGAGCGTGGCCTGCAGACCCTGGAAGTCCGAGATCTCGCCCATCTCGGCGATCGTCTTGCGGATCCCCTCGTTGGAGAGGTCGCCGTTGTCGATCGCCTTCTCGAGTACCGTCGTCGTCGCGACGGCTTGGATGTAGCCGTAGACGTACTGCAGCGTGACGGGGTCGTCCCCGATGGCATCCTTGATCACCTTGATCCCGGGAACCGAGGTGTCATCCAGCTTGTTGCCCGGGCCGGTGATGAGGAAGTGCTCCTTGATGTAGGGAGCGATCGGCATCGACGCGTACGAGATGTTGACCCCGATGAACTCCGAGATCCAGTGCGGCTTGAAGTCCAGCTGCGTGGCCGCCGCGACCATCGCCGGTGTGGCGTTCTCGGCACCACCCCAGACGACCACCTGACACCCGGCGCTCTTGAGCGCCTGGATCTGGGCGGTGAAGGCTGTGTCGGTCGGCGCAAAGCGCTGGTCGGAGGCAACCTCCTGGCCGTACTTGCCCGCGATGTGCGTGAGGCCCTCCTTCACCGCGTCACCCCACGCGCTCTCGATGACGAGCGCGCAGAACTTCGCTTCCTTCAGCGAGGGGTCCTGGCTCACGAGGTAGGAGACGGCGTTGACGACGTTCGTCTGGTAGGAGGCGAACGTCGGCACGAGTGCCTGCTCGTCCTTGAGGGTGGCGTCCTGGTTGCTCGGAACCATGTTCGCCTTGGTGCGCTCGAGCAACGGCAGCAGGGCACGGACCGACGGCGTGCCCAGGGTGCCCGACAGCATGACGATGTCGTTCTTGATCTCCTCGTAGGCCTGGACTGCGAGCTGGGCGTTGTACTGGTTGTCGGCCGTGACGAGCTTCACCTTGTACTCGCCCTTGATCCCGCCGTCCGCGTTCACCTTCTCGAACCACGCGTTCTGTCCGATCAGCTGTTCCTTTGCCCCCGCGGAGAGGGGGCCGCTGAGGGCCAGGATGTTGCCGACGGTGATCTCCTTGGTGTCCGGGTTGAAGCCGGGTACGGCCTCGAGCTCGGCGCCGGGTGCGGCGCCGGTGTTGGCGTCCTCATCCGTCGTCTGTGCGGCACATCCCGCAGTCAGGGCAACGCTCATCAAGGCTGCGGCGGCCCCGATCGACAGTCGCTTCCGGGTCATGATGGTCCTTTCCGGTGTTGCATGGTCAGGCAGACGCGGTGCCGCGCTTGCCGGGCAGTGCCGACACCACCTTCGTGATGAGGGCGACGAGTCCCTTGGACTCGAGGATGAGGAACACGACGATCAGCGCTCCGTAGAGGATCAGCTGCAGGTCGGTCGTGCTCAGGCCCTCCTGGGTGGGAGAGCCCATGAAGGGCAGGTTCGAGGCGAACCGGTCCACGACGACGGGGACGAGTCCCACGAAGAGGGCGCCCAGGACTGGGCCCCAGGCGGAGGCCATCCCTCCGATGACGATGATGGCGAGGTACTGCACCGACAGGTTCACGTCGAAGTTGTCCGGTCGGATGTACTGGAGGTTGAGGGCCAGCAGGGCGCCTGCGACTCCGGCGATCGCTGCCGAGAGGACGAAGGCATTGGCCTGGGTGCGGAACATCCGGACGCCCAGGACCTCAGCCGCGATGTCGTGATCCCGCACCGCCTGCATCGCCCGCCCGCTTCGGCTCCGCATGACGTTGGCGACGAAGAGCATGATGATCCCGAGGCAGCCCCAGATGAGCAGGAACATGCCGTTCTCTCGGGGGAACACGAGGCTGCCGACCTGAAGGCTCTCGAAGTCGAGCGGTCCGAGCGTGGCTCGGGCCGAGACGGTCGTCCCCTCGTTGCCGCCCGTGAGGTCCGTGAGGTTGCGGGCGATGAAGATCCCGAGGAACACGAGACCGAGCGAGACGATGGCGAGGTAGGGCCCCTTCAGCCGGAGGGCGAAGGGGGCGATGAGCGCGCCGGTGATGCCGGCCAGGACTGCCGCGGCCGGCAGCCACACGAGCATGGGCAGGCCGAAGGCAGTGACCCGTCCCTCCGGGTCACCCCCAACCACCTGCGCGGTGAACGCGCCGATGCCCACGAAGAAGGCGTGACCGAGAGAGATCTGTCCGGCATACCCGGTGAGGACGTTGAGGGCGACGCCTGCGATGGCGGCGGTGCCGGCGACGTTGAGGATGCCGAGCCAGTACGAGTCGGAGAGGAACAGCGGAACGGAGAAGATGAAGATCGCCACCAGTGGGATGGCGAGCTTTCCGAACCTCCCCTTGACCAGCTGGGTGCTGCTGCGGACCTCGCTCGTGTCCGGCTGGGCCAGGGTCCCCTCGGGCGGCAGGTCACCGGCTGTCCGGTCGATCTCAGGGGCACGTTCGCCCATCACAGCCGCCTCACCTTCCGGGTTCCGAAGAGGCCCTCCGGCTTGATCAGGAGGATGAGGATCATGACGAGGTAGGGAACGACTTCCTCGAAGCCCTTCCCGAAGCTGTCGGGCACCTTGACCACGGCGAACTGCTGGACGATGCCCATGACCAGGCCACCGACGACGGCGCCGAGCGGCGACTCGATGCCACCCAGGATGATGACCGGCAGGGCCAGCAACGCGTAGTGCTCGAGGCTGGGCCGGACACCACCGCTGGCGGCGGTCGCGAGCATCGTGCCCGCCACCGCTCCAAGCGCTCCGGCGATCGACCAGGCCAGCCGGTGCACCGTCCGGTCGCTCACGCCCTGGGCGAGCGCGGCTTCGGGGTCGATGGCCGTCGCCTGCATGGCCAGGCCGAGCCGTGAGTAGCGGATGAACCCGAGGAAGAGGACGAGGATGACGGCGGTGAGGAGAACGACCGCGAGATCCTTGTGGGTCACGCTGAGGTCACCGATGCGGAGCACGCTCAGTCCCCAGGGGTCGCCCGAGGTCAGTGGCTCGTTCCCCCAGAACCCGGCGACGATCGGTGGGATCAGGATGACGAGGCCGAAGGTCACGAGGATCGGCGTGAAGAGGTTGGTGTTGGCGATGCGGTGGACCACGAGCGCCTCGAGAATGCCGGCGATCAACGCTGTGGCAATGATCGACAGGCCCATGCCGACGAAGTAGGGCAGACCCAGCGTCTGGCTGAAGAGGTAGGTGAGGTAGGCGCCGATGACGACGAAGCCTCCCTGGGTGAGGTTGAGGACCCCGGTGGCTCGTGACACGACGACGAAGCCGAGCGCGAGGAGCGCATAGAGGCACCCGAGAGAAACTCCCGAGATGAGGATCTGCAGGTTCTCGGTCACGCGCGGGCACCCTTCTCGGCCGGGCCGGTGCGCGGCTCATCGGGACCGCCGTCCGGCTGCTCTGAGATGTTCTGTCCCCCGAGGAGATCGGCGATGAGGTCGTCGCCGCTGCCCCCGACGTAGGCCCGGACGACGCGCGGGTCCGCGATGGCCTCCTCGGGCCGCTCGCAGGTGATGACCCGCCCGAAGTCGAGGACGAGAACTCGGTCCGCGAACTCCCGCACGAGGGCCATGTCGTGCTCGATCATCACGACGGTGAGGCCGAGCTGCCGTTTCGCCGTCAGGACCCACTGCGCCAGCTCCCGGCTCTCGCTCGCATTCAGCCCGGCGACCGGCTCGTCGAGGAGGAGGAGCTTGGGCTTCATCGCCAGGGCGCGCGCGAGCTCGATGCGCTTCTTGACTCCGTACGGCAGGTCGCGCACGGTCCGGTCGCGGATGTCCATCAGCCCCATGAGCTCCAGCAGGGGCAGGCAGTCGACGCGAGCGGCCTTCTCCTCGTCGCGAGCCCGGCCGAACCACAGGCCCCCGCTCAGCACGCCCGACCGCATGAAGTGGTGCCGCCCGAACACGACGTTGTCGAGCACGTTCATCTCGTCGAAGAGCGCGAGGTTCTGGAAGGTGCGGGCGATGCCGAGGGCAGCCACCTGTGGCGGCGCCATGCCGAGGAGCGAGCGGCCCTCGAACCGCATGTCTCCCCTGCTCGGCCGGTAGACCCCGTTGAGGACGTTGAGCATGGAGGTCTTGCCTGCGCCGTTGGGGCCGATGATCGCGAAGAACTCCTCGGGCTCCACGGCGAACGAGACGTCCTGGATCGCCTTGATGCCCCCGAAGGTCACCTCGACCTGCTCGACCTCGAGGATGGGTCCGCTCATCGGGACGCTCCCGCTTCGTCGAGGTCCAGGCCCAGGTAGAACGTCTTGATCTCCGGATCCCGCAGGATGTCGGCGCTCGGCCCCTCCTTGTTCACCCGCCCGTGGGACAGGACGTAGCCGTAGTCGGAGACGCTGAGTGCCATGGTCGCGTTCTGCTCGATGAGCAACACGCTCGTCCCGAGGTCTCGAATCGCTCCGATGGTGAGGCGGATCTGGTCGACGAGTTTGGGAGCGAGTCCAAGGGAAGGCTCGTCGAGGACGAGGAGGCGCGGTGACTGCATGAGGGCCCGACCGATGGCGAGCATCTGCTGCTCGCCTCCCGAGAGGTATCCAGCGATCTGAAGCCGACGCTCCGCCAGTCGGGGGAACATGTCGTAGATCGAGTCCATCACCCCCTTGAGCTCCTTGTCGTTGCGTCTCGTCATGCCGCCGACGACAAGGTTCTGCTCGACGGTCAGCTCTGGGAAGATGCGTCGCCCCTCGAGGGTCTGGCTGATGCCGGCGCGTACCACCGCCGCAGGATGCATGCCTTTGATGGATCTGCCGTCCCAGGTGATCTGTCCGCCGTCGGCGACGCCGTTGTGGAAATGCAGCATGCCGGTGATCGCGCGCGCCAACGTCGTCTTGCCTGCCCCGTTGACTCCCATGACGGACACCACCGATGCAGGCGCGACGGTGAGCGTCACGGCCTCGAGCGCACGGTTGCTCCGCCCGTACCGCACGGCCAGGTCGCGCACTGACAGGCCGGAGCCATCCGAGGACTGAGCCGTCACGCTTCACCACTCTCGACGTTGAGGATCGGTAGCGACGAGCCTAAGGATGCGTCTGGTTGGTCTCGACCGTCGAATGACTGCCTTTCATGCGATGGAGGTCCTGTCCGATCTACGTCAAACGTCGCCCCTGTGCCCGCCCGGCGCTCACCCGACCCCCGATCCCCATGGTCGCGACCGTCGTGTGCGGCTGGACGGGCGGGTGTACAGCGAGAGCCACCCGCACCCGCTCGTCGAGGTGGCTGTAGCAGCTCGCGAGTCCTGACGAGCTGTTGACGATGGTGACCCTCGGCCGGGTCAGCTCTACGCTGGAGGAGCGGGGTCGCGCACCCTCACGCGCGGCTGCAGCTGCGGCCATCGTTCTCTCCTGTCTCCCTCTCCTGCCGTGTCGCGGCCCCTTCTCCAGCCTCTGCAGTGGGCGCCGCATCGTGCTCGGGCAGGCTGCCACCTGGGCCCCGGCCGTGCACGCCCCCTTCCGCACGGCGGAGGCTTCGGCAGGGGGCCCGCAGGACCACGGTCGTGGTGCAGTTCGCCATCCGCCAGCCGGAAGGAACCAGTGACAACGGGCGAGTCGAGACGTACCTTCGGTAGGGAAGAGTTGTGGCCCGCCCCCAGCCCCTCGTTGCCCCGCCGGGCACCGCGGTGGCTGCCCACACGGAGGTCGATGATGACTGACACGGCACAGGTCCAGGCGCCCGCGCGCACCGGTCTCTACATCGGAGGGACCGAGCGAGCGACGACGAGCGTGCTCGAGGTCCGTGATCCCGCCCGTCCCGACCGCATCGTCGGCGAGGCCGCGTCGGCGACGGCGCAGGACGTGGCGGACGCCGTCGCAGCGGCCAAGCAGGCCTTCCCCGGGTGGTCGTCACTCACCCCCCAGGAGCGGGCCGCCCAGATGGCTGACGCCCTCGCGGGCCTCGCCGAGAACCGCGACGACGACGCCGCGATCCTCTCCCAGGAGGTCGGGAAGATCCGGTTGGAGGCATGGGTCGACTCGCTCGTCTTCGAGCTGCGCTGGAACCTTGCGCTCGCCCTGGCCGACGACGTGGACAAGGTCACGGTCCTCGAGCCGGCGCCCGGCATCCCCGTCACCACCACGATCGGCTACCAGCCACTCGGCGTCGCGACGATCATCGTGCCGTTCAACTGGCCGGTGGCGATCCTCGCGGCCTCGCTGCCCCACGCGCTCCTCGCTGGCAACACCGTGATCGTCAAGCCGCCGCCGAGCGCACCGCTGGCGACGACCCGGATCGCCCAGCGGGTGGCCGAGCAGCTGCCTCCGGGGGTGCTCAACGTCATCACGGGACCCGACAGCGAGATGAGCGGCCTCATCGAGCACGAGGACGTCGCCAAGGTGTGCTTCACCGGCAGTGTGGGTGGCGGCCGACGCATCATGGAGATGGCGTCTCGATCGCTCACGCGGGTCACCCTCGAGCTGGGCGGAAACGACGCCGCCGTGTTCCTCGAGGATGCCGTCATCGACGACACCCACCTCGACCGGCTCTTCGCCGCGATCTACGACACCACCGGTCAGATCTGCATGAACGCGAAGCGGGTCCTCGTGCACCGTTCGCGCGTGGACGAGGTCGTCGCCGGTCTCGCGGCGCGGCTCGAGCGCACGGTCCTCGGCCACGGCCTCGACGAGGGGACGACGATGGGGCCGTTGCACTCCCCGGACCAGAAGACGTTCGTCGAGTCCCTCATCGCGGAGGCGCGCGACTCCGGCGCCACGGTGATGGAGTTCGGTGAGCTCCCCGGAGGGGACCTCGCGGGCGGCAACTTCGTGCGTCCCGCCATTGTCGTCGACCCGGACCCCGGTCTCCGGGTGGTGACCGAGGAACAGTTCGGCCCGGTCATCCCCATCCTCCCCTTCGACACCGAGGACGAGGCGGTCCGACTGGCCAACGACACGTGGGCTGGACTGTGCGGGTCGGTCTGGACGGCGAGCACCGAGGCCGCCAACCGGGTCGGCGGACAGCTCGTGTGTGGCTATGTCTGGGTGAACGACCACGGCGCGACGCGCCTCGACCTTCGGGCGCCCTTCGGTGGCATGAAGCAGTCGGGGATGGGCCGCGAGCAGGGGCTGGAGGGTGTCCGCGCCTTCCAGGACACCCGGTCCATCGCCCACCTCGACGAGCAGGCCCTCGCCGCGCAGCAGCACTGAGAGCCTCCGGAGCGCCGGGACACTCACCCCCCACCTGCCTGTCCTCGTGGGGCGCCGCCGACGGCTGTGGAGGCTGCCGTATGCCGCCGGGCCGGGTGGGAGCGTGACTGTGCCGGCTGGGTGCCATGACTGGATCGGCACCTCCGCCTGCCGGCGGTCAGCAGGGGCCGCTGGCGGCTAGCGACGCGGGAGGCCGAGTGCCCTCGCGATGATGTTGCGCTGGATGTCGTTGGTCCCACCGGACACGACCGCCATGATCGAGTAGCGCAGGGCGTTCTCGAAGGACCACCCATCGCTGACCGGCACGCCGCCCTCGACGAGCGCGTCGGGGCCGAGCAAGGACAGGGATTCGACGCCGAACTCCTCCTCGAACTCGCTCGCAATGATCTTCGCCATGGGTGCGTCGGCAGGGCTGCCGTGCCCGGGCGACACCGGCGACGACACGGCTGACGCGGAGGCGCGGGCGCCGAGCACGCGTGCCGCCTGCAGGTGGGTGGCGAGTCGCGCCAGGGTGGCGCGACTCGAGGATCCGATCGGCCCGAGCGACGCCTCCGGATCCGCACGCAGCAGCGCGACCAGCTCGTCGAAGAGCCGGAGCAGCCGACCCGTCCCTCCTGCGATGACGACGCGCTCATGGGCCAGCGCCTCCGTGAGGAGCGACCACCCGCCGTGGAGCGGGCCGATCCGGTTCTCGTCGGGGATGCGGACGTCGTCGAAGAAGGTCGTGCACGAGCGCTCCCCGGACAGGGCGGTGTGGTCCTGACGGCTCCAGCCAGGCGTGCTCGTCCGGAAGAGGAAGATCGAGATCCCGGCATGCGCCTCCGCGGCCGGGTCGGTGCGTGCTGCGAGCCATCCCCAGTCGGCACGGTAGGCGCCCGTCCCCCACATCTTCTGCCCGTTCACCACCCAGTCGTCGCCGTCCCGGACCGCCGTCGTGCGCAGGTGCGCGAGGTCCGACCCGGCCTCGGGCTCGCTGTAGGCGAGGTAGAACGGCAGCTGTCCGCGCGCGATGAGGGGCAGGAACGTCCGGCGCTGTGCCTCGGTCCCGTGCCGGTCGATGGAGGGCCCGAGCATGCCGGCACAGGTTCGGGGGTGGATCGCGGCCCCCCAGTAGGCGAGCTCCTCGTCGATGGCCAGCTGCAGCTCGGCGGTGGCACCGAGGCCACCGAACTCCACGGGCAGGGCCGGTGCGATCCACCCGTGGTCCGCGAGACGGCTCGCCAGTTCCGGATCCGACGGTGCGAGGCCATCGGAGAAGGCCGCGCGCACCAGCTCGCGGACCTCACGACGCGCCTTCTCCGCCTCGGGGCCGAACCGGAGCCCGGGCAGGCCCTCGCCGCCCTCGATGATCCGCTCGGCGATGCCCGCGCTGTGGTCGGCGAGAACCCGCAGGCGAGCCAGGTCGGCGTGCACACGACGGAACAGCCAAGGTGCTCGGTGCTCCTCGAAGTAGCCGACTGCCCCCAAGGTGAGATGGGCCGCGAACTGGACGCGCGGTGCCACCTCCAGGACGTGCGCGACCGCGAGCTGGGCCGCGAGGAGCCACGCGGGATCCTCGTCGAGCCGACGACGGACGGCGTCCTGCACCAAGGCGTCGCCGGCAGCGACGTCGATCGCGCAGTCGACGACCCGGTGCGCCACGGCCTGGAAGGCACCCACGGTGGTGCCGAACTGCTTGCGGACCTTGACGTGGTCTGCTCCCGCCTCCGCTGCGGCCGAGGAGGCACCGAGCGCGCGGGCCGCCGTCGCCAGCCGCAGGACGTGGAGGGCCTCGTCGACGGCGGCCCGCGAGACGTCGCACTCCCACACCTCGCCCTCCTCGGCCGCCGTCCCCGGAGCATCGACAGGTGCTGCGGAGCCGACAGTCACCGCGCTCCAGGCGGGACTCGGCAGTCCCGGCGTCGCGGCGACCGACTCCACGGGACGAAGACGCAGCGTTCCAGCCTCGGGATCGAGCCAGGCGACATGGCTTGCACCCGCTGCCGCCTCGACGTGTCGCACGCTCGAGCCGGTCTCCGTGCCGACGTGGAGCACGGCTCGGAGGCCTCCGGCCCATTCGGCTCGTTCGCCCCCGAGGAGCCGACGAACGACGTAGCCATCAGCCAACGGAACCGGGCAGCCGCGCCGACCGAGCTCGTCCGCGACGACGACCAGCGCGTCAAGGGCGCCCTCGTCGGCCAGCAGGTCGAGGTCCAGCTCGTGCAGTGCGTCCCATGCCGCGACGATGCGGTCGTCCGCGTCCGCCGCGCCGGCCACCGGCGCGTCCGGCCATGCGGCAGACAACGCCGCGCCGACGGACTCACGGAGCGAGACCAGGTCGTGGGCCTCGAGACCCGCCATCAGACCTCCACGGCTATCCTCGCCCGCCCCACGTCAGACGTAGTGGCGCACGACACTCGTCGCAACGCAGACCGGCTTGGCCCCGCCCTCGATCTCGAAGGTGACCGTCTGGCGAACCTGGATGCCACCCTCGATGTCGGCCACGTCGTCGATGACGGTGCTGGCCCGGAGCTTCGAGCCGACGGGCACCGGGGCCGGGAACCGGACCCGGTCCAGGCCGTAGTTCACGCCGAGCTTGAAGCCTTCGATGGCGAGCAGCTGCGGCAGGAAGAGCGGGATCATCGAGAGGGTGAGGAAGCCGTGGGCGATCGCGCCGCCGAAGGGGCTCTCCCGCTTCGCCCGCTCCGGGTCCACGTGGATCCACTGGTGGTCGCCCGTGGCCTCGGCGAAGGTGTTGACCTGCTCCTGGGTGACCACGTGCCAGTCGCTCGGTCCGATCGTCTCGCCGACGAGGGCCTTCACGCCGTCGATTCCTGTGGCTGTGCGGGTGGGACTCATCGGTTCTCCTTGATCACTGGGGCGTCGACGGAGTCGACTCGGTGGCGACCTGCTTGGCCCATCGGGTGTCGGCCTTCCCGGAGGGACTGCGCTTCAGCTCATCCCGGACGACGAGCACGGTGGGTCGCTTGTAGCCGGCCAGATGCCGGCCGACGTGCTCGCGCAGCTCGTCGAGCGTCAGCGTCGTGCCCTCATTGAGGGTGACGACGGCGGCGACGCGGCTGCCCCACCGCTCGTCGGGCACCCCGACCACCATGACGTCACGCACGGACGGGTGGAGCAGGACGATGCTCTCCACCTCCTCGGCGAAGACCTTCTCGCCTCCCGTGTTGACGACCTGGCTGCCCCGCCCGTGGAAGGTGACGGTGCCGTCCGTCTCGACCGATGCCATGTCGCCCGGCACGACCCAACGCTGCCCGCCGAACTCGCGGAAGGTCTGGCGGGTCTTCTCCGGGTCACCCTGGTAGTGGATGTAGTCGTCGGCGGGCGCAGCGAGCATGCCGATCTGCCCGGATCCCGGGATGACGTCGTTGCCCTCGTCGTCGACGACCCGGGCACCGGGCATGAGGACGAACTTTCCCGTGACGGTTTCCTCGCCACGTCTGGACTCGTTGACCGCGAAGGGCCCCCCTTCGCTGGCTGCGACGATGTCGCGGCAGACGATGTCCGCGTGGGCGAGGATCCGCCGCTTCGAGTCCGCGCCCCAGGTGACACCCACGGAGAGGATGCGCTTGAGGTTCGACAGGTCGTAGGGCCGCCCCTCCGCAGCGGCTCGCTCGAGGGCGTCGGCCAGGGGACGGGCGAACACGTCCCCGACGATCGAGACCGTGTCGGCCCGCTCGTCCACCACGAGGCGCAGGAGCTCGTCCGGGTCGTACGAGCGACCCGCGAGATAGGCGACCCGTCCCCCGGCGATGAGCGCGCCGAGGCTCGTGTAGCTCCCCGTCGCGTGCATGAGGGGAGGTGCGGGGACCGTCACGATCGGGTACTCATCAGCAGGAACACCCGCAAGGTACGCGCGCAGCTCCTCGAGCGTGGCGGGAGGCTCGATCCCCATGAGGCGGAAGCTGTTCGCGCACGTGACGGCGTAGAGCCACGAGTGACGGACGATGACGCCCCGGGGCCGGCCGGTCGTGCCGCCGGTGTACATGAGCCAGTCGTCGTCGCCTCGCTCCTCGTGAGGCAACGGCTCGTGCTCACCGAGCACAGCGGCATACGGGATCCGCCTGTCCTCGCGGCGTGAGCCGCCGAGCACGACGAGTGTCACCGGCGCGCGTCGCACCCTGCCGAGGGCGGAGTCGATCTCGCCACTGAGGTCGACGTCGTGGACGATCGCCGCGACGTCGGCGTCGTCGAAGAGGGCGCGGATCTCCTCGGACCTGTAGCGGAAGTTGACGTTCACCGGGACTGCGCGCAGCTTGAGGATCCCCCAGAGGCTGGCGAGGTACTCGGGCCCGTTGAAGAGGGCGACCGCGACCCGGTCACCCCGACCGATACCCGCCGACCGCAGGTGCGCGGCGAGACGGGACGCCTCGTCATCGAGCTGGCGCCAGGTGACGTCGCGGCCGGCATGCGTCACGACCTTCGAGTCCGGCCGTGCCACGGCGACCGTCTCGAGCACGGTGGCGTAGCTCTCCCTCATGTGGTCACCCTGACTTCCCGGTCAGGCCGAAGAGCCGAGCGGCATTGTCCTTGAGGATCTTCGGACGCACGTGCTCCTTGATCGGCAGCTCGTCGAAGGCCTTCATCCACCGCTCCGGCATGATGACGGGGAAGTCCGACCCGAAGAGGACCTTGTCGCTGATCATCGAGTTCGCGTACTGGACGAGCTGCGGGGGGAAGTACTTCGGCGACCAGCCCGACAGGTCGATGTAGACGTCCGGCTTGTGGTTCGCGACGGCGAGGGCCTCGTCCTGCCAGGGGAACGACGGATGGGCGATGATGATCGACAGCCCGGGGAAGTCGACGGCGACGTCGTCGACGCACAGGGGGTTGGAGTACTTCAGCCGTATGCCGCCGCCTCCCGGGGTGCGGGCGCCCACTCCCGTCGTGCCGGAGTGGAAGAGCGCAACTGCGCCGAACTCGGCGATGACCTCGTAGAGCGGGTAGGCGAGTCGGTCGTTGGGGTAGAACCCCTGGGTGTTGGGGTGGAACTTGAAACCCTTGATGCCGCCCTCGAGCAGCCGTCTGGCCGTGGCCACACCGAGTGCGCCTCGGTGCGGATCGATGCTGCCGAAGGGGATGATGACGTCGTCGTGCTCCGCGGCGAGCTCGAGGATCTCGTCGTTCGACGGCACCATCTCCTGGCCGTTCTGGGACGAGCTGTCCACGCCGAACGTGACTGCCGCCATGCGCCGTTCGCGATAGTAGGCCGCGAGCTGGGGCAGGGTGAAGGTCGGCATGCCCTCCCCGAAGTACTCGCCCATGGCCTTGACGGTGGCGCTGTCCTCCCCCGCCGCCGCCGTGGTGCGGACGGAGAGGTGGACGTGGGTGTGCACGTCGATGGCATCGATGGCGTCGAGGTCGATCGGCATGCTCGTCAGCCCTCCGGCATCGGCGGTGGGCTCGGACGGAAGTCCTGCGGCAGGGTGCCGAACGTCCCGGGGAAGACGGCCGCGATGCCGTCAGCGTCCCAGCCACCGGGGCGGATCGCCACAGCCACCTCGGTCGGGTGGGACCACAGCGTGATGCGGTCGCCGCCGGCACCGATGACCTGGCCGGTCACCCCGGCGGCCTGGTCGCTGGCGAGGAAGACGACGAGCGGGGCGACGTCGTCCGCCGTGCCGAGCCCACCGTTGCGCACACCCTCGGGCACCGGTTCGCCGCGCTCGACCTGCTCGACGAGCTCGCCGAGCCCCGGGATGGTCGCGACCATCCGCGTCAGCGCGACGGGCACGATGCCGTTGACGGTGATCCCGGAACGCTCGCCCTCGAGAGCCCACGTCCGGACGAGACCGATGATGGCCGCCTTCGATGCCGAGTACGCCGTCTGGCCGAAGCTGGCGCGTTGGCCGGCGGGCGACCCGACGAGGATGAGACGGCCGCCCTTGCCCTGCTCGCGGAACTGGCGGACCGCGGCGCGACCACACGTGAAGGTTCCGCGCAGGTGGGTCCGGACGACGTCGTCGAACTCCTCGTCGCTCGTCTTGACGAGCGTCTTGTCGCGCAGGATCCCGGCGTTGGTCACCATGACGTCGAGGTGGCCGAACTCGCCGACCGCAGCCGCGACCACTGCGTCGGCGGCCTCGGAGCCCCCGATGGGTGAGGTCTCCGCCACCGCCCGGCCGCCCTGCTTCGTGATGAGGTCGACGGTCTCCGCGGCGACCTCGGGGTCGACGTCGTTGACAACGACCGCGGCGCCGGCGGCTCCCAGCGCGACCGCGTAGGCGCGCCCGAGCCCGCGACCCGCGCCCGTGACGACGGCGACCTTGTCAGCCAGCTCCATGGTCAGGCTCCTTCGCTTCTCCCGTGGACCGTCGCCGCAGATCCGGCGACTGACAGCGACATTATTGATTTCCGTGACGCCCGTCCAGACAGTGCGTCAGTTCCTTCCCTCCTGCGGAAGGTCGATGGCCCCGAGGTGGATCGTGTCGAGCAGCCGGTCCGCCACCCGCTCCGCCTCGTCGCGATACCTCTGCCGCAGCTGTTCAGCCACGTGTTCCGCCCGGACCGCCGGCCAGTCCGCCGGGAGGTACTGCGCAGGAAGCCCTGGGTCGCGACGCACCAGCGTGAGCCACTCGCCGAGCAGCCACAGCTCGCGGGCCAGGTCATGAGGCGCCTCGGGCAGGGGCGACGGGACGTCCCAGCGCGCGAGGAAGCCCTCGTAGCCGCGCCGCAGGGCATCGAGGTCCCAGGCGTCCGCGATCATCGCCACGATGTCCGTCGGGGCGAGCGCCTCAGCGCGGAACACCTTGAGGTTCCCCTCGGTCCCGAGCTCGGAGACGATCTCCGAGATGTCCGGTGCTCCCGGCGCGATCCAGAGACCGTTCTGGAGCAGGCCGAAACCCGCCCACGCGAGTCGCGACCGAAGCTGGTGCCGGTCCGCCCGGCGGCTCTCCGGGAACGAGAAGCCGAGCAGTGTCCAATGGCCGTCCCAGTGCGTGTCGACAGGCGAACGCCACGCCCGCCGCTCACCCGCGGCAAGGACCTCACGCGTGCGCTCCGGCAGGTGCAGGTAGGTCCGACGCCCCCTCCGCAGCTTCTCCAGGGACCCGCGGCGCAGCATCCGGCTGACCGTCGACCGCGCAGCCCGCTCCCCCACGTCGACGGACTCGAGAGCCGACAGGACGCTGCCCGTGGACACGGCGACGTCCGGATCGCTCATGTACTGCGCGCCGAACATGAGCACGAGGGTCTGCGGCCTGACGGGGACACGAGCCCCGTCCGTGGTCCAGCCGCCCCGCTCGAAGGCGTATCCGTTCAATCGATCTCCCCGTGCCGGCAGGCCCAGTCGGCCTGACAGACTATCCATCCTCGTCTCGGATCGCTTCGGCTGACCCTCGGCGGTCCGTGGACCGCCTTGGGGCCCGAGTGCCTCGGTGCCCGAGTGCCCCGGCGCCGTGGGGGAACGCCGGGGCACTCGGGTCCGGACACGCAGGCCGGTGGCCGTGGTTGGTCAGGCCTTGGCCGCGAGCGACCGCCATCCGGGCCGGTAGTCGCCGCGAGCCACCTCCGAGAAGGGCACCGGGCTGACGACGGCTCGGACGGCGAGCTGCTCGTGCGGCTGAACGGTCGTCTTCCTGCTGCCACCGTCCGGCTCACCCCAGAGGACCTGCACCTCGGCGCCGATCGGCACGTCGGGGTCGACGGTCGCCAGGGACAGGCCCTGCTTCTCGTTGGCGCTGTAGCCGGTGAACATCGACAGCCCGACCGTCTTGCCGTTGTCGTCGAGGACCGCGTCGAAGTTGGACGAGCCGTAGTTCGCGTTCGGCAGGTCGAAGTACTGGTGGCGGAAGCCGTCGGTCGGGGTCGCGAGGAGCTTGCCGAGGTCCTCCTGGTTCCAGGCCAGCGTGACCTTGCGGCGCTGCTCCTCCGGCTTGATCTGCTCGAGGGCGTCGCGACCGACGAAGTCGTGGTCGAACTTCACGAAGTTGCCGTATCCCAGCTCCCACGGGTTCGTGTAGTAGTCCTCGATGTTGTCGGAGACGAAGCTTCCGGCGATGGCGTTGGTGGCCTCGTAGCCGTCGGCTGGGAGCCACTCGCGGTACTCGCGCATTCCCTCGCTCGTGTAGACGGCCGGCAGCGGCGAGGGGATCCAGCCGGACTCGAGGGTGTTGCTGGAGTAGGCGCGGGAACCGCACGGCTCGATGCCGAACTCCACGCCGGCCTCGAGGATCGCGTCGCGGATCTTGTCATAGGACGCGTACGGGCCCCAGATCTCCAGCCCCGGGGCGCCTGCCATGCCGTGACGGAGGGTGCGGACCCGCTCGCCGGCGATGGTCATCTCGGCCATGTGGAAGAACCTCAGCTGCTCGACCGGGCCTCCGTTGAGCTTCTCGATGATCGGCCACGCGTTCGGCCCCTGGATCTGGAAGCGCCAGAGCTCGCGCGACACCGGCTTGCCGTAGGGGCGCGACGGGGACCGCGGATCGTTGCGGATCTCGACGTCGTAGCCCTTGGTGGCCATGAACTCGAGGTAGTTCGCGCCCGGCGCACGGCCGACATAGACGAGCTCGTTCTCGCCGAGGTGGAAGAGGATCCCGTCGCCGATGACTCCACCCTCGGGAGAGACCGGGACGAACTGCTTGGCCGTGTTGACCGGGAAGTTCGCGAAGCTGTTGATCCCCGTGTCGGAGACGAGGCGCACGGCGTCGGGTCCGGTGATGAAGAGGTTGGCCATGTGGTGGCTCTGGTCGAAGAGCACAGCGGTGTGACGCCAGGACTCGACCTCACGGCGCCAGTTCGTGAACTCGCTCGGGACGACGGGATAGATGTATGCCCCGAGCTGGCTGTTGCGCAGCAGCTCGACCGTGTTTCCTGCCTGGTCGAGGACCTCCTGGAGGTTCCTTGCCGTCATGAGTCACCTGTCTTCCTTGACGATGTTCGTGGCCACTTCCCGACCAACGTAGGACGTCGTATCGGTGGTCAACAGCGAGAAATGCCCGGTCCGGGGACCGTCATTTGGCGTAGGTGACTCTCGGGCTGCGTCATATGTCCCAGCGGAAGGCTGGCGAATGCCGCTGTTGCCCCTGGGGCCGTGGGGCTTCAATCGGACCGAACCCGGGACGCCGAAAGGACACGCACCCTTGACCAGGTCCATCCAGAGCGCCATCGATGCCGCCGGCGGCGTCGTGACCCTGCTGCGGAACCAGACCGCCCGCGCCATGACCTTCCCCGTTCCACCGGAGTTCACGAACTGGCGGACGGAGCAGGCTGCCTGGCGGCAGACCTGTGTGCTGTTCGACCAGTCCCACCACATGACGGACCTGTTCATCTCCGGTCCGGATGCCGTCCGCCTGCTGAGCGACTTCGGGGTCAATGGTCTCGACGGCTTCCGGCCGGGCCAGGCCAAGCAGTACGTCGCAACGAATGCCGACGGCCACGTCATCGGCGACGCCATCCTCTTCCATCTCGAGGATGGGCTCTTCGACGTCGTGGGACACCCGACGGTCCCGAACTGGCTGGAGTTCAATGCGGGGGCCGGCCGCTACGACGTGGCGATCGAGCGGGACGAGAACTCCGCCGATCGGCCCTCGGGTCCGCCGAAGGAGTTCCGCTACGAGCTGCAGGGCCCCAACGCCGCAGCCGTCATGGAGGCGGCTGGAGCGCCGATCCCGCAGATGCGGTTCTTCACCATGGCCGACTTCGAGATCGCCGGCGTCCGGGTTCGCGGGTTGCGCCACGGGATGGCGGGGCAACCCGGCGTCGAGCTGTTCGGTCCGTGGTCGGAGAACGAGCGCGTCCTGGACGCGCTGCTCGGCGCAGGACGCGACCTCGGGCTCGTCCGGGCCGGCGCGAAGGCGTACTCGACGGCGAACCTCGAGTCCGGGTGGGTCCCCTCGCCTCCCCCGGGCATCTTCGGGGAGGACATGACGGCCTACCGACAGTGGCTGCCCGCCGATGCGGTGGGTGCTCTCGCCGGGAGCATGGACTCCCCCGACATCACCGACTACCTCGTCACGCCGTACGAGCTCGGATACGGCAAGGTCGTTCGCTTCGATCATGACTTCCACGGGCGCGACTCCCTCGAGGCGATGCAGGCACCGCACCGGACCAAGGTCACCCTCGTCTGGAACGCGGACGACGTCGCGTCGGCCTTCCGCTCGCTCTTCCACGACGGGCTCCCGGCGAAGTACCTGGAGCTGCCCAAGGCCCGCTACGGCCTCTACCAGGCCGACAAGGTCGTCCTCGGCGGAGCGACCGTCGGCATGTCGATGGACCTCGGCTACCTGGTGAACGAGCACGCCTTCGTGTCGCTCGCTGTCGTCGACACGGAGCTCGCTCCGCTCGGGACCGAGGTGCACGTGCTGTGGGGGGAGTCGCCGAACTCGCGAAAGCCCGGCGTCGAGAGGCACGAGCAGGTCGAGATGCGCGCCGTCGTCGCGCCGGCCCCCTTCGTCAAGCAGGTTCGAGACACCTACCGCGCCCCATCGCCGCAGGCGAGCAGGGGCACCACCCACGGAGCTTCCCAAGGGGCCGCGTCATGAATCGTCAAGAGCACCTTCGCCGGCTGGTCGCCAACATCGGCTTTGAGGTGATGCCCTTCAAGGACATCGAGCACAAGGCTGTCGACCTGGTCGACCCGAGTGTCCCGCTGACCGTGACGACGACGGCAGCGAAAGGCCTGGATCGCACCTTGGACGTGGCGATCCACCTGCGCGAGAGGGGGTTCGACGTCGCTCCCCACCTCGCAGCCCGGCTCTTCCGCGATGACCAGCACACCGCCGAAGTGGTCCAGCACCTCGTGGCGAACGGGGTCGAGCGGGTCTTCGTCATCGGGGGCGACGGTCCGGAGCCGGAAGGCAAGTTCTTCGATGCGCTGGCCCTGCTCGAGTCGATCGCCAGGACGGGCCACCGCTTCCGTGAGGTCGGGATCGGCGGATACCCGGAGGGCCATCCGAACTTCAGCACTGACGTCGCGGAGAAGGCCCTCGTCGAGAAGTCGCTGCATGCCGACCGCGTCATCACCCAGATGTGCTTCGACCCCAAGGTGACGACCGCGTGGGCCGGCGACATGGCCCGTGCGGGGGCGCACCTCACCTTCTACGCAGGGATGCCCGGACCGGTCAACCGGCAGAAGCTCATTCGGATCAGCGCCTCGTTGGGGCTCGGCACCTCGGCGCGCTTCCTCCAGAAGCAGAAGGGGCTCTGGCGCTTCCTCATGCCGGGTGCCTACAACCCCAGCAAGCTCCTCCGGGGGCTCGCGGCGGCACAGCCGGAGTCGGAGCCACTCGTGCACGGGATCCACCTGTTCACCTTCAACGAGCTGGCCGGCGCCGAGAAGTGGCGACTCAAGCTGCGCCGCGAAACCGGTCTCGACTGAGTCGAGACGAAGAGCACGGCCGCCCCAGTGCTCGGAGAGCTCAGGAAGAGGGAACATGCCGACGTATCGAACCGAGCCAGAGGACGAGGGCCGACTGCTCGTCCAAGGACCTGACCGGCCCGGCATCGTCGCCGCGGTCTCGACAGTCCTGACCGACATCGGGGCGAACATCGTCGCCCTGGACCAGCACTCGAGCGATCCGCACGAGGGCCAGTTCTTCCAGCGCACGGTCTTCTACCTGCCGAACCTGACGGCACGCCTGCCCGAGCTGAGCGAGCGACTCCACGGGCAGCTGGCCGAGGAGCTGGGCCTGAACTGGCGCATCGTCGAGAGCAAGCGACCGAAGCGAGTCGCGCTGCTCGCCTCGAAGAGCGACCACTGTCTGCTCGAACTGCTGTGGCGCCAACGGCGGGGTGAGCTCTCGATGGTGGTGCCCATGGTCATCTCCAACCACCCGGACCTCGCCACTGACGTCCGTCAGTTCGGCATTCCCTACTTCCACGTGCCGATCTCCGCAGAGACCCGGCCCGAGGTCGAGGCCCACGAGCTGGGCCTGCTCAAGGGCAACGTCGACGTCGTGGTCCTGGCCCGTTACATGCAGATCCTCTCCCCCTCGTTCCTCGAGCAGCTCGGCGTTCCGGTCATCAACATCCATCACTCATTCCTGCCCGCGTTCATCGGTGCCGCGCCGTACGACCGGGCGAAGGAACGTGGCGTCAAGCTCGTGGGCGCCACGGCTCACTACGTGACCCAGGACCTCGACCAGGGGCCGATCATCGAGCAGGACGTCGTGCGGGTGTCCCACGAGGACTCGACAGCCGACCTGCGTCGCCTGGGTGCGGACGTGGAACGGCGGGTTCTGGCCCGCGCGGTCGAGTGGCACTGCGAGGACCGGGTCATGACGTTCGCCAACACCACCGTCGTCCTGTAGTCGGCGTCGCCCCCGCACCCCTTCGAGAGCGTATGCCGCTGAGCCCCTTGACCGGGTCAGTGGCCTTCGTGTCCCCCCGCCGGCGAGGACGCCTCCCCTGGCTCGCGTCCACGGGCTCCCTCCCCGTGAGGCTCGGCGGCCACCCGCCGCTCGGCGTGGGCGCCTGCCTGGAACCGCGTGCTCGCCCCGAGCCGGTCCATCAGCTGCGCGACGCGACGACCGACGGTGCGGGTGCTCACCCCGAGCCGGCGGGCGATCGCGTCGTCCCCCATGCCGGCCGTCAACATGGTGATGAGTCGCGCGTCGAGGTCGTCGCCGTGGTGCCGCGCGATGGGCAGAGCCTGGTCCCAGAGGAGCTCGAACATCCGCACGAGGGCGTCGAGGAGGGCGCTGCTGTGGACCACGAGGGCGCTGTCGATGACCCGGTCTGCGGCAAGGGGCAGCAGGGCCTGCCTGCGGTCGCCGATGGCGAGCTTCATCGGGACGTCCGGATGGATGCGCGACCGCTCGCCGGCGTCGACGGCGGAGTGCGCCTCGTCGACGGCACCGGGGAGCTGGAGGGAGTCTGGAGAGTAGATGCCCCTGACCCGGACCCCCGAGGAGAGCAGCCCGCGAACCGAACGGTCTGCCTCATCGGGCTGCGTCGCGTACGGCGGCCGGTCGAGCACGAGCAGTTCGGCCTCGGTCGCCTGCATCAGCTGCGCGAACCGGGCCGCAATGGCGTCCTGCCCGACGATGATCTCCACGAGCCGTTCCGGCTGGTACCGGTCGGGGACGGCCATCTCCGCGAGCCATTCCCGGGAGGCCTCGGCAACCCGGTCGAGCTCGGCGCGGCGACGGGAGACGAGGACGTCGATGGCGACGTCGGGCCTCGACGGCCGCCAGCGTGCCGGCTTCCGTGAGGACCGGGTCACCAGGCCGACCACCTCGAGGCGGTGCAGCGCCCCGTCAAGGGCAGGTCGGGTTCTTCCGAGACGGGCGGCGAGCTCGTCCGGCGCGAGGTCCGGTTCACGGAGCAGGAGCCGATAGAGCTCCTCGTCCTCCGTGGCCACCCCGATCGACTCGAGCACTGCACCATCTCCTTGGCTGGATCCAGACATGACCGACTCCGGTCACGATATGTGGTGGCGGGCGGCCGAGGCCTGCGGTGAGGATCATGCCCATGCGCACCCTCCACTCGAGGCTCCGGGCCGTCTCGGCCGCTGCCTCATCCATCGTCTTCGCCCTCTCCACCCTGAGCGTGGCATCCGCTGCAGCCGCTGACCCACAGGACACGGGTGGCTCGGGCGGGGCCGACAGCGCGAGCGTCCCGACCGCAAGGAGCGCCACGGGCGCCACGAGCGCCAGCGGACCAGGCGACCCGAGCCGACGACCGCGCCTCACCGCCCCGACCACGGTGACGCTCATCACCGGCGACCGGGTGACCCTCAAGCCGTCGCCGTCGGGAGACCCGGAGGTGGTCCTCGAAGTCGGCAGGGATGGCCAGAGCGACTACGCGATCCGACGTGAGGGCGCGCGGATCGAGGTCATCCCGCACGACGTCCTCGACCTCGTGCCCGAGGTGCTCGATCCCAACCTCTTCGATGTCGCCGGCTTGGTGGCCATGGGCTACGACGACGGCCACGCCGACTCGATCCCGCTCATCGTGCAGCGGTCGTCCGGCATGCACACCCTGAGCGCCAACCCGGCGCTCAGCGCTGCGGTCGACCTGCCCAGCATCCGGTCAGCCGCCGTTCAGCTGGACAAGAAGCGCGCCGGAGAGTTCGGCGCCGACCTGGCGGTCCGCGCCACCCAATCGGGTCCGGTGGCGACAACAGCCGGCAACGGCGCGCTCGACGGGATCGACCGGATCTGGCTCGACGCGAAGGCGACTGGAGCCCGAGCGTTCTCGACCGAGACCACGCGGACCCTCGAGGCCCGCGCCACCGCGGACCTCGATCCCTACCTCACCCAGGTCGGAGCACCCGAGGCCTGGAATGCAGGTCTCGACGGCTCCGGGGTCAGCGTGGCCATCCTCGACACCGGGATCGACGGCGACCACCCGGCCCTCGGGGGCAAGGTCAGGGCGGAACACAACTTCACGGACTCGAGCGGTGCAGGCGACCTCGTCGGCCACGGCACCCATGTGGCGAGCCTCGTCGCCGGGTCGGGCGCCGGGGCCGACGGGGCGCGCCGCGGCATCGCCCCGGCCGCTGACCTCCTCAACGCCAAGGTCCTCGGCGACGAGGGCCAGGGCCGGCTCTCCTGGGTGATCGCCGGCATGGAGTGGGCCGTCGCGCAGGGCGCGGACGTCGTCAACCTGAGCCTCGCCGCCCCTGCGGGTCTCACCGACGACCCGGTGGTGCAGGCCCTGGAGAACCTGGCCAGCACCACGGGAACCCTCTTCGTCGTGGCCGCCGGGAACAACGGCTGGAACGGCTGGGTCCCGGAGACGGTCACCTCGCCCGGCACTGCCCCGTCGGCCCTCACCGTGGGCGCCGTCGACCGGGACGACCGCGTCCCGGGCTTCTCGGGACAGGGACCGACCCGCGGGAGCTACCGTGCGAAGCCGGACCTCACCGCACCCGGGGTCGGGATCCTCGGCGCCCGTGCCGGCGCTCGTGACGGGGAGCTCTACGTGCCGATGGACGGCACCTCGATGGCGACTCCGATCGTGGCCGGTGCGGCGGCGCTCGCCATGCAGCAGCACCCGACCTGGTCCTGGGAGCAGGTGAAGTCCGCCGTCACGGCGAGCGCGGACCCGGTGGGTGCGGCCTGGTCCGCGGGCGCGGGTCGGCTGGCCCTCGAGCGCACCGTCACCGTCGAGACCACAGCCGTGCCCAGCACCCTGAGCCCCGGCCCGGCGCTGCACCCGAACGAGAACCCCCTGACCACCACCGTGACGCTCCGCAACACCGGGACCGAGGATCGCACCTTCACTGCCACCGACAACCAGACGGCCCCGGCGGACGGGACGGAAGCCCCCGAGGACGCACTCGTGGTGACGCCGGCGACGGTCACCGTCGCGCCGGGTGGCTCCGCAGCGGTCGACGTCGCGTTCGACCCGGCGCAGGTCGACGACGGCTACTGGCACGGTCATGTCGAGCTCACGGGCGACGACGGCTCCATCCTGAGGCTGCCGTTCGCGACCTACGACGAGCCCGAGCGCTACCAGGTCGACATCACCGTGCTCGACCGCAACGGCGACCCCTACGCAGGCGGCGAGGTCCCCCTCCAGAACGTCGACAACGGGTACTTCTACCGCGCGCAGCTCGACGACGCCGGCCGGGCGCGGCTGCGCGTCGCGCCGGGCACCTACAGCGCGGTCACGATGATCCACACGGAGGAGGAGGTGGGCACGACGACGACGGTCGCCGGCACGCCCGACCTCGACGTGCGCGCCGCCACGTCGTTCACCATCGACGCGCGTGACGCCGAGCCGGTACGACCGCCTGCCGTCCACGGTCAGGACACGCACGCGACCGAGTTCTCCATGGTGTGGAATGCCGTGGCGCCAGGGGGTTCCGGCTACGGCGACGGCATCTCTCGTCCCATCGAGGACGTCCTGGCGGGACGCCTCCTCGTCGCGCCCGCGGACGGCGACGGCGAAGGCACCTTCGAGTCGGCCACGCGGTGGCGCCTCGAGCCCGGAACCCACCGCGGTGCAACCACCCCCGATGCCTACGAGCTCGTCTCCGTCCACGGCGGCCTCGCCGACCCGGCCGGGCGGCCACTGACCCAGCGCGAGGTGGGGCAGCTGGCCGAGGTCACCGAGCACGCCTATGCGCCCGAGCGCGGTGATGTCGTCCGCGGCCTCATCTCGACGACTCCCCTCACCTTCGACATCGTCCACTTGCGAGAGCTCACCGCCCCGCGGACCGAGAAGGTCCTCATGACCGCGGACGAGGACGTCCGGTGGGGCTACCAGTCCTTCTGGCTCGACGAGGGGCCGCAGCGGCTCGAGTCCGTGGCGCTGACGCCGCACGAGCCGGGATCCCGCGTCGTGCACCACTTCCGCCGCGGCCTGCACGTGGGGATCCCCGCGGGGCAGGCCTACCACGACCGATGGAGCTTCTACGTCGCGCAGGGGCTCACCGACGGCGTGCACTCGGGCTCGATCCCCTTCGAGCGCATCCGCTCGGCCTCGACCACGCTCTACTCCGACGACGACCTCATCGGCTCCTCACCTGACGTGTTCGGCTTCTTCGACGTTCCCGCCGAGCGCACGCCCTACCGCCTCGTGGGTGACGTCGAGCTGACCGACGGTCGCAGCGCCCGGACGGAATGGACCTTCACGTCCGAGGCCCCGACCGACCCCGACTTCTGGGAGACGGTCCCGCCCATCCTCACCGTCGACTACGGGCCCTCGACGGCCCTCGACGGCACGGCCCGGCGCGACCGGAACCTCCGCTTCGACCTCTCGATCGGGAACGTCAGGGACGTGGGCGACCCCCGGCGGATCGAGTCCGCTCGGTTGGAGTGGTCGCTCGACGGGGGCGCCACGTGGCACGAGGCGTCGATGCGCCGCACGGGTCCGGCCGCGTTCGTGGCCACGGTTCGGTCGACGCACCTGCGCACCGGCGACGCCGTGAGTGTCCGCCTCGATGCCAGGGACGCCGACGGCAACTCCATCGACCAGACCCTCACAGACTTCGTGCCGCTGGACTGAGTGACGCGGCCATGCGGGACCGGCTGGCCGGCCGCCGGTGACCCAGCCGGCGACTGACGCCACGTCAGATCGCCCCCGGCTCAGCGGCATACGACCACAGCCGTGGTGTATGCCGCTGAGCCCGTTGACCTGGTCAGGACCGGCCTAAGCCCCAAAAGCGGCTGATCTGTGCATACGGTGGGCCCGGGCACGAGGAGGTGCCTTCACCACCCAAAGGAGATCAGTGATGATGCGACGAACTCGCATGGTGGCCATGGGCGGGGCTCTGGCCCTCGGCGTGGCCACGATGGCCGGCGCCGCGGGAGCCGGTGCAGCCCCCGCTCAGGTCGCCCAGACCACGGCACCACAGGACTACGTCGTCCTCGCAGAGGAGGGCGCTGACGTGCAGGCCCTCGCTCGGCAGCTGTCCAGGCTGGGCGACGCGCAGGTGACGTCGGTCAACACCGCCATCGGCATGGTGACCGTCACCTCCACGTCTGCGGACTTCCTCGCGGGCGCCCGGTCGATGACGTCGGTCCAACGCGCCGCGACGAACGGAGTCGTCGGACGGTCACCGGTGTCCAAGGACAAGAAGGACACGTCAGTGGAGCGGCCCCGCTTCGACGAGCCCGGCAACTCCCACGGCAACAGCGCCCACGCCAAGAAGGGCAAGAAGGGCGCCACGGACCCGTTCGACGACCTCCTGTGGGGCATGGACATGCTCGACGCCCCCGAAGCGCACCGGCTCGAGATGGGGGACAAGCGTGTCACGGTCGGCATCATGGACACCGGTGTCGACGGGAGCCATCCCGACCTTGCGGCAAACTTCAACCACAAGCTCTCGCGCAACTTCGTCACCGACATGCCCGACATCGACGGCGAGTGCGAGTACGACGGCTGTGTCGATCCGGCCGACGTCGACCACAATGGCCACGGCACCCACGTGGCCGGCACCATCGGTGCCGCGATGAACGGTCTCGGCGTCTCCGGCGTGGCTCCCGAGGTGTCGCTCGTCAACGTGCGCGCAGGCCAGGACGCCGGCTACTTCTTCCTCGACTCGACGGTCAACGCGCTGACCTACTCCGCGGACGCGGGCATCGACGTCGTGAACATGTCGTTCTACGTGGACCCGTGGGCCTACAACTGCATCGACGGGGCACCCGAGGACTCGACGGAGGAGGGCCAGCAGCAGAACGCCACCATCGAGGCGATGAACCGCGCGCTCGACTACGCCCACAGCAAGAACGTGACGCTCGTCGGCGCCCTGGGCAACTCCGCGGACGACCTGGCGAACCCGCCGATGGACTACAGCAGCCCGAACTACCCCGAGGGCAACGAGCACCCGCGCACCATCGACAACGCGACGTGCTTCGACCTGCCGGTCGAGGGCCCGCACGTCATCGGCGTCTCCTCGGTCGGCCCGAGCGAGCGCAAGGCGTACTACTCGAACTACACGACTGACCTGGACTCCGGCGAGATCGAGGTCTCCGCGCCCGGCGGCGACTACTACGACGGAACCGGTGTCGACCCGGAGCGCCTCATCCTCTCGAGCGTCCCGCGCAACGTCGTGCTGGCTGAAGGGTCCATCGACGAGGACGGCAACATCACCGAGTACGGCGAGGGCTGGGTCCTCAAGGACTGCCGTGACGTCCCCGGCAAGGGCGAGCAGTGCGGCTACTACGAGTACTACCAGGGCACCTCGATGGCCTCACCGCACGCGGCTGGGGTTGCGGCCCTGATCGTGTCGAAGTACGGCAAGGTCAACGGTACGGCCGGCTTCACGCTCGACGCCGACACGACCAAGAAGATCCTCATGGACAGCGCCCGTGACAAGGCCTGCCCGGGCGG